>NZ_JBQSWB010000007.1:0-260394 GCF_052446295.1 Brachybacterium sp. AOP43-C2-M15
CGCCGCGGCGGCGCTGCTGGCGCTCACCGCGGCGGGAGTGGCCTGGATCAGCGCCCGCGAGCGCCTCGGACTGCTGCAGCCGGTGGCCCGCCCGGCCGGGGAGCCTGCCCCGGAGGCCGTGCCCCACTGATCCGTGCCGGAGTGCCGGAGTGCCGGAGTGCCGGAGCGCTGATGAGCCCGGACCGCCGCGCCGCCCGGCTCGGCACGCCGGTCCTCCGGTGTGCCCGTCCTCCGCTCTGCCCGTGCTCCGGGGCGCCGTCCCCTGATGTCCGGCGCTCTGCGGTCCGGCGCTCAGGTGGGCGCCGGTCCTGTCGACCCACGCCAGATGACGGTGGACAGCGACTCCTCCTCCGGCAGCGGCTCCGAGCGCAGCGCCGCGAGGAGGCGGCTCATGGCGTTGCGCCCGAGCTGGCGGCGGTCGTCCTTCACGGTCGTGAGGGTGGGCCGCATGTGCGCCCCCAGGGACTGGTTGTCCCACCCCGTCACGCTCAGATCCTCCGGAACGCTCCACCCCCGGTCCCGCGCCCCGTTGATCACCCCGGCGGCGATGGTGTCGCTCGCAGCGATCACGGCCGTCGGTCCGCCCTCCTCCGGCAGCGCGGTGACCGCTTCGTAGCCGGACTCGGGCGACCAGGTGCCCCGGTGGATCAGCGCGGGGCCGACGCCCAGCCGTTCGACGGTCTCCAGGAAGACCTGGCGGCGATTGCGGGCGGAGGCGAAGGACAGCGTGCCGGTGACGTGCAGGAAGCGGCGGTGCCCCAGGTCGTGGAGCCCTTCCATGAGCTCGGCGATGCAGGAGCCGTCGGCCATGGCGCCCATGGAGCGCGTGTGCTCGTCGTAGTCGGCGGAGGCCACGATCGCCGCACGCCCCGGGTAGCTGTTCTCCGTCTCGGGCGGCAGAGGAGCCAGTGCGAGGATGCCGTCCACCTGCCCGGAGTCGGCGATCTGTCGCACCTTCTCGAAGCTCGCGTGCGCGTCCCCGTCGACGCTGAACACCTCCAGGGCGTAGCCCTCCGCGGTGGCGATGTCGATGGCGCCGCTCAGCGCCGAGGCCTGGAACCCGCTCACCGCGGGCAGCAGCACGCCGATGCGCTGAGTGCGACGGGTGCGCATCGATCGGGCCGAGAGGTTGGGCTGGTAGCCGAGCTCCTCGACGGCGGCTCGCACCTTCTCCTTGGTCTGCGGTCTCATCCCGGGATCACCGCGCAGATAGCGGGAGACGGTCTGGTGGGAGACGCCCGCGACGGCCGCCACCTGCCAGATGGTGGCTCGTCCGCCCTGAGGTTCTGCAGATCGTGGCAACGTCTCGCCCCCTCGGTCCGTGGTCAGCTCTCCGGTGCGGCCCGCGCAACGGCGGACGCCCTGGTCCTCGACTGATCTTGGCACAGTCCGGCTCCCCGGGCGGGGACCGATCGCTGCGCGGGCCTTGCATAGTGATCGATCACCCTCTAACGTGAGAATTCCAAGTGATCGATCACTTCAGTCGGGCAGGGCACCGTCCGATCGGCGCGAAGTCGCGTCGGCCCCACGCGTGACCGCACCGCCCACGACCGTCCACCCCGCCGCTGACCCGGCGTGCGGTGTGCGCCCTTCCTCGCATCAGACCGAGAGGACCGCCGCCATGGCAGCCGTCGACACTCGACCACTCACGTCGCAGGGCGATCCGCCCGGACGGAGACCAGGGGATCCACCGCTGGAGAAGCGCCGACCGCCCTCGCTGTGGCGCCGGATCCTGCGGGACCGGATGGTCCTGCTGTTCGCCGTGCCGGGCATGCTGATCCTGATCGGCTTCCAGTACTACCCGCTGCTCGGGAACGTCATCGCGTTCCAGGACTTCCAGCCGTACCTGGGGGTCTCGGAGAGCCTCTGGGCGGGGTTCCAGAACTTCTCGGTGCTCGTCAGCAACGACCCGGTGTTCCTCAACGCCCTCAAGAACACCCTGATACTGACCCTGATCCAGGCGGTGCTCGTCTTCCCGCTGCCCATCGTGCTGGCGCTGATCCTCAACAGCCTGATGTCGAACGCGATGCGGCAGATCGTCCAGTCGATCCTGTACATGCCGCACTTCCTGTCCTGGGTGATCGTGGTCGCGGTCTTCCAGCAGATGCTCGGCGGATCCGGGATGGTCAACAACGCCCTGCGCTCGGCCGGGATGGGGACCCTCGACATCATCGGGAACGCCGAGATCTTCAAGGTCCTGCTCACCTCCCAGGTGGTCTGGAAGGACACCGGCTGGGCCACCATCCTCTTCCTCGCGGTGCTGGCAGGGATCGACAAGAGCCTCTACGAGGCCGCGGCGGTCGACGGGGCCTCACGGTTCCGCCAGATGTGGCACGTGACGCTGCCGGGGATGCGTCCGATCATCATCCTGCTCTTCATCCTCCAGCTCGGCAGCTCGCTGACCGTCGGGTTCGAGCAGATCATCCTCCAGCAGCAGGCCGTCGGGACGGAAGCCAGCGAAGTGCTGGACACCTACGTCTACAACGAGGGCATCTCCGGCGGTCAGTGGGGCACCGCCGCCGCCGTCGGACTCGTCAAGAGCGTCATCGGGCTGGTGCTGGTCCTGACCGCGAACAAGATCGCTCACGCCTTCGGTGAGCAGGGGGTGTACAAGGCATGACCGTCGACAGCGAGATCACCACCCATCCGCCGCGCCGTGACGCAAAGCGTGCGACGGCCCGCTCCAAGAGCCTGGGGGACACGGCGGGACCGATCGAGAAGGCCGTCAAGGCGGTCATCCTGACGATCGCCTGCGCGCTGGTCATCGTTCCCTTCGTCGGCATCGTCTCCACCAGCCTCGCGCCCGCGGACCAGGTCACCGACGCCGGCGGGTTCGTGCTGTTCCCGCGGGAGATCGACCTGACCGCGTACCGGTCGATCCTCTCCGGCGGCGTGGTCGCCCGCGCGCTCCTCATCAGCATCGTCGTGACGGCCGTCGGGACGGCGCTCAGCCTGACGCTGACCGCGATGCTCGCGTGGGCCCTGTCCCGCAAGGGCACCGTCGCCAACAAGCAGATGCTCATCCTGGTGCTGATCAGCCTGCTCTTCTCGCCCGGCCTGATCCCCACCTACCTGGTCGTGCGTCAGTTCGGCCTGATCGACAGCCTCTGGTCCCTGATCATCCCCGGGCTCGTGAGCGCCTTCAACGTCATCGTGGTCCGGGCGTTCTTCGTGAACCTCCCGGAGGAGCTCACCGACGCGGCACGGATCGACGGGGCCTCCGAGTGGCAGATCTTCCGTCGGATCGCCCTGCCGCTCTCCAAGGCGGTGCTGGCCGTCATCGGGCTCTTCTACGGCGTCGGCTACTGGAACGCGTTCTTCAACGCGCTCCTCTACCTCAACGACGCCTCGAAGTGGCCGCTGCAGATGGTGCTGCGCACCTACGTGGTCAACGGCTCCGAGATGGGGACCGCAGAGATGGGGCAGGTGGTGGAGGCGGCGCCTCCGCAGACCACGATCCAGATGGCGATCCTGGTCATCTCGATCATCCCGATCCTGCTCGTCTACCCGTTCCTGCAGCGTCACTTCGCCAAGGGCATGCTCACCGGCGCGGTGAAGGGATGAGCGCCAGGGCCGGCCATGTCCGCACCGATGCGATCCGGAGGCGCCTGCACGACGCGCGGCAGGCGGCACAGGGGAGAGACGACCAGGAGGAACGATCATGACAGCACTCTCGCGCCGACACCTGCTGGGAGCCTCGGCCATCGGCGGAGCGGCTCTGATGGCGGGATGCAGCAACGAGGGCCGAGGAGGCGTGCCCGCCGAGTACGCGAACGCGCCGGTGGAGCTGCCCGCCCACATCCCCTACGAAGGGGTCGAGCCAGATCTGCCCGGTGACCCCGAGACAGGGCTCATGGACGCCTACTTCGAGTATCCGGCCGACCCCCGTGCGGCGACCTCGGGGTCGCCGGGCGACGGCGAGAGGATCGGGTCCCTGGTGCGGACCGACTCGCCGGTGCCCCCGGACCGCTCGAGGAACGCCTTCTGGCAGGCCCTGAACGAACGGCTCGGATCCGACCTGACCATCAACATCGTCCCGGGCCCCGACTGGGGCCAGAAGTTCGCCACCACCGTCGCCGGCGACGCGCTGCCGGAGATCTTCCTGGTCGGCGACATGCCCCAGCTGCCGCAGTTCATCGACGCCTCGGCACTGGACCTCACCCCGCACCTGTCCGGCAGCGCGATAGAGGACTATCCCTTCCTGGCCAACATCCCCACCGACACCTGGGGGCCGACGGCGCTGAACGGGAAGATCATGGGAGTCCCCGTCCCCCGCGGGATCATGAGCACGAACATCCTCTACAAGCGCGAGGACCTGCTCGAGGAGAAGGGCATCTCCGAGGACCCGGCCTCCTTCGACGAGTTCCTGGAGCTGTGCGAGGAGCTCACGGCGCCGCAGGAGAACACCTGGGCCCTGGGATCGGCCCCTCTCGATCTGATCCGACAGATGCTGGGGATCCCCAACGGGTGGGTCGAGGAGGGCGGCTCGCTGCTGCGGAACTTCGAGCTGGACGAGCAGATGGAGGCGCTCGAGGCGACACGCCGGCTCGTGGAGGCGCAGGTCCTCACGCCGGACACGTTCTCCGCCGAGGGGCATGATCGGAAGGCCTGGTTCGGATCGGGCCGCAACTACTTCATGGTGGACACGTTCTCGGCCTGGCCGCAGTTCCACCGGGAGCAGACCTCCGGCGAGTCGTTCGCGATCAGGATGGTGCGCACCCCGGGGTTCGACGGAGAACCGGACCTCGCCTGCGCGTGGCTCGGCAACCCGACCTACGGGATCTCGGCGATCAGGAAGGACGCCGCCGATCGGGTCGAGACGCTCCTCCAGGTGCTGAACTACCTCGCCGCGCCGTTCGGGACGGAGGAGTACCTCTTCCGGACCTACGGCGAGCCCGGCATCCACTACGACCTCGACGGCACCGACCCGGTGCTGACGGGCCGGGGCATCAGCGAGACGCCCCTGGGGTTCCGGTATCTCACGGACGCGCCGTGGCCCATCTACGTCCCGGGCATCCCGGAGTCGACCACGAAGTGGTACGAGGGGCAGAAGATCGCGGTCGAGTACGGCAGCAGCGACCCCACCCTGGGGCTCTACTCCGAGACCGCGTCGAAGATCGGCGGGAGCATCAACGGTCGCATCGACGACCTCACCAACGACATCATCCAGGGACGGCGACCCGTCTCGGCATGGACCGACGGGGTCGCGACCTGGAAGTCCGCCGGGGGCGATCGGATCCGGGACGAGCTGGAGAAGGCTCTGGAGGACCGTCAGGACACCCTCGCGTGAGCGGGCCGCGCGACGGCGCGGCCCCGCCCGCCCCGTCCGGCCCCCGACCCCGGGTGGATGTCCGCCGGCGATCGGCGAGAGGTACCGTCGGCGCATGACTGCCGCCGACGCCGCCGTTCCCTCTGCCGCCGTTCCCTCCGCCGCCGCTCCCTCGGAGACGCGCCCCGCCGAGGCGCGCCCCACCGACCCCCTGCTCCTGCTCCCGCTGCGCCAGCGCATCCTCGAGAAGGACCTCGGGGTGCGCGCCCTGCACCTGCACCGCCGGGGGCACGAGGACATCGCGCACCGCGTCGTCGAGGACACCGTCGAGAACGTCTACTCCGTCTCCAAGACAGTCACCGCGCTCGCGATCGGCATCGCCGTGCACGAAGGGCTGCTGGACCCCGAGGACCGGCTGGTCGACCATCTGCCCGCCCCGGACGGCGGGTACGGCGACGGCGTCGACGCGGTGCGGATCCGCCACCTGCTGACCATGACCTCCGGCTCCCCGGTGCTGGGGTTCCTCGACGAGGAGCGCGAGCACCCCGATCTCACCGCCCTGATCCTGGGCACCGCCCTCACCGCCGCGCCGGGGGAGAGGTGGGAGTACTCCAACGGCTCGATCTTCCTGCTCTCCCGCCTCATCGCCGAGCGCAGCGGGCAGACGATGCGGGACTGGCTGATGCCGCGCCTGTTCGAGCCGCTGGGGATCCTCAATCCGCAGTGGCACACGACCCGCGACGGCCACACCTGGGGCGCGACCGGACTGCACCTCAGGAGCGGGCAGCTGGCACGGATCGGTCGTCTCCTGCTCGACGGCGGCGAGCACGAGGGGACGCCGCTGGTCCCCGCCGACTGGATCGCCACCATGCATGCCGAGCGCACCTGGGTCCCCACGGGCGACCCGGAGCCGGAGAGCGCACGCTACGGCTACGGCGTCTGGAACTGCACGCCGGAGGGCGAATGGCGGGCCGACGGCGCCTACGGACAGTTCCTGCTGGTGATGCCCGCACAGCAGGCCGTGCTCACCATCACCTCGCACCTCGAGGGCCGGGGCGGGGTCGAGATCCTCCGGGCGGTGCACGAGGAGCTGCTGCCGCTCCTGTGAGCGCCCGCCCGCACGGCGCCGCCTCGCTCGGAGCCCCGCGGTCGGGGCGGCGGCGCCCCGGTGTCAGGATCGCCGCGCTCGCGCAGTAGCGTTGCCCCATGGATTGGACAGCCCTCCTGAACCTCGCCCTGGTGCTCCTCTTCGTGCTCATCGGCGGCTTGTTCGCGGGCACCGAGATGGCGATCGTCAATCTGCGCGAGTCGCAGATCAAGCAGCTCGAGGAGAGCGGCGCCAGCGGGGAGCGCACCGCGACGATGGTGCGCGACCCGAACCTGTTCCTCTCCGCGGTGCAGATCGGCGTGACCGTCGCGGGCTTCTTCTCCTCGGCCTACGGCGCCTCCACCATCGCGCCCTCCCTGGTGCCGGTGCTCACCGATCTGGGCGTGCCCCAGAGGACCGCGGGCACCGCGGCGCTGATCGGGATGACCCTGGTCATCGCCTACCTCTCGCTCGTGTTCGGCGAGCTCGTGCCCAAGCGCCTGGCGATGCAGAACGCCCTGGCCATGACCAGGATCGTCGGCCCGCCGCTGAACCTCTTCGGTCGGCTCATGCGCCCGGTGATCTGGCTGCTGTCGGTCTCCACGAACATCGTGGTGCGCCTGCTGGGCGGGGACCCGCACGCCAACCGCGAGTCGGTCTCCGCCGAGGAGATCAAGTCGATGGTCCGCAGCTCCGAGGCGCTGGACCAGGCCGAGTCACGGGTGCTCGCCGACGTGTTCGACGCCTCCGAGCGCACCGTCGTCGAGGTCATGCAGCCCCGCCACCAGGTGCACTTCCTGGACGGCCGCCGCACCGTGGACGAGGCCCGGGCGGAGATCCGCGACTCCGGCTACTCCCGCTACCCCGTCACGGGCGAGGACGTCGACGACGTGCTCGGCTTCATCCACGTGCGCGACATGCTGCTGGACGAGGATCCTGCCGCGACCCGGTTGAGCGAGCTGGTGCGGCCCATCGAGCACATCCCCGGCACGGTCCAGGTGCTCGAGGCGCTGAACCGCATGCGCGCCCACGCGCACCAGATCGCGGTGGTGGTCGACGAGTACGGCGGCACCGACGGGATCGTCACCCTCGAGGACCTGCTCGAGGAGCTCGTCGGCGAGATCTACGACGAGTTCGACCGCGACAGCTGGCCGGTGCCCGGCGGGCTGGACCGGATCCTCGCGGCCGACGGCACCTTCGAGGGCGGGCTGATCCTGCAGGAGTTCGAGTCCGCGACGGACATCGCCCTGCCGGACACCGGCGGCTACGAGACGGTGGGCGGATTCCTCATGGCGCAGCTGGGCCGGATCCCGGAGGCAGGGGACGTGGTCGAGGTCGACGGCGGGCGGCTCGAGGTGGTCGAGGTCGACGAGCGGCGGGTGCAGACGGTCCGCTACACCCCGGCGCAGCCTGCCGACGGTGAGGAGACGGCCGACGACCAGGGGCAGGCCGACGGGCAGACCCCGACCGCCTGACGTCGGCGTTACGCAGGACCAGAGGTTCATCCGCGGGTGGACGAGCGTGCACTTCCGCGGGGAGTGGATGATCGTCCACCTCTTGAGCGGAAGGCCTGAGATGCAGAGATGTCTACGCTCGTGGACATCCCGCGTACGTGAACGTACGATCACTCCATGTCTCTCCGGCGCATCGCCACCCCTGCAGATCTCGGTGCTCTCGTGCGCGAGTCGCGGCGTGCTGCGCGCCTGACCCAGGCCGACCTCGCGGCGAAGGTGGGGGTGTCACGCGAGTGGCTGATCGGGCTCGAACGCGGATCGCGGCCCCGCGCCGAGCTCACCAAGGTGCTCGCGGTGCTCGACGCGCTGGACATGCCCCTCACGATCGGTCGCCGGCCGAGCGCGACGGACGAGCGCGCCGAGCCGGAACCGTCGGGAACTGCCGCGAGCATGTCGACGGCCGAGGTCACGCGGCGGGCGATAGCCGCGAGCCTCCCGACGGGCAACCGGCCGTCGCAGCGCGCCCTGATGGTGCCGAAGGTTGACGTCGCTTCCATGCTTCCGAGAACGGACGTCGACTCGATACTGCCGAAGACGGACATCACGTCGATGCTCCCAAAGATAAGTCCAGCCGCACTGCTATCAGCCGTGGATTCGTCGGTGTTGGCCGCGCTCGACCAGGGGGTGATGGCGACTGCCGGCTCGCTCGTCCGCGCGTCCCTGGAGACGTCCACTCCGGATGAGGAGATCGACTTCGAGGGCGACATCGATGAGAGCGCCGGCGTCGAGGACGAGCCGCTGCATGTCGACGGCGAATCCCGGGGCGAGGACGGCCCGACGTGAAGGTCCTCCACATGGTCCTCGACGGGTACCAGGTCGGGCGCCTCGAACAGGACGATCATGGGGCGACCCGCGTCAACGCCTTCCGTGACACCGGACTTCCCCGAATCTCCCTCGCCTTTCCGCCGAGCGAGATTCCGGTGACGCCACGCCTCACGAGGGCGTATCTCGCCGGAATCCTGCCGGATACGCCGGAAGCCCGCGAAGCAATGGCAGGACGTCTCGGAGTGTCACCGGGAAGCCAGTTCGCGATGCTCAAGGAGATGGGGGCGGACTGCCCCGGCGCGATCCAGTTCCTCAGCGATTCCCAGATGGAGGCGGGCGGAATTGACGCCGGAGAGCTCGTTCCGGTCGACGACGTCGAGATCGCTGCGCGTCTGCGTGACCTCCGAGCCGGCGGTGAGGACTGGGGGGCTCGGGGCGAGCACTGGTCGCTCGGCGGAGCGCAGAAGAAGTTCGCTCTCCGCCGTGAAAGAGGACAGTGGCATCGCGCAGAAGGCACACGGGCGACGTCACACATCGTCAAACCCGGCATCGACCGCTTCCAGTCACAGGCCCTCGTGGAGCACATCAGCCTCCGCACACTGGGCGTCCTCGGTCTGAGGGTGGCCGAGACCGAGTTCGTGCGGTTCGACGGCGAGCCGGCCCTCGTCGTGACCCGATTCGATCGGGTTCGAGAGAGTGCGGAAGGGGTGCTGCGTCGCGCTCATCACGAAGATCTGTGCCAGTCGACATCGACCCTGCCGGCGGACAAGTACGACGTGAGCGCCGCCAGCGTCGTCACGACGCTACGCATGCACGGCGCCGCCGAGGAGACCATCCAGGAATTCGTGAAGGCGCTCATCGCGAACTGGGTACTCGCCGCACCGGATGCTCACGCGAAGAACTTCTCGGTGTTCCTCGACCAGGACGGGATCGCCGATCTCGCCCCGCTGTACGACGTGTCCACCGGGCTCGGCTACCCGGATGCGGACCGACTCGCGATGGGATTCGGCGGCGAGAAGATCATTCGCAAGATCACGGGGCGTCACCTGCTGAACTTCGCGTCCCAGGTGGGAGTCGACGGCGAAGGGGTCCTCCTCTCGGCACAGGCCTTCGCGAAGGTGATGCCCTGGGCCTTCGCCACTGCGACTGCGGACGCCGGCGCGGGTGACCTGCACGATCGGCAGTGGCTGATCCGCACCGCGGATCGACTCGATGCGCACTGTGCGCACGTGCTCACGATGCTGGAACGCACCGACTGACCGGTGAGCGCCCCGGACCCACGCCTCTGCGGGGGCGTCGGTCCGGGGCCGGCCTGCAGCCTCGGGAGGGGATCAGCCCACCGGGCCCAGGTCCTCGACGCGCAGGTCGTCGAGGGTGAGGTTCGCCTGGCGGCCGCCGCCGAGCTTCTCGACGCCGATCCAGGTGACGTCCGCGTCCTCGGAGACGGTGAGCTCCAGCACCGCCTGCTCGGTCTCCCGCGCCTGCGGCAGCGCCTGGGTGTCCACGATCTCCGTGGTCACCTCGCCGTCGGCCCCGCCCACCACGTCCTCACCGATGACGAACCGGTAGGTGTCCGCGAAGGCGGTCTGATGGTCGACCGTGAGGCGGTACCGGTGCCCCGGCGTCAGGGGCATCGAGGCCTGCGTGGTGCGCAGGATCAGGCCGTCGTTCTCCTCGTTGGCCATCAGCGACCACTGGCCGCGCAGCACGTTGTCGGTGAGCTTGCCGCCCTCGACGGCCTCGCCGTCCTGGTCCACGCCGTACCAGCCGGCCTGCGAGTAGGGCTCGTGGCGCTCCTGCAGCTGGGTGCGGGCGTCGCCGCCGATGTTGTCCGCCCCGGTGACGAACGGCCAGTAGCCGGTGTCCACGGTCTCGAAGTCCGTGAACAGCACCGTCTCCTCCGTGGGAGCGGGATCGGCCGACGGGGTGAACGGCACCACGCGCACGTCGTCCACCCGCACCGGGGCCTCGCCCGCGCCGGCGGAGATGCTCAGCGCGACCGGTGCGCCGGTGCTCTCGAAGGTCACCCGCACCCGCTGGAAGTGGCGGCCGTGCTTGGTGTCCGACGCGGTGGCGTTGACCGCGGTGGAGGCGTCGATCGTGGTCGCAACCCCGCGGCCGGCCGCCGCCTGGTGCTCGACGGGGGTGACCCCGCCGCCGCTCGCGGAGACCGTCACCTCGCGGGTCTGGCCGGGCTCGATCTCGACCCAGGCCCAGGCGGACCAGGTGCCCGCCGGCAGGTGCCGCGAGGGCCGTGCCGGATCGTGCAGGTGCTGCGAGATCGAGGCGTCCGCCCCGCCCTCGAGCACTGCCTGGCGGTTGCGGAACTCGTCGGTCTCGACCGACGCCTCGCCCGTGACCCGCCACTGGTCCAGCGTGCCGGAGAAGAAGCCGGGATCGGCCACGGCGGTGCCGAGGCCCCACTGCGGGTCCACCGGCTCGGGCAGCTCGCCGACGGGGTGGAGCACATAGGCGCTGCCCGCCTCGGTCTCGAGGGTGACCTGACCGTCCTCGACCGGCACGCGCACCTCGTCCACCCGGCCGTCGTCGCTCAGGCGGTGCATGATCAGCTCCGACTGGTCGGACCAGCGATCGGTGAGGGTCCAGGTGGAGGTCCCGCCCTCGGGGTTCCAGTGGTAGAGCCGCTCGCCGCCGCCCACGGCCTCGGCCCCGTTCGTGCCCGCGCCGTCGCCGTCGGCCCCCTCCTCGTCCGCACCCCAGGGCAGCAGGTAGGCGCCGTCCTCGTAGACCGTCGCGCCGTCGGCGGTGATGGTGCGGTCGGTGGGGATCTCGGTGCCGGAGACGGCGGTGACGTCGGAGGTCACCTCGGTGCCGTCGGCCAGCAGGATCCGGCCCGGCTCCTCGTCGGTCGCAGCCGTCCAGGAGACGATCTCCGCGCGCTGGAGGAACTTGGTTGGCAGGTTCCGCTCCCACACGGTCTCGAAGAACTCGCCCGCGTCCTGGTGGCCGGTCCAGCCCTCGAACTCCTGCACGTTCGCGTTGGACAGCAGCGGATCCGGGTTCCACACGTCCTTGCGGGAGTTGTCCAGGAAGCGGATCACCTGGGAGTTCAGCCCCTTGTTGGTGGAGCCGCCGTAGTTCTCGTCCGTGGCCCAGTGCGACCAGGTGGAGCTGCGGGGCATCTTGTTCGCCCATTCGGTGGAGACGTCCCAGCCCTGGTCCTCGAGCTCCTGGGACAGGCGCTGACCCTCCCAGCCGCTGGGGTAGTACACGTCCATGTACAGGAAGGTCAGGTTCTCGGGGCTCTCGTCGCGGAAGTCCTGGAAGCGCTCCAGGATCGCCTCGGAGCCGAGGTCCTTCGGTCCGTCGATCATGTACGACTGGTTCATCCAGCCCCAGCCGGGCTCGATCGGGGCGCGCAGCAGGTCCTCGGAGAAGGCCCGCGCCTCCGAGTAGGACTCGGTGGCGTTGACGTGCACGCCGAAGGTCGCGTTCCACCGCTCACCCTCGGTGACCAGGGTGTCGAAGTCCTTCTTGCCGCCGGCGCGCTCGTTGTAGCGCCCGGCGTAGTCCGGGTGGGCGGAGTCGTGGCCCTCGGCCTGGTAGCCCTTGAGCATCACCGACTGTCCCAGCCCGTCGGTGGCCAGCGCGATCCGCTTGGTGTCGTCCAGGGTGCGCAGGAAGGGGTGCGTGGCCTGGGAGACGATGTTGAAGGGGATGCGCTTGACCACGTCGGTGCTCACGCGCTCGGTGCCGTTGATCGGATCGGCCACGTCCCGCGCCGCCATCGCGGCGTCCTGCCAGTCCAGCGTGCCGTCGCCGTTGGCGTCCGCCGCCAGGCGCACCTTCGCGAAAGGATCCTCGTCCGGGCCCAGCCCCTGGTCCGCGGTGGAGCCGCGCACCACGAAGGTGCCGGGGGAGACGGTGCCGTAGACGGCGCCGTCGCCCTGGGCGAGGGTCGCGATGTAGCGGGAGTTGTCGTTCTGCACGCGCGCGGCGGTCTCCCCGCCGGCGGTGTTGTCCTCGACCGCGTTGGTCTCGAACCCGGCGGCGAGCTCGGCCCCGGTCAGCAGCGCCACGTGCGCCGGATCGGACACGGCCGTGCCCGGCTGCTGGGAGGCGAGGTCGTAGAACTGGTCGCCGCTGACGGCGCGGTCCACGCTGAGATCTGCGGCGACCACCTGCGCTCCAGCCTCGGAGCCGTTGGCGGAGGCGAGGTCCAGGCGGGGCACCGCGATGCGGTGCACGTCCCCGTCGGGGTCGACGATGTTCGTCAGGCGCCAGGTGAACACGCCGTCCTCGACGGAGAGCACCGCATCCAGCGCGACCCCCGGCAGTGCCGGGACGGTGATCCGGTAGGTGGCCGAGTCGCCGTCGTCGGAGAGCTGCGGCGCGGAGACCTCGACGTCCTGGACCACGTCGTCGATCGTCACCGTGGTGTGGGCGGGGCCGTAGCGGCCGGCGAGGCTCGCCGAGCCCAGCGTGTAGTCCACGACCTGCGGGAAGTCCGGGTGCAGGCGCACGCGAAGGTCCCCGTCGGTGATCTCGACGGTGCCCTCGGGCGGGTCCACCACGATCGGGTCGGGGTCCGCGGGCTCGCCCACCACATCGACGTTCAGCTCGGCGAGCGAGGCGACCTCCTCCGGCGGGGAGGTCTCGGGGTCCGAGGCCCGACCGCCCCACGAGCTCAGCCACACCACCTTCAGGCAGCTCGCCTCCACGGGCGAGTCCAGGGTGATGGTGCGCTCCGTGGTGGCCTCGGCGAGGGCGCCGTCGAAGCCGCCGTCTGCGACCTTGCGGTACGCGTCGTCCGTGCAGTCGGGGTCGGAGGAGGCATGGATCTCGTAGTCGCCGATGCGGCCGGAGCCGCTGGAGTCCTGACGCGGCTGCAGACGCACCCGGGCCACCTCGACCGGCTCCTCCGCGACCTGCACCGAGAGATGGTGCGGCAGCGGGTCCTTCCCCTCGCTCCAGGCGGTGTGCCAGATCGTGGCCGCATTGCCGTCCAGCACGTTCGCGGGGACCTGTTCGCCCTCCACGGAGTCCGCCTCGACGATGCTCATCTCGTTCTGCGGCAGCGGGACGTAGCTCGTGGGCTCCGCCCCGGCGGGCGCGATGACCCCGAGTGGGGCGAGCAGCGCGCCGGCGCCGACGGCGGCCAGCAGGCGGCGGGTGCGATGCAGGAGCGGACGGCGCCCGCGGCCGGGCCGACGGGGGATCCCCGACCGGCTCCGTCGGGAAGAACGATTCACATCCGGGGTGGGGGAGGGTGTGGGCTGACGGGGAGGCATCGGTGCCTTTCGGCGGTGTGGGCGACGGATCGACCCCGCGACTCCGGCACGTCGTCGAGCGGAGCGGGCGATCGGAGGTGACCCACACCATAGCAAATCGATTTTCGGGGACCGGACCGTGGGAGCGAGCCACCCGGTCGGTCATCGCACGGGCGCGCGGCGCGACAGGGCGGCTCCGAGTAGGGTCGGGGGCACGTACCCCGCGCCGGGGTCGCCGATCCGGGCGCCCGTTCCTCGGGAGGGAAACATGGCCCGCACCAGCTTCGCCCATCTCCTCGTCACCCAGCTCCGCGACCTCGGCGTCGAGCGCATCTACGGAGTGGTCGGGGACTCCCTGAACCCCGTCGTGGACGCCGTGCGCACCACCGAGGGCATCGAGTGGGTGCACGTGCGCAACGAGGAGGCGGGCGCCTTCGCCGCCGGCGCCGAGGCACGGCTGACCGGAACCCTCGCGGTGTGCGCCGGCTCCTGCGGCCCCGGGAACACCCACATGATCCAGGGCCTGTACGACGCCCACCGCGACGGCGCCCCGGTGCTCGCGATCGCCTCCCACATCCCCTCGGACAAGATCGGCACCGGCTTCTTCCAGGAGACGCATCCGGAGAACCTGTTCCAGGAGTGCTCCCACTTCTGCGAGATGGTCACCTCCGGCTCGCATGGCGCGACCCTGCTGCACATCGCCGTGCAGACCGCGATCGCGAAGAGCGGCGTCTCCGTGCTCGTGCTGCCCGGTGACGTGGCCGACGAGGAGGTCGACGGTCCGCTGACCCGCGACCTCGCGACCGACCTGGGCCGGGTCCAGCCCGCCCCGGCCGTCATCGGCCGGCTCGCCGAGCTGATCGACGAGGCGGAGACCGTCACCCTCTTCACCGGCGCCGGGGTGCGCGACGCCCGCGAGGAGGTGCTCGAGCTCGCCGAGCGGATCAAGGCCCCGATCGGCCACGCCTTCGGCGGCAAGGAGTTCATGCAGTACGACAATCCCTTCGACGTGGGGATGAGCGGTCTGCTCGGCTACGGGGCCTGCTACGACGCGATGCACGAGGCGGATCTGGTGATCCTGCTGGGCACCGACTTCCCCTACAGCGAGTTCCTGCCCGACGTCGAGGGGAAGAACCCGCCGCGGATCGTGCAGATCGACGCCGAGGCCTCCCGCCTGGGCCGGCGGGTGCCCCTGGACCTCGCCCTGCACGGCGACGTGGCCCTCACCCTGCAGGCGGTGCTGCCGCTGCTGACCGCGGCCAAGGGCCACCGCTTCTTGCACCGCCAGCTGAAGGCTCACCACAAGGCGCTGACCGGGGTGGTCGCCGCGTACACCAAGAAGGTGGAGCGGATGACCCCCATCCACCCCGAGTTCGTGGCGGCCACGCTCGACGACCTCGCCGACGACGACGCCGTGTTCACCGTGGACACCGGCATGTGCAACGTGTGGGGCGCCCGCTACATCACCCCCAACGGGCGCCGCCGCCTGTTCGGCTCCTGGCATCACGGCACCATGGCCAACGCCCTGCCGCAGGCCATCGGCGCCTCGAAGGCCTTCCCCGACCGTCAGGTCATCTCGATGAGCGGCGACGGCGGTCTGGGCATGCTGATGGGCGAGCTGCTCACGGTGAAGCTGCACGATCTGAACACCAAGATCCTCGTGTTCAACAACTCCAGCCTGGGCATGGTCAAGCTCGAGATGCTGGTGGAGGGCCTCCCGGACCACGGCACCGACCACGAGGCCGTGGACTACGCGGCGATCGCCCAGGGGGTGGGCATCGGCGCCGTGCGCATCACCGACCCCAGGAAGCTCGAGAAGCAGCTGGCCGGCGCGCTCGCCACTCCCGGCCCGATGCTGATCGACGTGGTCACCGACCCCGATGCCCTGTCGATGCCGCCGAAGATCTCCGCCCAGCAGATCCGCGGCTTCGCCCAGGCGTCGACCAAGATCGTGCTCGGCGGCGGCGTGGGCAGGATGCTCGACATGGCCGCCTCGAACCTGCGCAACATGCCGCGCTGAGGCGCGGCCCGCGGAACGCCCGTGACCGGGGCTTCCGTGTGGAATGCTGGTCATCCGGGAGCGAACCACGTCGAAGGAGGGTGCCGCCCATGGCCCTGATCCATCCGCGCAGCCTCGAGCGCTGGCAGGAGTGGCGCAGCTCCCGGCGCCGCGTCCCCGGCATCCACCGCGCGCTGCCCGCCCGTGCCCGGAGAGGGTCCGGGGCCGAGGCCCCGACGGGGTTCGTGCTGCACACCCGGGAGGGGGAGGGCTCGGCCCGCCCCCTGCTCGGCATCGACACGGCCGACGGTGCCGTCCACGGGGGCCTGCCGGCGGTGCTGCCCTACATCCACGGCAGCGTCGTCCTGGTCACCCCCGCCGGGGTGCGGATCGACGCGCTCGAGGGCCCCGAGTGGAGCCACCGTCGCCTCGAGACGCCCACGGAGGGCCTCGACGATCTCGGCATCACCTCCGTGCTCACCCTCGGGTGGCACCTCGAGGTGGGTCGCGAGCTGCATGCCTGGGCGCAGGAGTCCGAGATCCCCGGCGCCGTGGTCCAGCACGAGCTGCTCACGCCGTTCGCCCCGCCGCTGCCCCCGCAGATCACGCTGCTGGCCTGGACCGGGGCGGACGGCGACTTCCACCGCGCCGGCCGGGACGACGTCGAGGTGCGGGTGGTCGGCTCCCAGCGGCTGTGGCAGGCCGCGCACGAATCCGCCGGCTCCCGTCCGGAGCTCGAGGAGCGCCCGGTGTTCCTCGGCCAGCTCTCCGCGATCGAGCTCCCGCGCCGGGTGACGCTCTCGGCCGCGCACTCGTTCTGCCGCGAGGCCGAGGCGCTCTACCGTCCGGGCGCGGGGGAGACGGATCGCACCTCCCGTGCCGCGCATGCGCTGCTGCGCCGGCGGGGGATCGAGATCCTGGACCCCGCGACGCCTCTCGCGGAGCTGGGCAGGCCCGTCGTCTCCGTCCTCTCCGCGGATGTCCTCGAGGCCGCGCTGCGAGGCCTGCCGGCCTGGGTGCACGCGCCCCGTGCCCCGTCCTGGGTGGGCGAGCAGTGGGAGCGCTACGGGATGCGGCCCGTCGGCGGCGACCCCACGCCGGCCCCCGCGGTGTCGGCCGACGAGCCGGCGCGCCTGATCGCGCAGATCCTCGAGGGCAGCGCGTGAGCATGGTCGACCTCGTCGGCCACCGCCAGCGGTACGGGTGGGGGTCGCGGTCGGAGATCCCCGCGTTCCTGGGGCAGGAGGCCGACGGCGACCCGTGGGCCGAGATCTGGTTCGGGGCCCACCCGCTGGGCCCGGCGAGGGCGCCCGACGGATCCACGCTCGAGGAGATCGTCGCCGCGGACCCCGCGGGGACGCTGGGCACGGACGTGGCGCGCGCCTTCGGCGGTCGCCTGCCGTACCTGCTGAAGGTGATCGCGGCGGAGCGGCCGCTGTCCCTGCAGGTCCACCCCACCCGCGAGCACGCCGCCGAGTCCTTCGCCGCGGAGAGCGCCGCGGGCATCCCGCTGGACTCCCCGCTGCGCACCTACCGCGACGCGAACCACAAGCCCGAGATGCTCATCGCGCTGACCAGCTTCACCGCGCTGTGCGGCTTCCGCACCCCGCGCCGGGCCGCCGCGATCCTCGAGGGCCTGGGCACCGACCTCACCGACCGCCTGCACCGCCTGCTGGTGGACAGCCCCACCGCGCACGGCATGCGCGCCGCCTTCCGCACCCTGGTCTCCTCGTCGATGCGGCCCTCGGCCGCCGCGGTGGACGAGGTGGTCGCCGCCTGCCGGGCCCGGGCCGAGGCCGGCGCCTCGCCCTCCCCGCGCATCGACCGCTTCGTGGTGCTGCTGGCCGAGCACCATCGAGGGGATCCCGGCGTCGTGGCCGCGCTGCTGCTGAACCCCGTCACCCTCCAGCCCGGTGAGGCGATGTACGTCCCCGCGGGAGCGCTGCACGCCTACATCCACGGGACCGGGATCGAGGTCATGGCCGCCAGCGACAACGTGCTGCGGGCCGGGCTCACCCCGAAGAAGATCGACGCCGACGAGGTGCTGCAGTGCGTCAGCGTCACCGCGGCGCCCCCGCTGCGGGTCGCGCCGGAGCGGCAGAACCCCACCTCCCTGGCCTACTACGCCCCGGTGGACGACTTCGAGCTCGCCGTCACCGAGCTCCCCGCCCCCGAGCTCTCCGCCCCCGTGGGAGCGGAGCCCACCGGCGCCGAGCGCGCCGGGGTACGGGTCGGGGAGACCGCGCCCGGGGGAGCGGAGCATCCGCGCCCCGTCCCGGGCTCGGGGCCGCGCATCGTGCTCGGCCTCGACGGGGAGATCACGCTGGTCACCGCCCACGGCACCCATGGGCTGCGGGCCGGGCAGGCGGTGTTCGTGCCAGCAGGGGCAGGGGCGCTGCGCGCCCACGGCGTCGGACGGTTCGCGCAGGCCAGCGTCCCCTGAGCCAGCGCATCGGAGCATGGCGCCCGCGTCACTGCCCCCCCGCGTCACCGCACCCATGTCTCGGCGCCCGTGTCACTGCACCCGGGCCGGGGCACGGGGGTCAGGGCGCCGGTGCCGCGGCACTACGGGTCAGGGCGCGGCGATCTCGCCCTCGCGCTGCGCGATCGCGAGCTGCTCCTGGATCTCCTCCACGAACTCGATGACGGCGCTGCCGCCGTCCACGGGCCCGCCGGCGAGCTTGCCGTCCGCGCCCATCAGCACCGCCCCGGGCGCGGTCCGCCCGCCGAGCGCGGTGCGGGCACAGAACTGCAGGTCGTGCAGGGCGCGATCGCCGACCCTGCGGACGGTCCGCTCGCGCAGGTCCTCCAGTCGTCGGGAGAAGACGAAGCGGACGTCCATGAACGGCGAGAGCTCCTCGATCCAGGCCTCGGCGTGGTCCAGCACGCGTTCGCAGGGGCCGCACCCCTCGGTGACGAAGACCAGCAGCACCGCCCGCTGCGCCGCGAGCGCGCGCAGGGTCACCAGCCGGGTGTCCGCCTGCTGCAGCACCGCGGCGGGGATCGGGGCGCGCTCGTAGTCCAACAGCTCGTCCTCGTCGACCTCGCCGTCGGTCGCTCCGTCGGCCTTCCCAGGGGCCTCCCCGTCGGCCATTCCGTCGGACGAGCCGCCGGGACCGCGGACGCGGGACGTCTCCGCGGGCGCGCCATCGCCCGGAGCCGGACCGCCCGGAGCCGGACCGCGCGGACCCGCATCGCCCGTCGCCGCGCCGCGTGCGCCCGCACTGCCCGCACCCCACGCGTCCTCCTCAGGGGCTCCTGCGGCCGCAGGGGTGGTGGTGCCGATCGCGAGCGCCGCGAGCACGATCGCGGTCACCAGACCGGCGCCGGTGCTGATCAGCGAGAGCGGAGCCAGCACGAGCGCATGATCCAGCAGCCCGGAGCCGGCGGAGACCACGGTGAGCAGGCTCAGCGCCACCAGCAGAGCGTTCCTGCCCAGGGTGGTGCGCGAGACCGTGGGCGAGGCGAGGGTCCCGAAGCACGAGCACTCCACCACCTCGTCCCAGCTCAGCGCCCGCGCGATGATCATCAGATAGGTGATCATCAGCAGCGCGATCACCACCGCCGTCAGCACCTGCAGGGGGACGAAGGGCACCCAGAGCACCAGCGCCAGCACGATCTCCACCACCGGCAGCACGGTCGCGACGGAGCGATGGAAGGAGCGCAGCGGGAGGCGCAGCGAGGTCATCGCGTCCTCCGTGCCCCGCCGCGCCCCGAGCTTCGCGAGCCCGGAGATCAGCAGCGTCAGCGACAGCAGGATCGGGGCGGCGATCATCATCCCGGTCATCGGTGTCCTCCCTCGTCCTCCCTCGTCGACCCTCGGCGCTCCGTGCCGCGGGTCGTCGTCACCTCCCATTGTCAGGGATGTCGGCGGGCTGCGGGGCCATCGTGCGGACGGCGCTCAGCGTGCCTGTTCCGGGCGTCCTACGCTGGGATCATGCCGACCGACGCGCACGCCGCGACCTCTCAGCCCGACGAGACCCCCGCCGAGACCCCCGACGAACCGTCTGCCGAGACGCCCGCCGAGACCGCTGCCGAGTCCCCTGATGAGACCGGCACCGCGACCCGCACCGGCACCGCGACCGGCGCAGCGGGCCCGGCCGACGACGACGCCCTGCGCCACCGGATCCTGGAGGACGTCGGCGCGCTGCGCGACTCCTTCGAGGCCGGCACCACACGCAGTCTCGACAGCCGGCTCGCGCAGCTGAAGGCCCTGCAGAAGGGGCTGCGCGCCGAGCGCGGACGCCTCACCAGGTCCCTCGCCCAGGACCTCGGCAAGTCCCGCCTGGAGAGCGCGATCACCGAGATCGGCGTGGTGGTCGAGGAGATCTCGCACGTGATGAAGAAGCTCAAGGGCTGGCTGCGCCCCGAGCGGTTCCCGATGGGGGCGATGCTCGCTCCCGCCTCGGGCGAGCTGCGCCGTGAACCGCTGGGCACGGTGCTGATCATCGCGCCGTGGAACTACCCGGTGAACCTCACCCTCTCCCCGCTGGTCGCGGCGATCGCCGCCGGGAACACGGTGCTGCTCAAGCCCAGCGAGGTGGCCCCGGCGAGCTCCTCGGCGATCGCCTACCTGGTGGCCCGCCACCTCGATCCCGACTGGGTGCGGGTGGTCGAGGGCGCCGTCGAGGAGACCACGATCCTGCTCGAGCAGCGCTTCGACCTGATCTTCTACACCGGCAACGGCACCGTCGGCCGGATCGTGGCCCGTGCCGCGGCCGAGCACCTCACCCCCACCGTGCTCGAGCTGGGCGGGAAGTCGCCGGTGTTCGTGGACGAGGGCGTGGACCTCGCCGTCGCCGCCCGCCGCATCGTGTGGGGCAAGTTCACCAACGCGGGGCAGACGTGCATCGCCCCGGACTACCTCATGGCCGCCCCGGACACGATCGAGCAGCTGGTTCCGCACCTGCGGCGGGCCGTGCGGGAGATGTACGGCCGACGGCCCGAGCGCGCGCACGACTACGGGCGGATGGTGGACCAGCGACACTTCGAGCGCGTGCGCTCCCTGATCGACGACGGCCTCGCCGTCACCGGCGGCACCGCCACGGCGGACCGGCGCAACCGCTACCTGCCGCCCACGATCATGGTCGGCGTGGGCTGGGACGATCCGGTGATGGCCGAGGAGATCTTCGGACCGGTGCTGCCGGTCCTGGCCGTCTCCGGGGTGGACGAGGCGATCGCCCGCATCCGCGAGCGGGACAAGCCGCTGACCGCGTACGTGTTCACCTCCCGGGGGAAGGTCGAGGAGCGCTTCGCGACCGAGACCTCCTCGGGCTCGCTCGCGATCGGCATGACCCTCGCCCACATCGGCACCCCGCACCTGCCCTTCGGCGGAGTGGGGGAGTCCGGGATGGGCGCCTACCACGGCCGGGCCGGGATCGAGGCGTTCAGCCACGCCAAGCCCGTCGCCCGCAAGCCGCTCACCCCGGACACCCTCAAGCTGGTCTACCCGCCCTACAAGGGGGCGCGGAAGGCGCTGCTGCGCCGACTCTTCCGCTGAGCGGACCGGAGGGCGGTGCACCCCTCCCGCGGAGTGCGGGCGCTGCTCGCGCCGACGCGGGCGTCCCGGCCGTCGCGCGGAGGCGCGCGACCTGTCGGCCGAAGGGATGAGCGCACTGCACCCTTCGGCCACACCTGGTCCGCCGCAGGTCGACGATCGGCCCCGATCACCGTCAGGGACCCCACGCCGCCCGTCGGCGGGGATATCGTCGGCCCAGACCCCGAGGGGGCCGACGGACCGAAGGAGAACACGATCATGACCCAGCCGCCCACCGGCCCACCGCCGTTCCCCGGGGACCAGCCGCCCGGGAGCGCCCCCTCCGGCGCACCGGGCCCGTACGGGTCCGAGCCCTCCTACGGCCAGCCCTCGTACGGCCAGCCCTCCTCCGGCCAGCCCGCCGGGCCCGCACCGGTGCAGCCGGGATCGCCCTACGGAGCTCCTGCCGGGTCGGGACCTGCCCAGCAGGGCTCGCCCTACGGCGGTTCCCCGTACCCGGGCCCTGCCGCCGGCGGCGGCATCCCCTCCGGTCCCGGCTCCCCGGCGGGTCCCGGCGGACCCGGCAGCCCCGGCGCACCCCGCGGTCCCGGCGGTCCCGGCGCCTACGGTGGACCGCCTCCCGGCGGACCGTCCGGCCCCTCGGGTCCCTCGGGCCCCTCCGATGCCGCAGGACGGCCCCAGAACCCGAACCTCGTCAACGGCGCCACCCGCCACGGGATCATGGGCCGCAAGGGCATCCGTCACCCGTGGGAGCTGCCGCTGCTGTGGGTGGGCGTGGGCCTGACGGTCATCGCCTACATCGCCTGGTGGGTCCTCATCATCTCGACCGTGGTCCTGCGGATCACCGAGGGGGAGGAGACGGTCGCGAGCCTCTGGCAGTACGTCACCTTCCTGCCGATCGCGGTGCAGCTGGTCGTGATCCTGCCGCTGTTCCCGATCATCGTCTGGTGGCTCCGAGCGATCATGTACGCCCAGGTCCGCGCCTCCGCGGTGCGGATGAGCCCCACCCAGTTCCCCGAGGGGTACCGGATGGTCGTGGAGGCCGCGCACGAGTTCGGCCTGCGCCGGGTCCCGGACGCCTATGTGCTGATGGGCGGCGGCGTGATCAACGCCTTCGCCTCCGGTCACGGGTTCCGACGCTTCGTGGTGGTCCACTCGGACCTGTTCGAGGTGGGCGGCGCGAGCCGTGACCCCGAGGCGCTGCGCTTCGTGATCGGCCACGAGGTGGGCCACCTCGCCGCCGGCCACGTCTCCTACTTCCGTCTGGTGTTCACCAACGTGATCAGCATGATCCCGATCCTGGGCCCGGCCTTCTCCCGCTCCCAGGAGTACACCGCGGACAACTTCGGCTACTCCTTCACCCCCACCGGGGCCGCGGGCGTGATGGGCCTGCTGACCGGCGGCAAGTACCTCAACGCCGAGGTGAACGTCAACGAGCTCGCCGACCGTGCCGCGACCGACCCCAGCTTCTTCGTGCACTGGTACAACTGGGGATCCTCGCACCCGGTCGCGACCTGGCGCGCCCACGCCCTGCGCGACCGCTCCAAGCCCGGCTCCCTCTGGATCCGGCCCAGCGGGTCGCTGTTCACCTCGCCGCTGCCCCCGGGGCACGTGTGGTCCTCGAAGTTCCCGACCCCCGAAGATGCGATGGCCATGCTCGACGCGGCGGACAGCCGCCGCCCGGCCGGAGCCGCCGGCCAGTTCGGACGCTTCCCGGGCGCGGACTACTCCGCCCGCCCCTCGATGCGCGCGATCCAGACCGCGGCCCCGCTGCTCGCCGACGCCACGCCCTACGTGATCCCGCCCGGCCCGTACCGGGACGACGCCCGGGGCACCCTGCACGGGGCCGAGGTGAGCCCCTTCGGGCCGCCGCCCTCCCAGCAGCCGCCGCAGATGCCCCACTGATCCGGAGGGTCCTGCGCCGGCTGTCCCGCTGCGGACCGTCCCGCTGCGGACTGTCCCACTGCTCACCTCACCCTCCTCAGAACCTGCAGTCAGTGCATATGGTGAACGGGTGATCCCCGACCCCAGCGCGCTGTCCCCTCCGGTGCGCCGCAAGCCGCTCCTCGCCGTCCTCCTCGCCCCGCTGTTCATGGCCCTGATCGCCGTGAGCGTCATCAACGTGGGCCTGACCGCGATCGGCGAGGGCCTCGAGGCGGACACCGGCTCCCTGCAGTGGGTGATCTCCGGATACGCCCTCGCCTTCGGCGTGCTGCTGGTGCCCGCCGGCCGCGCGGGGGACGCCACCGGACGGCGCCGCATGTTCGTCATCGGCGTCGGGATCTTCACCCTCGGCTCGCTGCTGTCCGGCTTCGCCCCGACGGTGGAGACGCTCAACCTCGCCCGCATCCTGCAGGGCATCGGCTCGGGCCTGCTGAACCCCCAGACGGTCGCGCTCATCCAGCAGCATTTCCGCGGCCAGGACCGGGCGCGGGCCTTCGCCCTGCTGGCCACCACGGTGGCCGTGGCCACCGCCGTCGGCCCCGTCATCGGCGGTGCGCTGATCCAGATCCTCGGCACCGACTGGGGCTGGCGATGGATGTTCCTGATGAACGCCCCGATCGGGGTGATCGCGATCATCGGCGCCCTCCGGTTCATCCCCGACGACCGGGTGCGGGGCCGGGGCCGGCCGGATCTCGATCCCGTCGGCACGGTGCTGCTGTGCGCGGCGATCCTGGGGATCATGCTGCCCTTCCTCGAGCGGGGCATGAGCTCGCTGATCTGGCTGACCTTCCCCGCCGGCCTGGTGGTGCTGGGCCTGTGGTGGAGGTGGGAGCAGCGCTACAAGCGCCGCGAGCGCACCCCGATGGTGGACACCGCGATCTTCTCCAACCGGGCGTTCCGCAACGGCATCCTCATCGTCTCGGTGTACTTCCTGGGCGCCACCAGCGTGTGGATCATCGTGCCGCTCTACCTGCAGATGCACCTCGACCACACCGCCTTCGAGGCCTCGCTGATGGGGGTGCCCTCCTCGATCGCCGCGGCGGTCAGCTCCCAGATCTCCGGGCGCTACGTGCTCACCTTCGGCAGGCGCATGGTGATCGTCGGGTTCGCCGTCGCCTTCGCGGGCCTGGCCGGGACGGCGCTGCTGACCGTCTTCGTGGACTCGGGGGCGATCGCCTTCTGGTGGCTGGCGGCCCCGCTGATGCTGATGGGGCTGAGCCAGGGCATGACCATCTCCCCGAACCAGACCCTCACCCTGAACTCGGTGGACCCGCGCTTCGGCGGGGTCGCCGGAGGGATCCTGCAGCTGGGTCAGCGCACCGGCGCCGCGATCGGCACCGCGATGATCCCGGGCATCATCTTCTCCCTCACCGAGGGCGGCCACGCGTGGCTCGAGGCGTTCATCATCGCGCTGACCCTCATCATGGTGCTCACCCTGGCCGCGATGGGCGTCAGCTTCGCCGACCGCGCCCGGGAGAAGGCGGGCAAGGGCGCGCTGTGAGCCCCGCACAGCGAGGCGCACTGTGAGCCCGGCACAGCGATGAGCCCTGCGCCGCGATGAGCCCTGCGCAGCGGCGAGCCCGGAGCGGCCCCCGCGCGCTCATGAGCTCCCGGTCCCCGCAGCGCCCAGGTAGCCTGCTGCGACGACACGCGGACACGGACCAGGGGGGCACGGTGCCACGCAGGACGGACTCCGAGGGAGCCGGGCGCACCATCGCGCTGGGCTGGTCGGAGAGCCCGGACACGGATCCTCCGCCCACCGCGTCCGCGCCCTCGGCCGGCAGAGCGCTTTCGGCCGGCGGAGCGCCCTCGGGCGAGGGCGGCCCCCGCGCAGAGCGCCGACGGTCCCTGGTGCTCGGCGGTGCGATCGTGCTGGTCCTCGCCCTGGTGCTGGTGCTCCCTCCGGTGCTGCTCGGCGGCGCCGGCGCGGAGCGGGCGGTGGAGCAGTACCTCGACGCCGTCGTCGCCGGGGATGCGGAGACCGTGCGCGAGCACGCGGTACCGGTCGACGAGGCCCTCGACATCGCGCTCACGGACGGCGTGCTGCAGGGGGCCCGCGACCGCGTCAGCGGCTACACGATCGACGAGATGCGCGTCGACGGCGACAGCGCCGTCGCCGACGTCACCCTCACCGGCGGTGACAGGGAGCTCGAGAGCACGCTGTCCCTCGAGCGCCGTCGCGACGGGCTCCTGCGCCGCCCCGTCTGGGAGCTGCAGCCCGTGAACCTGCCCGTCGTGCGCCTCAACGTCCCCGCCGGCAGTGCACAGCTCGAGGTCAACGGCCAGATGCTCGAGATCCCCGCGAGGAGCAGGCCGCAGGAGCAGTTCGCGTTCGGCGAGATCACTCTGCAGGTGCTGCCGGGCACCTATGAGGTCCGGGCCCCGCAGTCCGGCGACCTGTTCGCGCCGCGGACGGCCGAGGTCTCCGCACCCCCGGTCCTCGGTCTCTGGAACAGCGCGCTCGTGCCGGTGAGCTCGGCTCTCACCGACGCCGGGGTGCAGGAGGCCATCGCGCAGCTGCGCAGCTCCCTGCGGGACTGCGCCCGCAGCAGGTCGCCGGCACCGTCCGACTGTCCGATCATCGCGCCGCCGGAGGTCACGGAGCGCGGCGTCTGGACGATCACGAGCACTCCGGAGTTCGAGCTGGTGGAGGACATGGAGGGCTACTCCATCTTCCGTGCCCGCGTCAGCGCGGAGTTCGCCGTCCCGGGCGCCGAGGGCGACGAGGAGGAGGTCCATGAGGTCGAGGCCGACGTGCCCGCGGTCGCCGTCGCCGACCGCGACGGGGTCCTCCACGCGCACTGGTACAGCCCGGCCACGGTCGAGGAGGAGTGACCGCACCCCGCTGCTGACCTGCGTCGACGGCGTGCACCGGTGCGCTCCTGCGCGGTCGGGGGTACCCTTCTGGCACGCGAGAGAGCGGACCGGGAGCGCCCTGTGATCCCTGAGCGGAGGCAGACCACCGGCCGGACGATCAGCACGGGATGGTCCGAGCCCGGCGGGGACGACGCGGCGATCTCCACCGGTCCGCAGAGGCCTCCGCTCCACGAATTCCCGCAGGCCACCGCCCTGCTACCGGCGGGTCACGGCCGGTCGGCCCGCCCCCGGATGCGTCGCCGTCGGCCGCGCCGTGGGGTGCGTCCGCTGGTCGTGGTCACCGTCATCGCTCTGCTCGCCGTCGCCCTGCCCTGGATCCTGCTGCGCCACGAGGGCCCCGAGGAGGTCGTGGAGAAGTACCTCCAGGCCCTGATCGACGGGGACGGAGCCGCGGTGCGGGAGCACATGAGCCCGCTGGAGGGCGCCCTCGGCACTGCCCTCAGCGATGCCGTGCTGGCCGCGACCCGAGGCGGCATCGCCGACTTCACGATCGACCGGGTCCACCTGCGCGGCACCGCCGCCACCGTCGTCGTGACCCTGCGCAGCGAGCGCGAGGAGCATCGCACGGTGCTGGCCCTGTCCGCCCGCGCGGTCGGCCCCTTCGCGCCGGTGGTCTGGGAGATGGCACCGGTCCAGTTCCCGACCCTCAACGTCAGCCCGCTCACCGGCACCGATGCGCTCATCATCAACGGCCAGAGGCTCGCGATCCCCGAGGTCGAGTACACCGAACGCGGTGCGAACCGGGTGGGAGTCGTCCTGCAGGTGCTGCCCGGCAGCTACACGATCGAGCTGCCGCCCGCGCAGCCGCCCCTGGTCTCGCGCACCCGCGTGGTCGAGGTGCCGCCCGTGCTCGGCCGGTGGTACAGCGGACTGATCGATGTCGACTACGGCCTCACCCCGTCGGCCGAGGCGCAGGTGCGCTCCACGATCCGGTCCGAGATCCGGGACTGCGCCCGCAGCACCTCCCCGCGGCCGGCCGGCTGCCCCTTCTTCGCGGCCCTGCCCGCGGGCACCATCGGCACCTGGACCGTCACCGAGCTCCCCGAGATCGCGTACACGGGCATGTTCGGCGACGTCTTCCGGTTCCAGGGCAAGGGACTGGTCGCCGAGTACACCGTCCGCGTCCCCGCGCCCGAAGGGGGCGCCGGCGAGGCGCCGACGGCCACCACGACCCTCCTCCCGGTGGGGCAGAGGGGCGAGGGGAGCAGGGCCGAGGTGGGCAGGGTCGAGGCGAGCGCCGAGGCAGGCGACGTGCTGGTCACCTCCACCCTCTTCGGCACCTCCATCACGCTCGGCCCGGACGGGTACGAGCTCACGGACTGGCACTACGCCGCCACGCGCCTCGTGGTGGAGTGAGCGCGCGGGGACCCCGCGAGGCATGGACGCGCCCTGGTCGCCGATGCGCCGGACGCGCCCCGGGGGCCTCAGCGCCCGGACGGCCCTGGGGCCTCGGGGGCCTCGGACTCCCCGGCGGGCTCCGGTGCGGCCGTGACCTCCGGCGGGTTCCGCCGCACGAACAGGGCGATCACCACGGTGACCAGTCCCAGCGAGGCCGAGAGGGTGAACGCGACCGAGGTGCCGCTCGCGATGCCCTCGAGCCGGGTGCCGCCGTCCGCGACGGTGCCCGCCGCGACCCGCGCCATGATCGAGACCAGCAGCGCGGCCCCGGCCGCCCCGGCCACCTGCTGCACCGTCCCCACGATCGCGGAGCCGTGCGGGTACAGCGGCCGCGGCAGCGACCCCATCGCGGTGGTCATCAGCGGCGTGAACACGAAGGCGAGACCGAGGGACATCACCACGTGCCCGGCCACGATCGGCCACACCTGCTCCGGCACCCGGGACATGATCCCGATGCCGATCACCACGGCGACCAGCCCCGGCACCAGCAGCGGACGCGGCCCCACCCGGTCGAAGAGCCGACCCACCAGCGGGGCCAGCAGACCCATCGCGAGCCCGCCGGGCAGCATCATCAGGCCGACGGAGAGGGTGGACAGCTCGAGCACCTTCTGCAGGTAGATCGGCAGCAGCACCACCACGCCGAACATCGCGCCCATCATCACGACCATCAGCGAGACGGCCACGGTGAAGTTCTTCGTGGTGAAGGTGCGCAGGTCCAGAAGGGCCCGGTCGCGCTTCTGCAGCGAGAGCTGGCGCAGCACGAAGAGCGCGAGCGAGACCGCTCCGAGGACCAGGCACACCACCGCGGCGGTCGGCGGCCCTTCCGCGGCGACGTCCGCGACGTCGGCGGCGTCGGCCCCGCCGTGCCCGCCGCCGGAGATCCCCGTCAGCCCGTACACCAGCGGCCCGAAGCCGACCCCGACCAGCAGCACCGACAGCAGGTCGGCAGGCTGGGGCGAGGACTCGTCCACGTTCTCGATGCGTCGCAGGCCGAGCGCGAGGGCGATCACCGCGATCGGCAGCACCAGGACGAACAGGGCGCGCCAGGGCGCGACGGACAGGACCAGCCCCGAGATCGTCGGGCCCATCGCCGGGGCCACCGAGATCACGATCGCGATGTTGCCCATCACCTGGCCGCGGCGCGAGGCGGGCACCAGGTTCATCACCGTGGTCATCAGCAGCGGCATCATCACGGCCGTGCCGGAGGCCTGCACGATGCGGCCGATCAGCAGCGGCGTGAACGTGGGGGAGACCGCGCAGATCGTCGTGCCCACGGTGAACGTGGTCATCGCGAGCGCGAACACCTGACGGGTGGTGAAGCGACCCATCAGGTAGCCGGTGGTGGGGATGACCACCGCCATGGTGAGCATGAACCCGGTCGTCAACCACTGCGCGGTGGTCTCGGCCAGGTCGAGGTCGTCCATGATCGGCGGCAGCGCGACCGAGAGGATCGTCTCGTTGAGGATCACCACGAACGCGCTGATCAGCAGCAGGATGATGACGCTGCGATCGCGGGGCGAGATCCGATCGACGGCAGAGGGCGGGGCGGGGCGGGTGGAGCGGGACACCGGGGAAGTGTAGGGATGCGCCGCCGGAAGAGGCCAGGTCTTATCCGGGGGACGTGACGCAGGCCGGCGTGGCTGGGGCCGACGTGGCTGTGGACGGCGTGACGGGGGCCGGCGTGGCCGGACACTCCGGGCCGGGCCGGGAGCCTCAGCCGCGGGACCGCCCGGGCCACCGCAGCCGCTCCAGCGGCAGGAACGCCGCCCAGCAGATCACGGTGGGCAGGAAGTGGATCCCCAGCAGCACGAGGGTGCTGAGGTGGAAGCCCATGTAGACGGCGATCGCGATGTGCAGCGCCCGCCCGCGCAGGAACAGCACCACGGGGGAGAGGGTCTCGAGGGCGAGTCCGGCCCACTGCGCGGGCACGAACACCCAGGGCGTGTGCACGACCAGCCAGTGGGCGAGGCTGCTGCCGCGGCGGATCGACGCCCAGGTGAGGATCGCACTGTTGCCCCAGGCGGCGAGCGATCCCGAGTAGAGGATCTTCGGGATCACGGAGAAGAAGTAGGTGGCCACCACCGCGATCTGGATGCAGCGCAGCGCCCAGCCCGCGGCGTCGGAGCGGGGCAGCAGGGCGGGCTCGGCGGCCGCGGCGCCTGCGGCGAGGTCGGCGCGGCGCGGCGCGGCGACCGTGGGCAGCACGGCGACGGCCACCATCAGCGCCAGGTGGTCGTGGGCGACGTAGCCGTAGGAGTTGCTGTAGAGCATCCACAGCCAGAACGCGATCGCGACCACCGCGCCGCTGAGCCGGGGCCGCCACCCCAGGATCACCGCGACGCAGCCGGCCAGGATCAGCACCAGCAGCGTGTACGCGATCGGAGCGGTCACGGCGGGAAGATGCAGCACCCGGGCCAGGGCCACCGGACGGTAGAAGCCCGCGTTCCCGGCATGGGAGAGGACGTCGCGGGAGAAGGTGAGCACGTCCACGATCACGAAGGCGCAGATCAGCACGTGCAGGGCCCGCACCCGGGCCAGGGGCAGCGCCGGGAACAGCACCGCCCGCAGTCGTGCCCGAGCCCTGGGCGGGCTCGCGGCGCCCACCGTGCTCACGGCGCCTCCCACCGGGTGACCTCGACGAGCTCCTCCGCGCCGTGCGCGGTGCCGTCCTGCAGCTGCGTGATCCGCTGGCACAGCACCAGGGCGCTCAGCGGCTCCTGGTCGGGGTGGCGGCGGTCGTACTCCTGCGCCAGGGGCGCCAGCAGCCGCGGATCCGCCTCGATCGCGCGGAGGTTGTTCTCGACATCGGCGCGGTCGATGCCGACGGTCCGGCCGCCGAAACGGATGTCGAAGGGCTCCCCGTCCTCGCGCACCCCCAGCAGGCAGGTGTTGACCACCTCGCCGTCCGGGTCGGTGCCCTTGGAGAACTGGTCCAGCACCCCGAAGGGGAACAGATCGTTCGACCGGGTCAGCCCGCCCGTCAGCAGCGCGCCCACGCACAGCAGCACCGCCAGGGTCCGCCAGATCCGCGAGGCGGGGGCGAGGGCGGACGCGGGAGGCACGCTCCGAGGGTATCGGGATCCGGCTCCGCTCAGCGCAGCAGCGCGGCGAGCTCGTGGAGCAGGGCCGGCTGCCACCAGGCCCAGTCGTGACCGCCGCTGTGCACGGCGAGGGACACCTCGAGCCCGTCGGCCCCGTCGGCCAGGAGCGCGTCGTGCAGCGCCTGAGCGCGGGCGGGCATGGTGCCCTCGAAGCGGCCGGCCTGCAGGCGCAGCCGCAGCGGGTGGTGCCGTGCCGCCTCGCGCAGCGGTGCCACCAGCGCCCCCTCGGGGTAGCGCCACAGCGAGACGGACTGCGCGATGGCGGCGCCGAGCAGCTGCGGGGCGCGGGCCACGGCGAACAGCGCCGTGAGGCCTCCGAAGCTCGACCCGGTCACCACGGTGCGGGCGGCCTCGGCGGTCACGGCGAGGCGGCGCTCCTCGTCGGCCGTCCCCTCGCCGTCCGAGCGCTCCCCACCCAGCCCGTCCTCCCGCAGGCGCGGCACGAGCCGCTCGGCGATCCACCGGGCGTGGCCGCCCGGAACCCCGAGCACCTCCCCGCGCTGGGGGCCGGAGTCGACGAACACCGCCGCGAGCGGGGGCAGGTGCCCGGCGGCGATCCCGCGCGCGAGCAGCGCCGGGGTGCCCAGAGCCTCCACGTGCTGCTCGGCGTCGGTCACGATCAGCAGCGGCAGCGGGGCGCGTGGATCGAGGTCCTCGCAGCCGGCATCGCCCGGTCGCGGGGCCCACCAGCGCACCGACGGCTCCCCGGGCGCGGTCCCGAGGGCGGGCAGCGCGGGGGAGGGGTCCGCGCCGGCGACGGGCCCTGCCGTGAAGGGGCCGTCGTCCGGCACGGAGAGCAGGGACCGCGGTGCCCCGCCGCGCGCGGCACGATGACGGCGCGGAGTGCCCGCATCGGGGACCACGGGGGCGCCGGGAGCCTTCAGACCCTCCCTCCACCACGGGGGGTCGCCGCCGCCCTCGTGCTCGACGAAGCCGTAGCTCGCGCGCCAGTCCGCGGGGACCTCGACGACCGCCTCCCACCAGCCGTCCCCCGTCGGCCGCAGATCGCAGGCATCGCGCGGGGAGGGCTGCCACCAGCCGTTCGCCTGCAGCGCCACCGCGCTCGCCGCGGGCGCCCGGTGACGGAACCGCACCAGGGCGCGGCTCCCGTCGCGGCCGATCACCGCGGTTCCCGCCGGCCCGCCGTCCGCCGACGCACCGTCCGCCGACGCACTGTTCGCCGACGCGCCGAGCGCGACGGCGTCGTCCCGCCGCACGATCGGCAGCGGCTCCTCGGCGCCCCCGGCGCGCGGCAGCGGCTGCCACCGGGCAGCGGGGAACAGCGGATCGTCCTCGACGGGCACGGTCATCGACATACATCTCCTCGACGGGCTGGGCACGCTGCTGAGGTGAACCTTACCCACGGGCGCGGCAGCCGGTCCCGCGGATCCCGGGCCGGCGGGGGGCGAGGGCCGCGCAGCCGGTCCCGGCGCCGACGGAGGGTATCGCGAATTTGTACTCGGTAATTCCAGCAGTGTCATTCACGGAACCTGCTCATTCGGTAAAAAGATGCCCAAGAACTCTGCCGAGAATGGTCTGCGACCGTTTCCCAGGACCTCGGGCCGGTGCACGGTAAGGGGAGTTCGGAGCACGCGCGTGCAGGTCATCGACCGGTGCGGAGCCCGCGGACGGCGTCTGGCCGCCGGCCGCTGAGACGCAGGCTCCGAGAAGTCCCTGCCCTTTCCCCAGGAGAGTTCCCATGCCTGCATCCCGCCCCGCCCCCACCCATCGCGCCGACGGCAGCCCGGTGTACTTCCGCAGCGTCCGCGTGGCGCCGAAGGTCGCCGCCGCCACCGGCGGCGCCGTGATCGCGGCCGGCATGAGCGTCGCCGGCGCCGGCACCGCCGCGGCCGACGACTCGGTCTGGGACAAGGTCGCGCAGTGCGAGTCCGGCGGCAACTGGTCGATCAACACCGGCAACGGCTACTACGGCGGCCTGCAGTTCTCGCCGTCGACGTGGAAGGCCTTCGGCGGCACCTCCTACGCCGCCAACGCCCACCAGGCCACCAAGGCCCAGCAGATCGCCGTCGCCCAGCGCACCCTCCATACGCAGGGGCCCGGCGCCTGGCCCACCTGCGGCAAGCGAGCCGGCCTGACCAAGTCCAACGGCGGCGCGGACCCCAGCGCCCAGCCCGGCGGCGGCTCCTCCTCCGCGCCGAAGCCCTCGGCCGGTGCGCTCGTGGTCGATGGGAAGTTCGGCCCGGCCACCACCCGCGCCCTCGAGGGGTGGGTGGGCGTCTCGCAGAACGGGTCGCTCTCGAGTGCGGACGTCAAGGCGCTGCAGAAGAAGGTCGGCGCGGTCCAGGACGGCAAGATCGGTCCCGAGACCACGCGCAAGCTCCGCGCCGCCATCGGGCAGAGCGACAACGGCGTGCGCGACTTCCGCACCAACTACGCCACCGTCAAGGCCCTCCAGAGCTTCCTGAACAGCGGCGCCCCCGCGAACACCCCGGCACCGACGCCGTCGACCCCGAAGCCCTCGGCCGGTGCGCTCGTGGTCGATGGGAAGTTCGGTCCGGCCACCACCCGTGCCCTGGAGGGGTGGGTGGGCGTCTCGCAGAACGGGTCGCTCTCGAGTGCGGACGTCAAGGCGCTGCAGAAGAAGGTCGGCGCGGTCCAGGACGGCAAGATCGGTCCCGAGACCACGCGCAAGCTCCGCGCCGCCATCGGGCAGAGCGACAACGGCGTGCGCGACTTCCGCACCAACTACGCCACCGTCAAGGCGCTGCAGCAGTACCTCAACGCCCGCTGAGCAGGGCGGGTCGCCCCCGCCGCACACGGACGTCGCAGACGACTTCACCGACGCGTCGACCCTTCGGGGTCGGCGCGTCGTGCTGTGCGCGGGGGCGGGGGGCACGACGGCCCACCTGATGTTCAGACAACCTTCACAAAACGGACATAACGCGCTAGTGTCGCGGTACCAAGACGGGCAAAACGGACATCGACGGGGTCTCGCGTCGCGCGGGCGCGGTGATCCGCCGCGGCGGGCGCCGCGACGGACCGAGGCTCACGGCCCCGCCCCGTCGACCCCGGTCCAGGTTCTGAGAGGTACTCGTGGCACTACAGCATTCGGTGAAGGTCGCCGGGATCCCGGCTCCGCCGCGCGGCAGGCGCCGCTCGCTCATCGCTCGTCCGCTGCCGCTGCCCTCGCGCAGGGCCCGGCGCGACGACCGCCTGATCCTGTCCGCGCTGATCGCCGCGGATCTCGCGGTCCTGGTCCTCGCCTGCGTGCTCGCGATCGCCATCCGTCGCCACCTCACCTTCCTCGGCGTCTCGCAGAGCCTGCCCGACTCCCTCGTGGTGAGCTCCGTCGTCATCGCCGCCGTCTGGATGGTCGCGCTGCTGGCGTTCGGGGCGACCAATCCCCGCGTGATCGCCTCCGGCGCCGAGATCTACCGCGGCGTGCTGATGGGCACCCTCGGCGCGGTCGGCTTCGTCGGCGCCGTGCTGTTCCTCGCCGACATCCCGCTCTCGCGCCCCTACTTCGTCGTCCTGTTCCTGCTGGGGCCGCTGCTGCTCCTGCTGGTGCGGGTGCTCGCCCGGCGCTTCGTCAATCTCGCCCGCACCCGCGGCAGGCTGCGCTCGCAGGTGCTCGTGGTCGGCTCGACCGGGCACGTGCGCGGCATCGTGCGCACCCTCGGCCGCGAGGTGTGGCTCGGCTACGACGTGGTCGGGGCCGTCGCCCCGATCAGCGACGAGCGCCGCAGCGAGGACGCCGGGGTGCCGATCCTCGGGGACGAGTCGCAGATGCTCGACCTGGTGCGCGAGGTGCGGCCGGACGTCGTGCTGTTCACCGCCGGCTCCTCCGCGAGCGCCGAGGAGTTCCGCCGCGTCGCCTGGGAGCTCGAGGAGCTCGAGGTCGGCGTCATCGTGGTTCCGGGCGTCAGCGAGATCTCCGGCGACCGGATCCGGATGCGCCCTGTCGCGGGCCTGCCCCTGGTGCACATGGACCTCCCGCGGTCCCGCAAGGCCCTCAAGAAGGGCAAGCGGATCTTCGACGTGGTGGCCAGCGCCGCGCTGCTGCTGCTGCTCGCTCCCGTCTTCGCCACCATCGCCCTGTGCGTCCGCTTCGGGGACGGCGGCAAGGTCATCTTCCGGCAGGAGCGGGTGGGCCGAGGTGGGGAGCCCATCGAGTTCCTCAAGTTCCGCTCGATGGTGGTGGACGCCGAGGCGCGCCGCATCGAGCTCGAGAAGCTCGAGCGCGACCGCGGCAACGACGTGCTGTTCAAGATGGCCGACGACCCCCGCATCACCAGGGTGGGCAGGGTGCTGCGTCGCTACTCGCTCGACGAGCTGCCGCAGCTGTGGAACGTGCTGCGCGGCGACATGAGCCTGGTCGGGCCCCGTCCCGCGCTCCCGCAGGAGGTCAGCGGCTACGACGTGGACGCCCATCGGCGCCTCGCGGTGCGCCCGGGCATCACCGGGCTGTGGCAGGTCTCCGGGCGCAGCGACCTCTCCTGGGACGACACGGTGCGGCTGGACCTCTTCTACGTCGACAACTGGTCCTTCATGCAGGACCTGCTGATCCTGGTGCGCACGGTGCGTGCCGTCATGGCCTCTCGCGGGGCGTACTGAGTACTGATCGCGAGCTGGGGTGCGCCCTCGGGCGGAGGAAGTGCTGAGCCTCCGTCCGGGGGTTCGCTTGTCCTCGGCGCCGGCCGCCGCGAGGGCGCTCGACGATCGGAGAGCACGCACCGAAGAGCCCCGGAGACGTCGATGTCTCCGGGGCTCGGTTCGCGCGGTCCCGCCGCGGCGGTGTCGGCGGAGAAGGTCAGCGGGTGCCGACGACCTGCAGCTCGGCCGACGAGGTGATCGCCGCCAGAGCGCGACGCAGCGCGGTGCTGGAGGTGTGCATGGTGTAGGGGAGGTACTCGATCTGGACGCCCACCTCTGCGAACTGCTGCTCGAGCAGCAGGCCCTTGGGGGTCCCGCGCCAGTCATCGCCCTTGAAGAAGTGGGTGAAGCCCACCTCGCGCCACGCATCGAGCTTCGAGGGCGTGGTCTCGACGTGGACCTGGTCCACGCAGCGCAGATCGCCCACGATCTCCGCGCGCTCGGCGGTGGGGATGACGGGCTCGATGCCCTTGACCTCCCGCAGCATCTCGTCGCTGACCACGCCGGCGATCAGCACGTCGCAATGCTGCTTGGCCCGGCGCAGCAGGTTCAGGTGACCCACGTGGAAGAGGTCGAAAGCTCCGGCGGCGTATCCGATGCGCATGCGTGCCTCCCGGCTCCTCCTGTCGGCGCCGTGGTGCCGCCGATCCCAGATGTGAACTCTACCGGACAAAGGGCCTAAAAGGTAGGAAACGGACATAGTGGACCGGGTGTATCGCGCGTCTCACCAGGGTCCCGCACTCCGGCCCAGGCTCGCCCCGCGTCGTACTGGTTCATACGTCAACACGAACCTTCCTCTCGTGCCGGAGCGCCCCGTAGCTTTCCAGCCATGTCCGCCACCCTCACGCTGCCCGAGCTCGAGCGCACCACCCCGGTGCGCCACCGCCCGGCGCTCAGCTACGAGCTGTTCCCCGCGCGGAGCGACGTGTCCTTCGAGCGGCTGCGCGAGACCATCGCGCACCTCGAGGCCACCGGCCCCGACCACGTCTCGGTCACCAGCCGTGCCCGGCACGGCAACCTCGCACGCGTCATCGAGGTCACCGAGCACGTGCTGGCCGAAACCACCCTGCGCCCCCTGGTGCACCTGACCTCGATCGGCTCGACCCGTGCGCAGCTCACCACGATCATCCACGCGCTGCTGGACCGTGGCGTGCGCGGCCTCCTCGCGCTGCGCGGCGACCAGCCCGAGGGGCACCGCCTCGAGGACGACGAGATCCCCTTCGCCCGCCCGCTGGTCGAGCTGATCCGCGACATCGAGCGCGAGCGCACCGCCACCCTCGCCGGCGGCCGCGTGAGCATCGGCGTGGCCGCCTACCCCCACCGCCACCCCGAGTCGCCCACCACCAGTCACGACACCGAGGTGCTGGTGGCCAAGGAGCGCGCCGGCGCGGACTTCGCCATCAGCCAGGTGTTCTTCGAGGCCTCCGTCTACTGCGGCCTGCTCGCCCGAGCGCGCGAGGCGGGGATCCGGATGCCGATCGTGCCCGGCCTCGTGCCCGCCACCAATCCGCGCCGCCTCGAGCGTCTCGCCGCCATCAGCGGCGTCGAGGCGCCCCGCGACCTCCTCCATCGGCTGGAGACCGCCGCCGACGAGGTCGAGCGGCGCCGCATCGGCGTGCGCTTCACCGTGGACCTCGCTCGCCGGGTGCTCGACGCCGGGGCGCCGGGCCTGCATCTGTACACCTTCAACTCGCACGCCGACGCCCTCGACGTGCTGGACCACCTCGACCTGGACCGCTGGTCCACCACCCAAGGAGAGCCCCGATGACCACAGTGTCCACAGAGCCCGCCGAGCCCACCGCGTCCACCGCGCAGGCCGCCCCGTCCCGGCCCGCCCCGCTGCCCACCGCCACCCCGGTCGGCTACCCCCGCATCGGCCCCGGCCGCGAGCTGAAGAAGGCCGAGGAGGCCTACTGGGCCGGTCGCATCGACCACGCCGAGTTCACCCGCCGCACCCGCGAGCTGCGCCGCACCACCCGCTCCCGCCTCGCCGAGCTGGGACTGGGCGCCGCGGCAGCCGCCCCGGAGTCCTTCTCCCTGTACGACCAGGTGCTCGACGCCGCCCTCGCGGTCGGCATCGTCCCGGACCGCTTCACCTCCGTGCTCGGGGCCGACGGCACGGTCGACGACGACGGGTACTTCGCCCTCGCCCGCGGCACGGAGAAGCAGCCGCCGCTCGAGATGACCAAGTGGTTCGACACCAACTACCACTACCTCGTCCCCGAGATCGGCCCCGACACCGACCTGCACCTCGCCTCCACGCGCGCGGTGGACCTGTTCGCCGAGTCCCTCGAGGACGGCGCCGGCACCCGCCCCGTGCTCGTGGGGCCGCTCACGCTGCTGCTGCTCGCCAAGGCGCAGGACGGCGCCCCGGAGGGCTTCGACCCGCTGGACCGACTGGACGACGTCGTCGCCGTCTACGCCGAACTGCTCTCGCGCCTCGCCGCCGCCGGCGCGACCTGGGTGCAGCTGGACGAGCCCGCTCTCGCCGCGGACCAGCGCCTGGACGCCGCCGACCTCGTCGAGGCGCTGCAGCGCTCGATCGGCCGTCTCGCCGCCGGCGCCGACCGCCCCCAGCTGCTGGTCACCACCCCCTACGGAGGGATCGGCGACCTGCTGCCGGCGCTGCTGGCCACCGGCGCGGAGGCGGTGCACGTCGACCTCACCCGCGGTGACCTGCCCACCACGGCTCAGCTCGCCGGCGTCGACACCGTGCAGCTCGTCGCGGGGCTCGTCGAGGGCCGCTCCGTGTGGCGCACCGAGCTGCCGACCGCCGCCGCACGACTGGCCGAGCTGCGCTCGCGCGTCGCCGCGGCCGGGGGAGAGGCGGGGACGATCGCCGTGTCCACGTCCGTCTCGCTGCAGCACGTCCCCCACACCCTCGACCTCGAGACCTCCCTGCCCGCCGAGCTCGTGGCGACCCTCGCCTTCGCCGACGAGAAGATCGGCGAGCTCGTCACCCTCGCCGACGGAGGCGTCGAGATCGGCGCGGTCGACGGGCCCCGCTCCGTGCCGCGCACCTTCGCCGGGGTGCGGGTGGACTCCGTGCGCGAGCGAGCCGCCGCCACGACCACGGCGGACACCGAGCGCGCCGAGTACGCCGTGCGCGCCGAGGCGCAGCGCCGGGCGCTGGGCCTGCCGGACCTGCCCACCACCACCATCGGCTCGTTCCCCCAGGTCGGCGAGGTGCGCGCGGCGCGCGCCGCCCATCGCCGGGGCACCCTGGACGAGGCCGGCTACGTCCAGGCGATGAAGGACGAGATCGCGCGCGTGATCACGCTCCAGGAGGAGCTGGGGCTGGACGTGCTGGTGCACGGCGAGCCCGAGCGCAACGACATGGTCCAGTACTTCGCCGAGAACCTCGAGGGCTTCGCGACCACCGAGCACGGCTGGGTGCAGTCCTACGGGTCGCGCTGCACCCGCCCCTCGATCCTCTTCGGGGACGTGCACCGCGCCGCGCCGATCACCGTGGACTGGGCCACCTACGCCCAGTCCCTCACCCCGCATCCAGTCAAGGGCATGCTTACCGGACCGGTCACGATCCTCGCCTGGTCCTTCGTGCGCGACGACCAGCCCCTGGGGGACACCGCCGCCCAGGTGGGCCTGGCCCTGCGCGACGAGGTGGCGGACCTCGAGGCCGCCGGGATCCGCATCGTGCAGGTCGACGAGCCCGCCCTGCGCGAGCTGCTGCCGCTGCGCGAGGCCGACCACGCGAACTACCTCGACTGGTCCGTGCGCTCCTTCCGCCTGGCCACCTCCGGCGTGGAGGAGGCCACCCAGATCCACACCCACCTCTGCTACAGCGAGTTCAACGTGGTGGTCGGTGCGATCGACGCCCTGAACGCGGACGTCACCTCGATAGAGTCCGCCCGCTCCCGCGGCGAGATCCTCGAGGCGATCGACCCCGGGGCCTTCCCCCGAGGCATCGGCCCGGGCGTGTGGGACATCCATTCGCCGCGCGTCCCCTCGTCCGAGGAGATCACCGACCAGCTGCGCCGCGCCCGCGCCGTGGTGGGCCCCGAGCGGCTCTGGGTCAACCCCGACTGCGGCCTGAAGACCCGCGGCTACGTCGAGACCGAGGCCAGCCTGCGCCGCCTCGTCCGGGCCGCCCGTGAGGTGCGCGCCGAGGCGGAGGTGCCGGCCGGGGTGTGATCCGCCCCGGCCGGCGACGCCGCCCCTCGCTCGCCACCGGTTCTCCGTCGGCGGCGGGCGAGGACGGCGTCGTCCCTGGCCCGCCCGTCGGCGCCGAGACCTTCCCCTTTCCGGGCAAATCGGACATACTGGGGCGATGCGAGGGATCATTCTTGCCGGCGGCACCGGCTCACGGCTCCACCCCCTGACGATCGGCGTCTCCAAGCAGCTGATGCCCGTCCACGACAAGCCGATGATCTACTACCCGCTGAGCACGCTGATGCTCGCCGGCATCCGGGACATCCTGATCATCACCACCCCGGAGGACCAGGCCGCGTTCCAGCGCGTGCTGGGCGACGGCGACCGCTTCGGCGTGCACCTCGAGTACACGGTGCAGCCCAGCCCGGACGGCCTCGCCCAGGCCTTCACCCTCGGCGAGCAGTTCCTGCGCGGCGAGAAGGCGGCCCTGGTGCTGGGAGACAACCTCTTCTACGGCCACGGCATGGGCGCCCAGCTGCGGCGCTACCAGGACCTCGACGGCGCCGCCGTCTTCGGCTACTGGGTCAAGGACCCCAGCGCCTACGGCGTGGTGGAGATGGGGGCGGACGGCTGTGCCCTCTCCCTCGAGGAGAAGCCGACGTCGCCCCGCTCCAACCTCGCCGTGCCGGGACTGTACTTCTACGACGAGACCGTCGTGGAGCGGGCCAAGGCGCTCACCCCCTCGGCCCGTGGCGAGCTCGAGATCACCGACCTGAACCGCACCTACCTCGAGGACGGCAGCCTCCAGGTCGAGGTGCTCACGCGCGGGACCGCCTGGCTGGACACCGGGACCTTCGAGGACCTGGCCGCGGCCGGAGAGTTCATCCGCACCGTGCAGCAGCGGCAGGGCCTCTCGATCGGTGCCCCGGAGGAGGTCGCCTGGCGCATGGGCTACCTCAGCGACGAGGAGCTGCGCGAGCGGGCGCTGCCGCTGGTGAAGTCCGGATACGGGCGCTACCTGCTCGACGCCCTCGAGCGCGAGGTCGCGGATCGTCCGCTGGATCTCACCCCGTCCGCCGCCGCGATGCGGGCCACGGCATGACCGGCCGCCACCTCCTGGTCACCGGCGGCGCGGGATTCATCGGCTCCGCCTTCGTCCACCACGTCATCGAGCACACCGAGGACACGGTCACCGTGCTCGACAAGCTCACCTATGCGGGCCATCGCGCCTCCCTCGAGGACCTGCCGTCCTCGCGCGTGCGGCTGGTCGAGGGCGACATCACCGAGGCGGGCACCGTCGACCCCCTGGTCGCCGCGGCGGACGCGGTGGTGCACTACGCCGCGGAGTCCCACAACGACAACTCCCTGGACGACCCCTCGCCGTTCCTGCGGACGAACCTGGTGGGGACGTTCACGCTGCTGGAATCCGTGCGCCGTCACGGCACGCGCTTCCACCACATCTCGACCGACGAGGTCTACGGGGACCTCGCGCTGGACGACCCGCAGCGGTTCACCGAGACCACGCCCTACAACCCCTCCAGCCCGTACTCCGCGACGAAGGCGGGATCCGACCTGCTGGTGCGGGCGTGGGTGCGCTCCTTCGGCGTGGCCGCGACGCTCTCGAACTGCTCGAACAACTACGGGCCGCGGCAGCACGTGGAGAAGTTCATCCCGCGCCAGATCACCAATCTCCTCGACGGCATCCGCCCGCGCCTGTACGGCGCCGGAGCGAACGTGCGCGACTGGATCCACGCCGAGGACCACTCGAGCGCGGTGCTGAGGATCCTGGAGGCCGGCGAGATCGGTCGGACCTACCTGATCGGCGCCGACGGGGAGAAGAGCAACAAGGAGGTCGTGGAGCTCATCCTGCGCCAGATGGGCCATGCGGAGGACGACTACGACCACGTCACCGACCGTCCCGGCCACGACCTGCGCTACGCGATCGACGCGACCACGCTCCGCGACGAGCTGGGCTGGCGCCCCCGGTTCCAGGACTTCGAGGCCGGACTCGCAGCGACCATCGCCTGGTACCGCGAGAATGAGGACTGGTGGCGCCCCCAGAAGGCGGCCACCGAAGCGAAGTACCAGCTCGCCGGCCAGTGACAGCACGCATGCCACGTCGGTCGACGCCCGCGACCGAGAGGACCCCATGACCGAGCTCGCCGTCCGCACCACCCCGATCCCGGGGCTGCTGGTGATCGACCTCCCGGTGCACGGCGACGCCCGAGGATGGTTCAAGGAGAACTGGCAGCGGCAGAAGATGGTCTCCGCAGGCCTGCCCGACCTCGGACCGGTGCAGAACAACATCTCCTTCAACCAGGCCGTGGGCGTGACCCGAGGGATCCACGCCGAGCCGTGGGACAAGTACATCTCCGTCGCCACGGGCCGCGTCTTCGGCGCCTGGGTGGACCTGCGGGAGGGACCGAGCTTCGGCACCGCCTACTGGCAGGAGATCACTCCCGAGGTCGCGATCTACGTGCCGCGCGGCGTGGGCAACGCCTTCCAGACCCTCGAGGCGCCCGCCGCCTACACCTATCTGGTCAACGACCACTGGTCCGAGGTCGCGCAGGCGCAGTACACCTTCTTGGACCTCGCCGACGGGACCGCGGCGATCCCCTGGCCGATCCCGCTCGACCAGGCGGAGCTGTCCGCGAAGGACGCCGCGCACCCGCGCCTGGCGGAGGTCACGCCGGTGCCGCCCCGCCGCACCCTCGTGGTGGGCGCGAACGGCCAGCTGGGCAGGGCCCTGGCGGCTCGCTGGGCCGACCGCTCCGACGTGGATCTGGTGGGGCGTGAACTCGTGGACATCGCCGATCCGGATTCCGTCGACGCCGTCGACTTCTCCCGGTACGGCACGATCGTCAACGCCGCCGCGCACACAGCGGTCGACGCTGCCGAGACCCCGGAAGGGCGGCGTGCGGCCTGGGCCGTCAACGTCACCGGCGTCGGCCGGCTGGTCGAGGCGGCCCGCGCTCAGCGGGCGGTGCTGGTCCATGTCTCCAGCGACTACGTCTTCGACGGCACGGCACCTCTCCATGACGAGACGGAGCCGCCCAGCCCGCTGGGCGTCTACGGGCAGACCAAGGCCGCCGGTGACCAGCTCGTCGCGACGCTCCCGGACCACTACATCGTGCGCACCAGCTGGGTGATCGGCGAGGGCGCGAACTTCGTGGACACGATGGCGGGACTCGCCCGGCGCGGCGTCGATCCCTCCGTGGTGGACGACCAGATCGGCCGACTCACCTTCACCGAGGACCTCGCCGCGGGCATCGACCACCTGCTCGCCGCCCGCCCCGCACCGGGGACCTACAACCTCACCAACGAGGGCGAGCCGCTCAGCTGGGCCCGCATCGCCGCCGAGGTGTTCTCCCTGACCGGGCACGACCCGTCGCGCATCACTCCGGTGCCCACCGCGGAGTTCTACGCCGCCCAGGGGACGGCGGAGGGGGACGGCACGGTCGCGCCACGCCCCCGTTCCTCGGTGCTGGACCTCGCCGCGATCGAGGCGACCGGCTTCACGCCCCGGCCGATGGACGAGGCGCTCGCAGCGCATCTGCGGAGCTGAGCCTCCGCGGGGCGGCACCGACGGCGCTTGACCGTGCGCCTTCTCGCCGTCACCATCGCGGTACGATCCCGGTGACCACGGTGCGGGGGCGCCGTGCCTGATCAACAGGGGGAACCATGGCCGCATCGTCCGGACGCAGCACGCCGCGCCGCGGACCCCTCCCTCTCCTGCTCGCGGGGGCCGGAGTGCTCGGGCTGCTCCTCGTCCTCGCCCTCGTGGGGACCGTGCTGTGGCTGCGGCCGTCGGTGCCGCCCGACCAGGCGGTGCTCGAACGACGTCTCGGCCAGCTCGAGCACGCGGACGTCGACGCCCTCCTGGAGGAGCTGCCGGCCCCTGAGGATCCACGGCAGCTGGCCCTGCTGGAGCACGAGGAGGCACGCCCCACCGCGGGGCTCGTCGAGCACACGGAGATCCGGGACCGGAAGGAGATCGCCGGGCACGGCGTGCAGTACCTGATCCTGGTGACCCAGGAAGGGGCTCCCGACAACGCCGTGCACAGGATGGAGGCTCCGGCGGACGAGGAGAGCTGGAGCGCTGGGAGGCTCGGGATCTCCACCCTGACGACGTACATCCCACCCGGGTCGGTGGGCCTGCGCATCAACGGCGTGGACTTCACCGTGGACGAGCTCGGCCGCAGCAACCGCACTCTGGAGCTGTGGGTCATCCCCGGGCAGTACCGCATCGAGGCGCTGGGCCCGGGGGAGGGGCAGATCGGGGAACCGGAGACCCACGTCGTGGGCCTCCCGCCCAAGGACATCACGGTGAACCCACCGGCTCCGGTCTGATCCTCGCGCCCAGCCCCGCCCATGGCACCCTGACCCCATGACCCTTCCCGCGGACAGCCATGTGCACAGCGAGTTCTCCTGGGACACCGGCGGCCCGGACTCCGCCGCCCGCGGCACGATGGAGGCCACCTGCGAGCGTGCCGTGCGCATCGGGCTGCCCGCGCTGTTCTTCACCGAGCACCTCGACCTCGAGGACGCCTGGTTCAGCGATCCGGAGGACTTCGACGAGCACGAGGCGCACCTGCTCGGTGAGGACGGCGTCGTGGCCGTGCCCCGCTTCGACGTCGAGGGGTACTTCGAGAGCATCGAGCGCTGCCGGGCGGCGTTCCCGCAGCTGCGCATCGGCACCGGCCTCGAGTTCGGCCAGCCGCACCTGCGCACCGAGGCCGCGAGGAGGCAGCTGGACCTGAGTCGTTTCGACCGGATCCTCGGATCGCTCCACACCCTGGAGCACGAGGGTCGACGGGCCGAGCCCGCTACCCTGTTCCGCCGCCTCCCGGCCGACGAGGTGGTCCGCCGCTACCTGGCCGAGGTCCCGGCCCTCGTCGCGGGCGACGAGCCCTTCGAGATCGTCACCCACCTCGACTACGCCCTGCGGTACTGGCCCGAGGGGGTCGAGGGGCCGTTCGACCCCCGGCGCTTCGAGGAGGAGTTCCGCACCGCGATGCGCGCGATCGCGGGCAGCGGGCGGGCGCTCGAGATGAACACGCGTCGGCTGTGGCCCTGGATGCCGCAGTGGTGGAGCGAGGAGGGCGGCCGCGCGATCAGCCTCGGCAGCGACTCCCACGCCCCGCACACCCTGGCCCACGGGTTCCCGGAGGCGGCCGCGATGGTCGAGGCGTTCGGCTTCCGCGCCGGCGCCGCGCCGCGGGACCTCTGGAGGCGCTGAGCCACCTCCGGCCCTCCCCTCGGACGGGGACGTCCACCCCGGCTCCAGCGCGTGTGATCACGGTCACGTATCGGTTCTTTCCGCCTGTCAGGAATGCTTTCGATCGTCACCCCCGCTGGCTACGCTGATCGAAGCATGGGGAAACGCCGATCAACTCCTGTCCGCCGGCTGTATGGACCAGAACTCGCGCGCCGCTGTCGCACACCCTCCATGCGCTGATCGTCCAGTGAGCACCAGGGAGGTTGGGTCATGTCAGCACCAGGCGGGGGAGAGCACCCCATGAACGAGCCGCAGGATCCGCAGGCCGACGGAGCAGAAGGGCGGTCGCCGTCCTACGACTACGGGGACGACGCGCACGGCAGCCGCCCGGATGCGGCATCCGCTCCGGCGCAGCCCGACGGGCCGCAGCCGGACCCTGCGCCACAGGTCCCGGCGGTGCCGGCCGGGGCGTCCGCGCCCCTCGCCCGGACCGCCGATGGCGTCCCGTCCGCACCGGAAGCCCCGCCTGCCTCCGAGGCCTCGCCCGCTGCCGCCGCCCCGCAGGGAGCGGGGCCGACTGCTGGCGCCCAGCAGCCCGTTCAGGACGGCCCTCCTGCTCAGCAGCCGGGCAGCGCCCCCGGCGCCGCGTCGATGACTCCCGAGGAGCTCCGGGCCAAGCTCGGCGGCCTCGGCCTCATCAATCCGCTGCCCTCCCTCGCAGTGGGCGGCATCGCCTACGCCGGTGCATTCCTGGTCGCAGTGCTGGGAATGATCCTCGCCGCCGTGGCGGTGGCCCTCAGCGGCATCGGGAACCCGGTCGAAGCCGGTCTCGACTCGGTGGACCTCAGCCCGTCCGAGCAGCTGAGCGGCGTCGCCACCGCGCTGCGCGCCCCGTTCCAGCTGGTCGCGATGGCTGCGTTCGGCGGGCTCGGCTTCGGCGTCTCCTACGAGGGTGTGACCCTCCGCGCCGTCGTCCGCGTCCTGCCCGGGGTGATCACGCTGGCCATGGTGCTGCTCTCCTTCTTCGGCGGACGCTTCGTCCAGAAGCGCCAGCCGGCCGGGCATCTGGGGATCTGGGCCTCCTCCCTGCTCGCCGGGTTCGGTGTCGCCGTGTTCACGGTGCTCGCCGCCCTGATCCTCGCCCAGCCGATCCCGATCGAGGACGGAATCACGCTCCGCCTGCACGCCGCCGGCTTCGACTCCTTCTTCGGTGCGCTCGTGCTGGTCACCGCGGCACTCGCCCTCGGACGGATCAGTGTGCGGGCCCGACCGGCCTGGTGGCCGCTGATCGCGGACCTCGCTGCAGGGCTCAAGCTCGCGCTCTCCCACGCGCTGCTGCTGACGGTGCTCGGCCTGGTCGCCGCGACCGTCATCACCACGGTGCAGGCCCTCATCGACGGTCGGATGCCCCCGATGCTGGCCGTGCTCCTGCTGCTTCCGCTGGCCGGCGGTCACGTGCTCGCCGTCTTCACGGGACTGCCGATGCTGTCCGCGGCCTCCGCATCCGTGCAGTCACCGGAGATCATGGGCTTCCTCCTGGGTGATCTCAGCGGCACCATGCGAGCGTCGATCTTCTCGATGCCCTGGTACGTGTGGCTGATCGGCCTGCTGCTGGGCCTGGTCACTCTCATGGCGAGCTCTCTGCTGTGGCAGCACCAGCGACGCGTGGTGCCCGACAACGTGATCGCGCTCGCCGTCTCGTGGGCCGCCCTGCCGATCGCGTACTTCGTCGGCGGGGTCGTGCTCGTGATCCTGGCGCACAGCTCGGCGACGTTCCAGGTCTCGGGATCCTTCTTCGACGGTTCGCAGCGGATGTCGGCGTCGGCCGGTCTCGCCGCGTGGACCCCGTTCCTCGCCCTGCTGGCCGGGGTGCTCGTGGAGGTGCTCTCCCGCGTCGTCGCGCCGCTGATCGCCCCGTTCCTTCCCGGGGTGATGCTGAACTGGTTCCGCCGACGCGTGGCTCCGGCGGTCGTCACCGCGGGTGCCGGGAGCGCCGGCGAGATCGGTGTCGCCGCGGGAGCGGAAGGCGCCGCGGGAGCGGGACGCGCTGCGGGAGCCGAGTCCGCGGCGGGCGTCGCACCCGCTGCGAACGCCGACAGCGCGGCGGGGACGAGCGGCGGGGCGGGCGTCCGGACCGTCCCGCTCGGCGCGACCGCCGGAGCTCTCGCGGGTCCGTCCGTGCACCCGTCGGACTCCGGCGAGGAGGCCGCACCGCGCAAGCCCCTCTCCCGGGGAGCTCGACGTGCGCTCATCGGCGGTGGGGTCGGCGTGGGCGCCGTGCTCGTGCTGGCCGTCGGCCTGACGGTCGCGTACAACGTGGTCGCCGGCAGCCGGTACGCGCCGGAGAAGCAGGTCGAGGCCTACCTCGGCGCACTCGAGGAGGGCGACGTGGAGCGGGCCGTCGAGCTGGCACCGCCGAACGTGCCCACCTCGCAGCAGATCCTGCTGACCGATGCCGTCGGCGGAGCCGTCGAGGGGCGCATCGACGGTCACCGCATCACCGATGTGGAGGAGAGCGAAGGTGCCGCCCGTGTGACCGCCGAGGTCACCCAGGACGGCGTCACGATGCAGCAGCACTTCACCGTGACCCGCGACGGTCGCACCGCCGTGGTGTTCCCGAACTGGCGGCTCGGCACCGTCGAGTACCCCTCGATGGCCGTGTACATCCCGGAGGGGGCCACGACCCTGATCGTCAACGGCCAGGAGATCCCCACCGACGGTCTCTCGATGGAGGGCGAGATGGCCATGCTCACCGTCGTCCCCGGCACGTACTCGGTGACGCTCCCGGAGACCTCCGAGCACATCGCGGCGGTGCCCTCGGAGCTCGTCGTCTCCGCCGATCCCGACTCCTGGTACGAGCTCTTCGCCACGCCGTACTACGAGCTCAGCGAGGCGGGCCTCACAGAGATCCAGTCGCAGGTCGACGCCCAGCTCGATGAGTGCGCGAGCTCCACCGAGCCGTCCCCGGAGGGCTGCGACCTGAGCACCTGGGCCTTCGGCATCGTCGAGGGCAGCGGCTCCTGGGAGATCACCGAGTACCCGGTGGTGTACGTCGAACCCGGCGAGGGCGGCTGGTACATCGCCACCGAGTACCCCGATGGCTACGGTGCGGCGACCTACAGCTACCAGTACGAGTCCTGGGGCTCCGAGGACCCGATCGACCAGTCCGACGAGACCAGCGTGAGCTTCACCGGCGTCGCCGTCCTCGACGAGGAGGGGAACCTGGTCGTCCTCGACGAGTGAGCAGTGCGCCGGGGACCGCGGTCCGCGATGATCCCGATCCCCGGCGCACCCCCGCACGGCACACCGGGACTCACACCGGCACCACCAGCGGCCGCCCTGTCACGGGATGCGCGAGCACCGCGACACGCTGGCGGTACACCTGCTCGATCCGCTCCGGCGTGAGCACCTGCTCGGGCGGACCCAGGGCCGTCAGCGACCCCTCGGAGAACACCGCGAGCCGGTCGCAGAACCGTGCGGCGAGCGAGAGGTCGTGGAGCACCACCAGCACGCAGCGCCCCTCGTCGGCCAGGGATCGTGCCCGCTGCATGAGGGTCTCCTGGTGCCGCAGGTCCAGTGGCGCGGTCGGCTCGTCCAGCAGCACGACCCCGGCATCCTGGGTCAGGGTGCGGGCGAACACCGCGCGGGCCAGCTCCCCGCCGGACAGCGTGGTCACGTCCCGGTGGGCGAGCTCCGCGATCTCGGCGTCGACGAGGGAGGCATCGATCAGCTCCTCGTCGCGGTCGGAGGCGTCGTGCGGGGCACGGCCCATCTCCACCAGCTCCCGCACGGTGAAGGAGAACGCCTGGCCGTGCTGCTGGGTCATCACCGAGCGCTGTCTCGCCAGGGCCTTCGCCGGCCAGCGGTGCGGGGCGGTGCCGGCCAGGGAGATCGTGCCCTCGGAGGGCACCAGGTCACCGGCCAGCAGGGCGAGCATCGTGGACTTCCCGGCGCCGTTGGGACCCACCATCGCCACCAGCTCGCCCGGCGCGGCGGAGAACGAGACCCCCTCCAGCAGGCGCGCCCCGCCGATGGTGAAGCCCACACCGCGCACCTCGAGACAGGGTGCCTCGGGGCGGGGGCCCGGGGCGGTCCGCGCGCTCACAGCTGCACCGCCCGGGACCGCAGCACCAGGGCCAGGAAGAACGGGGCGCCGAGCAGTGCGGTGAACAGCCCGATCGGCACCTCGGACGGTGGCGCGACCACGCGGGAGAGGGTGTCCGCGAGCACGATCAGCAGACCTCCGAGCACTGCGGAGACCGGCAGCAGAGCGCGGTGCCCCGGACCGCACAGCAGGCGCACGATGTGCGGCACCACCAGGCCGATGAAGCCGATGGTGCCGGTGAAGGCGACGGTCGACCCGGTGAGCAGCGCGGTGAGCACGATGACCAGGCGGCGGGTGGAATCGACGTCGAGCCCCAGGTGCCTGGCCTGGCGCTCGCCGAGGGTCAGCAGGTCCAGACGACGCGACAGGGCGATGAGCACCGCGACGCCCAGCAGCACGGGGATCGTCACCACGGCGAGGCGCACCCAGGTGATCGAGCCCAGCGACCCCATCTGCCAGAAGACCACGGTCTCGAGCTCGTCGTCGTCGGCCGCGAAGGTGAAGAAGCCGGTCGCGGCCGCGAAGCCGGCGCCGACGGCGATGCCCACCAGCAGCAGGCGGGCGGTGCCGGTGCCGGCGGCGGGACGGGCGAGCGCGTAGATCAGCCCGGTGGCGAGCAGCCCGCCGAGGAAGGCGGAGGCCGGCACCACCCAGGCGATGAGCGCGCCGGTGACGGGCGGCAGCAGCACGATCGCCCCGACGGCGCCGGTGGAGGCGCCGGCGCTGACCCCGATGATGCCGGGATCCGCCAGAGGGTTGCGGAACAGGCTCTGCAGCGCGGCGCCGGAGACGGCCAGCGCCGCCCCGGAGAGGGTGCCGAACAGGACCCGCGGCATGCGCAGGTCCATCACCACGGTGGTCTCCAGCGGACCGGCGCCGTCGCCGAGGCCGAGGATCTCGTGCCCGGCGACCGCGAGCACGGTGGCCGGCGTGAGCTCGATCGGGCCGGACCCGATCGCGACCACGACCGCCCCCAGCAGCACCACGGACAGCAGCGGCAGCGCCGCCCCCAGGGGGACGCGGCGGATGCGCTCGGTGCGGGCGCGGCTCACGCCGCGATGTCGGCCAGCGCGGAGGCGAGGGCGAGGGCGCCGGCCCCGACGCCGGAGCCGGAGACCTTGATCTGCTCGCTCGGCATGAGCACGAAGTTCGAGGCCTGACCGGCGGGGGTCTGGGCGAGGGTGGGGAAGGCGGCGAGGAAGCCCTCGTAGCCGCCCCACTCCTCCATGTCGCCGGTGCCGGTGATGATGACGTCGGGGGCCAGGTCCAGCAGGCCCTCGTCGCTGTAGTCGACGGAGTAGCCGCGCAGTCCGGCCTCGACGCCGCAGTTCACGGCACCGACCGCGTCGAGGATGTCCGCTGCGGCGGTGCCGGTGCCCACCACGGCGTTGGCGCCGCCGGCCCCGCTGGAGGTGATCACCAGCACCCGCAGCTCCTGGGCGGCGTCCCCTGCGGTCTCGGCGGCCGCCGTCAGCTGCTCCTCGACCGCGGTCGCGAGCTCCTCGGCCGCCGCGGGATCGCCGATGTACTCGCCGACGGCGCGGATCTTGTCCGCGACCGCCTGCTGATCGTCCACGACCGCGGCGGAGAGGCCCGCCGAGCGGAACTGCTCGGCGACGTCGCCGTGGCGCTTGACGTTGTTGCCGAGGAAGCAGGTGCCGTCCACGGAGAGCAGGCCCTCGACCCCGGTCTGCTGGGAGAACTCGAACTGCTCGGGGGCGTCGAGGGCCGCCTGCGCCACCGAGTTGGTGGGTGCGGCGTAAATCAGATCGGCCAGACCCATCGCGGCCAGCATGTCCGCGACGTCCTCGCCGCCCACGATCGTGCGCGAGAGGTCCTCGATGGTGACCTCGCTGCCGGTTCCGTCGGTGACGGTGACCGGCAGCGCCGGGGACGCGGTGGTGGAGGGGACGTCGGTGCCCTCCACCCAGGTCCAGCCCTCGGGGAGGTCCGACGGGGCGCTCCCGGCCCCGCTCGCCTCATCCGCACCGCCCGCGTCCGCACCGCTCGAGCCCTCGCCACCGCCGGAGTCGCCGGAGGAGGAGCCGCAGGCCGCCAGAGCGGCGACGCCTGACAGGGCGGTGGCGGAGGCGAGAAGGGTGCGGCGGTTCATGCGCATGAGGTGCGAGGTCCTTGCAGGTCGGAGCGTCGCCCCGCGGGGGCGACGGAGGTGGACGGCGCCTGATCCCTCGGGGGATAGGCAAGCCTCACCTTAGTCACGTCGGGCGCGGAGCGGCACGTCCGGAGGCCGATATGACGGGACTCACCCTGGCCCGTATCCTCGTCGGGGCGGTCCCCACCCCGGACCGCAGCCCCCGCCGTGGCGCGATGCCCACCCCGCGTCGCCCCGCCCGGTGAGGGCGGTTGGCGCTCCCGCGGGGAGCCGGACGAGGAGGTCGGATGCGCGCACTGCGCAAGGTGGCGCCCGGAGCGGGCCTGGAATGGACGACGGTCGAGGAGCCCGGCTGCGGGCCGTGGGACGTGAAGATCCGGGTGCTGCGCGCCGGGATCTGCGGCACCGATCTGCACATCCTGGACTGGGACGCCTCCGCCGAGGCCATGTGCGACACCGTGCCCTTCACCCCCGGCCACGAGTTCTACGGCGAGGTGGTCGGGATCGGCGAGGAGGTCGCCGACGTGCGCGTCGGCGATCGGATCTCCGGCGAGGGCCACGTGGTGTGCGGGACCTGCCGCAACTGCCGCGCCGGCCGCCGCCAGATGTGCATCCGCACCCGCTCCGTCGGCGTGCAGCGCGACGGCGCCTTCGCCGAGTACGTGACCCTCCCGCACCAGAACGTGTGGGTGCACGAGCACGACGGCGGCCAGGAGCTGATCAGCCCCGAGCTCGGGGCCGTCTTCGACCCGCTCGGCAACGCCGTGCACACCGCGCTGAAGTTCCCCGTGGTGGGGGAGGACGTGCTGATCACCGGGGCCGGCCCGATCGGGCAGATGGCCGCGGCTGTCGCCCGCCATGCCGGCGCCCGCTACATCACCATCACGGACATCTCCCCGCAGCGGCTCGCGATGGCCGAGGGCTGCGGCGCCGACGTGGTGCTGGACGTGGCCGACTCCCGCGTCCGCGACGCCCAGCGCAGCCTGGGGATGCGCGAGGGCTTCGACGTGGGGTTGGAGATCTCCGGGCAGGCCCGCGCGCTGCAGGAGATGATCGAGAACATGAACCACGGCGGGAAGATCGCGCTGCTGGGCCTGCCCTCGCAGCAGTTCGAGATCGACTGGACGATGGTCGTCACCCGCATGATCACCCTGCAGGGCATCTACGGCCGCGAGATGTACGAGACCTGGAACGCGATGTCCGCGATGCTCAGCACCTCCGAGGCTCTGCGCGCGGCGATCACCCGGACCATCACCGATGTGCTCCCGGCCGAGGAGTGGGAGCGCGGCTTCGCCCTCGCGAAGGCCGGCACCGTCGGCAAGGTCGTGCTGGACTGGAGCACCGTCGGCTCCTGACCCCGCCCCGCCGTCCTGCTCTGCCGTCCCGCCTCGCCGTCCCGCCCCGCCACCGCCTCCCCACACCAAGGAACACACCACGATGTACACCGACCTCAAGGACCAGCTGACCGCCGAGCTCACCGAGATCGAGCAGGCCGGCACCTTCAAGCACGAGCGCGTCATCTCCACCCCGCAGAGCAACCGCATCACCGCCGGTCCCGTCGGCCGCGACGGCGCCGAGGTGCTGAACTTCTGCGCCAACAACTACCTGGGCCTGGCCGATGATCCCCGCCTGCTCGAGGCCGCGAAGCGGGCCCTGGACGAGCGCGGCTTCGGCATGGCCTCGGTGCGCTTCATCTGCGGCACCCAGGACCTCCACCTGCAGCTCGAGCAGGCGGTGACCGACTTCCTCGGCACCGAGGACACGATCCTGTTCTCCTCCTGCTTCGACGCCAACGGCGCGGTGTTCGAGCCGCTGTTCGGGGTGGAGGACGCGATCATCTCCGACGCGCTGAACCACGCCTCCCTCATCGACGGCATCCGCCTGTCCAAGGCCGCCCGCTTCCGCTACCGCAACGCCGACCTCGAGGACCTGCGCACCCAGCTCGAGGCCGCCGCCGCGCTGCGCGACGGGCAGGGCGCCCGCCGCACCGTCATCGTCACCGACGGCGTGTTCTCGATGGACGGCTTCCTCGCCCCGCTGGAGGGGATCTGCGACCTCGCCGAGGAGTTCGGCGCACTGGTGATGGTCGACGACTCCCACGCCGTGGGCTTCATGGGCGCCACCGGTGCCGGCACCCCCGAGCACTTCGGGGTCTCCGACCGCGTGGACATCTACACCGGCACCTTCGGCAAGGCGCTCGGCGGCGCGAGCGGCGGCTACGTCTCCGGCCGCGGCGAGATCGTGGCGATGCTGCGCCAGAAGGGGCGCCCCTACCTGTTCTCCAACTCGCTGGCCCCCGCGATCGTCGCCGCCACCCTCACCGCGCTCGAGCTGGTCGAGGGCAGCGCCGCGCTGCGCGAGACCCTGTTCCGCAACGCCGAGCTGTTCCGCCGCCGGATGGGGGAGGAGGGCTTCGAGCTGCTGGACGGCGAGCATGCGATCGTGCCGGTCATGTTCGGGGACGCGGCGCTCGCCGCCCGGGTCGCCGACGCGATGCTCGAGCACGGCGTCTACGTCACCGCCTTCTCCTACCCGGTGGTCCCGCAGGGGAAGGCCCGGATCCGGGTCCAGCTCTCCGCCGCGCACACCGAGGCGGACGTCGAGGCCGCGGTCCGGGCCTTCGTCGACTCCCGCGCCGCGGTCGAGGGTTGATCCGGCGGGCGCCCCGCCGTCGGGCGCTCGCCTCTCCGGCGCGGCTCCGGATCCTCGTCAGGGGCCCCGCCGGGTCCTCTCCGGGGTCCTCGCCGAGGCGCCTCAGCCGCCCAGCCGCATCCAGGCGTCGGTGCGCACCCGCAGCCCCAGGGTGAGCGCGCGCAGCACCATGAACAGCAGGTTGCAGGCCACCCACAGCATCGCCAGTCCCAGCGGTCCGCCCGGCGCCCACCAGGCCACCAGCGCGGCGCCGGGAAGGATGGCGAGGGCGACGATCGAGCCCGCCTTCGCGAGGTAGGGAGCGTCCCCCGCGCCCATCAGCACGCCGTCGAGCACGAACACATAGCCGGCGACCGGCTGGGCGATGACCAGCACCCAGAGCGCGGCGCGCAGGCTCTCCTGCACGGCGACGTCCGGGGTGAACAGCTCGGGGACCACGTAGCTGGCCGCGAGCAGCATCGCCCCGACCACGGCGCCGCCGCCCACGCCCCAGCGCATCAGGCGCGCGGTCACGGCATGCACGGTGCGCGGGTCCGAGGCGCCGAGGTACCGGCCGGTCAGCGCCTGGCCGGCGATCGCGAGGGAGTCCAGCGCGAGCGAGAGCACGGTGAACACCGTCATGGCGAGCTGGTGCGCGGCCAGCTGCACCTCGCCCAGCCGGGTCGCGACCAGGGCCGCGGTGATCACCACGACCCGCAGTCCCAGGGTGCGCACGAACATCGGCACCGCGTCCCGGCCCACCGCCACCAGCGCGCTCGGCTGCGGGGTGAGCGGGATCCGCTCCCGCCGGGCGCGGGTGACGATCACGCCGAGCAGCACCCCGGCCATGCCCCACTGGCAGATCACGGTCCCGATCGCGGAGCCGGCGATGCCGAGGTCGAGCCCGAAGATCAGCACCCAGTTCAGCGGGATGTTCGCGAGCGCCCCGCCCACCGCCACCAGCAGCGGCAGCGTCGCGTCCTGCAGCCCGCGCACCAGTCCGGTGGCCGCCTGCACCGCGAGCATCGCCGGCAGGCCGACGGCGCTGATGTGCAGGTAGACCAGTGCCTCGGAGAGCACCTCGGGGGAGGGGCCGAAGGCGGCCAGCAGCGGCTCCCCGGCGACCAGCAGCAGGAGCGTCGAGGCGGCGCCGACCACGAGGGCGAGCCAGCAGGCGTCGATGCCGCGGGAGATCGCCTCCCGGTGGTGGCCGGCGCCGAAGGAGCGGGCCACCGCCGCGGTGGTCGAATAGGCGAGGAAGATCGCCAGGCCCACGACGGTGGTGAGCACGGTCGAGGCGAGGCCCAGGCCGGCCAGCGAGGTCGTCGAGACTCGGGCGATGAAGCTCGAGTCGACCAGGAGGAACATCGGCTCGGCCACCAGGGCGCCGAGGCTGGGCACCGCCAGGCGGAGGATGTCCCGGTCGACCGCCCGTCGGGCGCTCTCCTCGCGCGGGGACTCGTCGGGGGAGGAGGGGTCGGGCACCCCTCCATTGTGCGACGCGGACACCGACGATGGTCGGGTCCGTCCTCTCAGACACGCGTGAGAAAGTACCTGCGGAGGACTCGACGCCACGGCCGCTCGGCGCGGCGACGGGCCGCACCACCGCCCGCCGCCGGCACCCCTCGAGGAGCACCATGAACCGCCTGGCCACGCTGAGCCTGAACAACAGGTCCTTCATCGCCCTGGTCTGCATCGCCGTGTCGATCATCGGCGTGTTCATCATGACCACGATGCGCCAGGAGCTCATCCCCTCCGTCTCCCTCCCGCAGATCCAGGTGATGACCACCTCCCCGGGCTCCTCCTCGGAGCAGGTGCGGGACCGCATCACCGCCCCGGTGGAGCAGTCCCTCAGCGGGCTCGAGAACGTCGAGGGCACCTCCTCCAGCTCGCAGGCCGGCATGTCGATGGTCACCATCGAGCTCACCTACGGCACCGAGGTGGCGCGCGCCTCGAACCAGGTCGACGCGGCCCTGAGCCGCATCGAGGACCAGCTCCCCGAGGACGCGGACCCGCAGGTCATCTCCGGCGGCACGAGCGATCTGCCGGCCGTGGTGCTCTCGGTCTCCTCGGACCTGGACCCCTCCGACCTCGCCTCCCGGCTCGAGACCTCGGTGACCCCGGAGATCGAGCGCGTCGACGGCGTCTCCTCGGTCGCCGTGATCGGCGCCCCCGAGCAGATCGTGCGCATCACCCCCGACGAGGACGCGCTGGCCGAGAACTCCCTCACCGAGAGCGACATCTCCACCGCCCTGGACGCCCACGGCCTGTCCCTGCCCGGCGGCTCCGTGGTCGACGGTGATCGCACCCTGGACGTGGTGCTCGGCCAGAGCGTCGACAGCATCGAGAGCCTCGAGCAGATCGTGCTCCTGCCGGCCGACGGCGGCGAGCAGGAACAGGGCGCAGGCGGCCAGGAGGGCGCCGACGGCCAGCAGGGCGCCGACGGACAGCAGGGCATGGACGGACAGCAGGGCGCCGACGGTCAGCAGCAGCCGGATGTGCAGCCGCAGGAGCCCGCCGAGCCGGTCACCCTCGACGAGGTCGCCACCGTCGAGCGCACCACCCAGGACGCCACCTCGATCTCCCGCACCAACGGCCGCGAGTCCCTGGTGCTCATGGTCACCGCGACCGTGGACGGCAACGTCGTGGACATCTCCGACGGCGTCGAGGGCGTCCTCGCGGACACGCTCTCGGGCGTGGGCGGCGGCGCCGAGGCGGACGTCGTCTTCGACCAGGCCCCGTTCATCGAGGAGTCGATCCTCGCGCTCGCCGAGGAGGGCCTGCTGGGCCTGCTCTTCGCCGTCGGCGTGATCCTGCTGTTCCTGCGCCGGGTGCGGCCCACGGTGGTCACCGCGATCTCGATCCCCACCTCGCTGCTGATCGCGTTCATCGGCATGTACGTCACCGGCTACACGCTGAACATGCTCACCCTGGCGGCGCTGACGATCTCCATCGGCCGCGTCGTCGACGACTCGATCGTGGTGATCGAGAACATCACCCGCCATCTCGCCTACGGCAAGACCAAACGACGGGCGATCCTCGACGGCGTGAAGGAGGTCGCCGGTGCCATCACCGCCTCGACGCTGGCCACCGTGGTGGTGTTCCTGCCGATCGCGGTGGTCTCGGGCATGGCCGGGGAGCTGTTCCGGCCCTTCGCCCTGACCGTCGGCATCGCGATGCTGTCCTCGCTGCTGGTGGCGCTGACCATCGTGCCGGTGCTGGCCTACTGGTTCCTCAAGGTGCCCAAGGGCCATGAGGACGTCGACCCCGACGACCCGGCCCAGGTCGCGCGGATCCGGGAGGAGGCCGAGGGCGCGGAGGAGCGCACCTGGCTGCACCGGCTCTACGCGCCGCTGCTGCACCTGGTGCTGGACACCTGGCCGCGTCGCCTGGCCACGATCGCCGTGTCCCTCGTGATCCTGGTGGGCACCGTGTTCCTGTACCCGCTGGTGAACCAGAACTTCCTGGGGGACACGGGGCAGAACATCGCCTCCCTCACGCAGACCCTCCCTGCGGGGACCAGCCTCGAGCAGTCCTCCCAGAAGGCCGGCGAGAGCGAGGACGCGCTGCTGGAGGTCGACGGCGTCGAGACCGTCCAGACCACCATCGGCGGCAGTCAGTTCGGCGTCGGCGGCGGTGGGGAGAACGAGGTCAGCTTCTCGATCACCACCGATCCGGACGCCGACCAGGAGGCCCTGCTGGACGAGATGGTCTCCACCCTCGAGGACCTGCCGGAGCCCGGCACCGTCGAGGCCGCGGACATCGCCTCGCCCACCGGGTCGAGCTCGGTCGACGTGCTGATCACCGGCCCCACCGCGGAGGACCGCCAGGCCGCGAACGACGCGATCCTCGCCGAGCTCGATCCGCTGCCCAGCGGTGTCTCCGAGGTGGGCAGCGACCTCGAGGCCGACCAGCCCACCGCGGTGGTGACCGTGGACCGCGAGACCGCCGCCGGGATGGGCCTGACCGAGGAGGCCGTGATCGGGATGGTCGCCCAGCAGCTCTACCCGGGCGCGATCGGCACCATCACCCTCGACGACAGCGAGCTGGACATCTATGTCGCCGCCGACGACACCATCGACACCTTCGACCAGCTGCGTGACATCACCCTGATGGACACCATCCCGCTGGAGGACGTCGCGAGCGTCGAGGAGGAGCTCTCGCGCCCCTCGATCACCACCCAGGACGGGCTCGAGACCGTCACCGTCTCGCTCACCCCGGCGGGCGAGGACGTCTCCGAGGCGACCGAGGCGGCGGAGGATGCGATCGAGGCCGCGGAGCTGCCCGAGGGCGTCGAGGCCACGGTCGGCGGCACCGCCGCGGACATCGACGAGACCTTCGGCCAGCTGGCCATCGCCATGCTCGCCGCGATCCTGCTCGTGTACGTGCTGCTGGTGTGGATCTTCAAGTCCCTGATCCAGCCGCTGATCCTGCTGGTCTCGATCCCGTTCGCGGCGATCGGCGCCCTGGGCCTGCTGATCATCACCGGTGTCCCGCTGGGGCTGCCCTCGATGATCGGCCTGCTGATGCTGGTGGGCATCGTGGTCACCAACGCGATCGTGCTCATCGACCTGGTCAACCAGTACCGGCGAGCCGGGATGGGCCTGGACGAGGCGCTGCACCTGGGCGCCTCCAAGCGTCTGCGCCCGATCCTCATGACCGCCGCGGCGACCATCTTCGCCCTCATCCCGATGGCGCTGGGGATCACCGGCAACGGCGGCTTCATCGCCCAGCCGCTGGCCGTGGTGGTCATCGGCGGTCTCATCTCCTCGACCCTGCTGACCCTGGTCATCGTGCCGGTGCTCTACCGCATCGCCGAGGGCCCGGCGGAGCGCAGGCGGCTGAAGGAGGAGGCCCGTACCGCACAGCTGCGCGAGACCCGCCGGACGGCCGAGGATCGCGAGCGCGCCGAGCAGGCCCGACGCCGGGAGCAGGAGGCCGCGGTGACCGCCCCGGCCGAACCGTCGGCGCAGCGCCTCGCGCAGCCGGGCGACCGGGCCGAGAGCGGTAGCGGCGACGCCGAGCGCCGCCGCAGCCTCAAGGAGCGCGGCGGGCTGGTCGGGATCCTCAGGCGCCGCTTCGGTCGTCGCTGAGCGGGGCGCTGCGCGCCCGCAGAAGCGGTGGGTGCGCAGCGCGGTCCCAGATCGGATTGTCCCGCGGTCGCGCTGGCCATAAGCTCGCGGGAGAGCATCCCGCGAGCGAGGCCACCGTGATTCGGCAGCGTCGGGGACGAAGGGAAGCGAGGGGCAGTGCGGTCATCGACGAGTGTGGTCGTGGGGATGGCGACCTTCCGCAGGCCGGACCTCCTGGCCGATCTCCTCCCGCGCCTTCTGGAGCAGATAGAGCACGCCGTCGCGACGCCCGGTCTGCCCTCGGAGTATCGGATCTCCGTGGTGGACAACGATCCTGACGAGAGTGCCCGGGTCACGGTGGAGCGCGGTGCGGACCCTCGGATCCGCTACGCCGCAGAGCCGACGCCCGGGATCAGCAGCGCGCGCAACCGTCTTCTCATGGAGGCACGGGACGCCGACGTCCTCGTGATGATCGACGATGACGAGACCCCGCACCCGGACTGGCTCGTGAACCTTCTGAGCACCTATCTCGAGCACGGAGCGGACGCGGTGAGCGGACCCGTCCACGCGGTGTTCGAGGGTGGGGAGGACCCGTGGGTCGCCGCCGGCGGATACTACCTCGGTCAGCGTCGTGAAGGTGTCGCCACCGGGACGATCCTGCGGCGGGCCGCGACGAACAATCTCCTGCTCGACATGCACAGAGTGCGTGGACTCGGCCTCCGATTCGACGAACGCTTCGGGCAGACCGGTGGCGAGGACTCATTGTTCACCGGCCAGCTGTCGGCCGCTGGAGGTCGGATCATCTTCTGCGCCGAGGCTGTCGTGGATGACCTGGTGCCCCGCGCGCGGAACAATCGGCAGTTCAATCTGGCGCGTCGGCGTGCTCAGGCAGCGACGCATGTGCGCGTCGATCAGACTCTCGCCGGCTCTCGTCGCGACCGTTCGCGCAACGCGGTGCGGTGGATGATGATCGGTTCGGGGCAGCTCGTCAAGGGCGCGGCACTCTCGGTCATCGGACGGGCCAAGCGTGATCTGCGTTTGCAGGCGGCCGGGGAGAGTCGTGTCGCGAGCGGACTGGGCGTTCTCGGGGGGTGCGTGGGGCTGGTCTCCAGGCCTTATGCGCGGCGCCCGGGGTCCACGGCGTGAGGTGATGCCCGGCACCGACGTCCATCGACGGTGTGGCCGACGTCAGGACGGCGCCACGTCGCTGACGATGTACTTCGTCTTCCCCCCGGTGTAGGGGAGCGAGTCGACGTAGTCGACCCGCACCGGGACCTCATCGTGGATCCGCTCCCGCAGGCCCTGGACCGCGTTCTCGATGTGCGTCTCGGCGTCGGCGCCCTCGCCCTTCACGATGTGCAGGGTGATCGAGTGGTCCGCGAGCTGGTGGATCTGGAAGAGACGCACCGATTCCGGGTGCGTGCTGAACATGGCGGCGAGCCGGTGCGCCATGACGGCTCCGCTGGGAAGACGCAGCACGTCGACGGTCCGCCCCTGCGGCGGCTCCATCAGAGGGAGGGAGCGCCCGCAGGCGCAGGGCTCCGCTCGCAGAGCGCCGCGGTCTCCGGTGCGGTAGCGGATCAGCGGGAAGACCTTGTTGCGCAGGTCGGTGATCACGAGATCGCCGACCTCGCCGGGAGCCGCCGGCCGGCCGTCGGCGTCGAGCACCTCGATCCGTCGCACGTCGGAGAAGATGTGCAGGCCATCGCGCTGAGCGCACTCTCCGGCCATCCACCCCATCTCCGATCCTCGGTACTCGTCGTGCACGGGAGCGCCGAAGACCTCCTCGAGCCGCAGGCGCGCACCGGCGGTCAGCGGCGCGGCCGTGGTGGCGACGGCGTGCGGCGCGGGGACGGAGAGCCCGCGCTCCTGCAGGAAGTCCGCGAAGGCGAGCAGGGCACCGACATAGCCTTCCAGCAGGCGCGGCCGGACACGGGTCAGCGAGCGCTGGAAGGCGGTCATAGTCTCCTCGGAGATGAGGCCCGCATCGAGATAGATCTGACGGGTGGGCCACCAGGAGGCGGCATTCTTCAGCTCTGCCGCGCGGCCGAAGCTCCATCGCCCCACCCGGGCGAGGTCGTCGTAGGGCTGCACGCCCCACCAGGAGTACATCCGCCAGCTCAACGCCAGCGAGGGGACACGGGCGTCGTGCAAGGTGCGCAGGGGCTCCCCGGTGCTGCCGCCCGTGAGTGCTGGACGCACCGCACGCCCCACGGCGTCCGGGGTGGGGATCTCGTCGCTGTGCGCTTTGATCGTCGCCCTGTCCAGCACGGGCAGGTCCGCCCAGGCGGCGGGGTCTGCCAGGGTCGAGGGGTCGATTCCGAGGTCGCCGTAGGTGCGGCGATAGTACGGAGACTTCTGCATGGCGAACTCCACCATGGCGATCGCGAGGGCATCATGCTTCGCGCGAAGCTCCGCAGCGGGGAGACGTTCGTTCTCCGTCAGCTCGCGCAGGAACCGTCCGGAGCACGCGCGGACGGTGGAGCTCTTCGCTCGGAAGCACACCGCCCGCGGGCTGTGACGACACCTGTGCTCGTTCACGGCGACGCCTGTGGCGTGCGCGCGTACTCCTCGTGGCGGTGGCCGAGCACTGCCGCAACCATGCCGCGCCCTCGATAGTGCGTGCGGGTGCCGCGGGCGTCGTGTCGCAGGTGTCCGATCAGCCGACCGGCGCAGAGGCGCGACGTGCCGACCGCCACTCGGAGCAGTCCGCCGCTCAGGAGACGAAGCCGCAGAACATGGCGCTCGACCGGTCCGTCGGTCAGCACCAGCTGCGTGAACGCTCCGGAGTTCCCGGAGCTGAAGGCACGCTGCTTCGCCCAGGAACGCGTCAGTCGTTCGGCGACGACGTAGTCCTCGGCTTCCGACTCCGCGCAGTACACGATCGTGCCGCCCCGGGCCACCAGCTGGCGACTGAAGAGGGTGTCTTCCCCGCCTCCCAGACCGAGCGACTCATCGAACCGCACGCCGAAACTGCTCACCTGCGCCACGTCCACGAGCAGGTTGCCCGCAGCGGCGGCCTCCAGCTGCGTCCCCGTGGGTCGGGGAATCCTGGTGAAGGTGCCCGTGGCGATCACCCACGGATCCACGTCGTCGTCGTCGAACATCGAGATCACCCGACCCATCACGGCACTGCTGCGATGCGCGCGCCACGTGGTGAGCAAGGAGGCGAGCCACAGAGGGCGGGGCAGCTCGTCGTCGTCGATGAAGGCGATCAGATCGCTCTCACCACACTCGTCCAGAACCCTGTTCCGGACTGCCGCGATACCGGGAGTCGGCTCGCGGACGTAGCGAACCTGCAGAGCTCTCCCATCGATCGCCCGCTCCCCTGAGCCATCGCGATCGTTGTCGACGACCAGCACATCGACCTCGACCTCGGGAACTTCCGCAAGCCGAGCCGGCAGTGCATCCAACAGCAGCCCGAGACGCTCCGGGCGCCGAAAAGTGGGGATCGCGACCGTGACCCGCAACGTCGAAGCTCCCGGCCCGGTCATCGCTGCCCCACCTCTTCACGAGGAACGGAAGTGAGGACTTCTCTCGGTGGTCGACGGGCGAGGAGGACCAGACCACTCGCCATGCCGCGGAGGACCGCCCACGCTCCGCGCGGAGCAGTGACCAGCTGCTTGCGGCCCCCGCGCAGCCAGATCAGCCATGACTGCCGAGGAGTGGCGAGCACCCAGCGACCCAGCTCGCGACCCTGCAGGTGCCGACGCCCGAACAGCACGCGTCCTCTGACGTTGTAGAAGTAATAGAGCGGCGACTTCGCGCGAGATCCCCGTTCGGTGTGTGTGCCGCCCTCGTCGTGCACCACGCGCAGATCGTCCCGGAGTTCGAGGCGAAGGCCTCGCGACGCTGCGAGACGAGAGAAGTCGACGTCCTCCCAGTACAGGAAGTACTGCTCGCTGAATCCACCGATGCGTTCGAAGGCTTCCGCTCCGAAGGCGAGACACGCCCCGCTGAGCCAGTTCTTCCATGTCGGATCCTGATCCCCGGGAGACCAGCTCGACCGCATCTGCCCGGTCGCGAGGCTGACCTGCGTCCCACGGAAATGCGGCCTCCCGTCGCTGGTGTCCATGAAGGGGGAGACCAGCTCCCCGGGGTGATCACGGACATGGGACGCGAGCTCGCCCAGCACCGTGGACGTCGCCGTGGCGTCCGGATTGAGCAGGATGAACTGTTCGTGTCCTTGCGCCATCGCAGCTTCGACGCCCTTGTTGACGCCAGCCCCGAAGCCGACGTTCGAGGAGGGCACCAGTAACCAGCCCCGGTCGCGACACAGCTGTGCCGTCGCTTCGCGGGAATCCGTCGAGTGGAAGTTGTCGACCACGACGACTGTGGACAGGGGGGAGGCGTCGAGCGCGGGGTCGATGTTCTCCGCGAGCAGCTGCGGGGACCCGTAGTTGACGATGACCACCGCGAAGTCCACTTCCAGATGCTCTGCCACGTCACTCCTCAGCGGTGATGAGGCCGTCTCGTCCCGTTGCTGACGCCGACCGGCCGGAGCGCGGCCCGCCCTGATTCGCGGGACCTGTATGCGCTGGACAGCAAGCATAGTCCGATTCGTCCACTATGAGTAGTATGACCGTCTATGCATCGTAGACGGCCGGGACACGGCGTCGATGCGGCCCGGCCGGTACGCGGGTGGGCCATCATCCGAACACAAGGAGTCGCCGTGCTGGTCGAGGCATATCGCAGTCTCGGAACCGCTCAGAAGGGGCACGCCCGAGGTGCTCCGGCGTACTCGGTCTACATCAACCGCCGGCTCGGTCGTGTGTTCGCCGCTCTCGCGCATGGAGCAGGCCGCACGCCGAACCAGGTCTCCGTGCTGAGCGCCGCCCACACCTTCCTCGCTATCGGGCTCATCGCGTTCGCACCGGTGACCGGGGTGGCGGGGGTTCTCGTCGCCCTCCTGCTGGTCCTCGGGTACGCCTGGGACTCCGCCGACGGCCAGGTGGCACGCCTGCGCGGCGGGGGCAGCCCGCAGGGCGAGTGGCTCGACCACTTCATCGACACCGTGAAGATCTCGTCCCTCCACCTCGCGGTGCTCGTCGGCCTGCATCGCGCACTGCCGGCGGACGCTTCTTGGGAGCTGGCGATCCCCCTCGTCTTCTGCGTGTGCGCGTCGACGACCTTCACCGCGATGCTCCTCAACGACCTCCTCAAGGGGAAGCACGCTGTGGCCTCCACTCATGAGCGCGGAGGCGGGACGCTCACTCGCTCGCTCCTGGTGCTGCCCACGGACTTCGGCCTGGTGTGTCTGGTCTTCGTGCTCTGGGGCTGGACCTCAGTGTTCCTCGTCGCGTACGGACTCCTGGCACTGGTCTCGGTGGCATTCCTGGCGATGGCCGCCGTGAAGTGGTTCCGGGAGATGGGTTCTCTGGGGGCCCGCGATGAGCTCTGAGCTGCTCCTGGTGGTGTGTGCGGCGAACGTGTGCCGATCTCCGCTCGCGGAGCTGCTGCTGCGGCAAGGGCTCTCCGACATGCCTGACATCCGCATCGAGAGTGCGGGAGTACGGGTGAAGAGGCCTGCGAGGATCTGCGAACTGGTCGCCGATCGCGAAGCCGACGCCGCATGGCGGCGCGCGGCCGACGACCATCGCTCGCGGTTCGCCACGCGGGAACTGGTCCAGGACGCCACCCTGGTTCTGGCTGCCGACCGTGCCGTTCGTTCCGCGATCGTGCGGTCCACTCCGGAGTCCCGCGATCGCGTCTTCATGCTTCGCGACGCGGCGACGCTCGCGGAGAACTTCTTCCCGGACGAACCCACCCGCAGTGCGGGAGTGGTCTCTCGGCTTGCGATGCATCTCGATCGGAATCGCGCGCTGCGCGGTCCGCGGCACAGGGGGCGCGGCAGCTTCTGGGGTCACCGAGAGGCTGACAGATCGAGCATCGAGGACGGTCACGGCAGCTCCTCTCGGCGGCACGGCGCGACGCTCGACGAGGTGGCTGCGTCCGCCGGAGCCATCACGGCTGCGCTGGTGGGCGACCGGAGCTCGTGAGGCGGCGGCCGCCTGCGCGATGTCCATTTTGACCGTTGCGCGAAGTATGCCCGGAGTTCTATGCTGAGGGGGCGCCCCGAGTCGCGGTGGCGACGAGGTGCTGTGGCACCAGGATTGACGGTGCCGACGGAGGTTCCTGATGGATGGCAGGGCCTCGCGAGCGGCAGCTCTGATGCTGATCGTCCCCTTGTTCTTCGCCCTGGCTCTCGGGGCGTGCTCGCCCGAGCAGTCTCCCGAGGATTCTTCCCCGACCGTCACCGCTGACGGGCCGGACCAGGACGAGGGCCAGCCGACTGAACCCGGCGAGGACGAGTCGTCACCAGATCCCGAGGATGACGGCTCGGCGACCCCGACCACGGCCCCTGACCCGAGCACCTCTCCCACTCCGACGGATGCTCAGCCTTCGGACGATGAACAGGGATCGGACTGGGAACCGCCCGCGGACCCTGACGCAGAGGGACCCACGGAAGCTCCCGAGCTGCCGGAGTTCCACGGCTCGGCCGACGAGGGGATCATCCTCCCCACCGACGTCACGGTCACACTGTCCTCCATCACCACCACCACGCTGACCGCGGAGACCCCGGGAGAGACCTCGGGTCCCGCCGTCGTCGTGAAGGTCCAGGTGTCCAACGACTCCGAACAGGCGCAGGACGTCAGCTCCGCGGTGGTCTCTCTCGACTCCGATGACGACGAGGTGGGCGTGCCCACCTGGGCTTCGCCGTACGCACCCTTCGACGGCCAGGTGGCTGCGGGGGAGACGGTCGAGGGCACCTATGTCTTCATGCTCGATCCCGCGTCCGGCCGTTCGGTGACCGTCCGCGTCAACTATTCGGCCGGTGAGCCGCTCGCGGTCTTCACCGGGCAGACCACCTAGCCGCCCTCGTGGTGCGAGAACCGGGGAACACGATGTTGCACAACGTAGGACAACTCCCGAGTGCGGCAGGACGCGCCCTCGCGCTCCTGCTCACGGCGGCTCTGATCGGCGTCGGCCTGACCGCTGTGGTCGGGCCGACGGCCCAGGCCGACGAAGCTCCGCTGCCCTCGCCACCGCCCCTGCTGCAGCGGGATGAGAACGTCGTCACCTCGGACCCGATCCCGACGGTCCAGATCGACAACGGGTACGTCTGGGCGCAGGCGACGATCGGCACCACGGTCTATGCCGTCGGAGACTTCGACAACGCGCGTGCGCCGATGGCCAATCCCGGGACGCAGCTCACCGCCCGTTCGAACGTGCTCGCGTACGACATCGAGACGGGGGCACTGCTTCCCTTCGCCCCGCAAGTCAACGGTGTGGTCAAGGCCGTCGCCGCCTCGCCCGACGGCAGCCGGATCTACATCGGTGGGTCGTTCACGTCGGTGAACGGGCAGACGAGATTCAACATCGCCGCACTCGACGCGACGACGGGCGAGCTGCTGTCCGACTTCAAGCCGTCTGTCGGGGGCACGGGGGTCTATGTGCTCGTCGCCCAGGGCTCGACCGTCTACGCAGGGGGACTCTTCACGCAGGGGAACGGCACGGCTCGGAAGAACCTCGCCGCCTTCAACGCGCCGAACGGTGCCCTCCTGCCCTGGGCGCCCGAGACGGACCTGCAGGTCGACGCGATGGTGGCGGACCCTGGCGGCGAGAAGATCATTGCCGGCGGCCGCTTCTCCCGAGTCAACGGCAACACCACCATGCGTGGTGCCGTGGCGCTCGACCGCAGCACGGGTGCTGTCGATCCGGACTGGGAGCTCGTCCAGACCGTCAAGAACGGTGCTACGACGGGAAAGGCAGGCATCTACTCGCTCGCCGCTGACGATTCCGCTGTCTATGGCACGGGCTGGGTGTATGCGGGCGTCACGATCGGCAACCTCGAGGGCACCTTCGCGGCGGAAGCCGATTCCGGCGAGGTCCGGTGGATCGCTGACTGTCTCGGTGACCATTACGGCGTCTACTCCACCGGGGAGACGGTGTACACCACGAGTCACACCCACGCCTGCTCGACGATGGGTCTCCACCCGGAGCAGAACCCTCGCGAGCATCGGTACGCCGAGGCCTACACCGCCGATGTGCGGGGAACCCTGGGCCGCAATCCCCACGCCGGCGGCACCTATCAGAACTGGGAGGGCACGCCGGCGCCGTCTGCCTATGCCTGGTACCCGGACTTCTACGTCGGCACGACCACGGGCATGGGCCAGGCCGGGCTCTCGATCACCGGAGTGGGGGACACGATCTCGATCGCCGGTGAGTTCCAAGGGGTGAACCAGGGTCGTTTCGAAGGCATCGTCCGCTTCTCCAAGAATCCACCCGATGGGGCGAAGGACGGGCCGCGGCTGTCCTCCACGGCGTGGCAGCCGTCGGCGAACTCCCAGGTCCCCGGGCGAGTCAGGGTCTCGATCCCGGCCAACTGGGACCGTGACGATCTGAATCTCACCTATGAGCTGCGGCGCGCCGGAACCAGTGCTCCCGTGGCGACCACGACGAGGGAATCCACCTGGTGGAACCGACCCACGGTGACACTCGAGGACGCCTCGGTTCCGGTCGGATCCTCTCCGAGCTACACGGTCGTGGCCCGGGACGGCGACGGCAACACCCGGACGAGTGCATCGGTCTCCGTGGACGTCGCTACCGGTACGGCCGCCGAGTACACGCAAGCGGTGCTCGACGACTCACCCCAGCTCTACTACCCGCTGGGCAGCACCATGCAGGACTGGGCGGGGGCGACTCCGGCCGTCGCAGGAAGCGGCGTCACCGCGCGAACGCCGGGCATCCCGAACTCCGCGACAGGCCACTCGGACGTCAACGGCACCGCCAACGGTCGGGTCGTGTCGAACGCGCGAGTGGACATCGGATCCGAGTTCTCCACCGAGCTGTGGTTCCGCACGACGACGAGTCAGGGAGGAAAGCTGATCGGCTATGGTGACGCCGCCTCCGGGAACTCCGGCAGCTACGACCGGCACATCTACATGCGCAATGACGGTCGCCTCGTGTTCGGCGTCTATCCCGGCGAAGTGCGCACCGTCCAGAGCTCCGATTCCTATGCCGACGGCCAATGGCACCATGCTGTCGCCACGCTGAGCAGCTCGGGCCAGCGGCTGTACGTCGACGGCACCCTGGTCGCGTCCGATCCGTCGACCACATCCGCACAGGCGTATCGCGGGTATTGGAGGATCGGAGGCGACAACCTCAGCGGCTGGACCAACCGGCCGTCCTCCGACTACTTCATCGGTTCGGTCGACGAGGTCGCCGTCTACGACCGAGCTCTGACGCCGGCACAGATCAGTTCGCACTACGCAGTGGGATCCGGGCTCGAAACCCCGAGCGCCTCCTTCGAGGTGTCCTCGGACGGCTCCGAAGTGTCCGTCGACGGCATCGCCTCCACGGCGGCCGGCGGGGCCACCCTCGTCGAGCACCGCTGGGACTTCGGTGACGGCAGTCCCGCCGTGACGGGCACGACAGCCGCTCACACTTACCAGGCCACAGGGACCTACACGGTGACGCTCACCGTGACCGACAGCAACGGTCTGCTGGCCTCGACCACCCGCGAGGTGTCGGTCCTCGGCCCGAACACTCCTCCCGAGGCCGCCTTCACCGTGGACACCCTCGGTCTGACGGCGACGGCCGACGGCACGGGCTCTGTCGACCCGGATGGCGCTGTCGTCTCCTACGAATGGGACTGGGGCGACGGAACCAGCTCGAGCGGCGCGGTGTCCTCCCACACGTACACCAGCGCCGGCGAGTACACGGTGACGCTGCAGATCACCGACGACCGTGGCGCGACGTCGGAGACCTCGCGCACCGTGACGGCCACCCACGAGGATCCGATCGCACGGTTCGTCACCACGGTCGGAGGGCTCGCCGTCACAGCGGACGCCGGGGACTCCACGGCCTCGGACGGAGCGACCCTCGAGTACTCCTGGGACTGGGGAGACGGCACGTCGTCGAGCGGGGTTGTCGGCACGCATACATATGCCTCCGACGGCGTCTACGAGGTCACCCTCACCCTCACCGACTCCTTGGGCGGGACCGACGAGACCTCCCAGTCCGTGACGGTGGCCGCAGAGGCGCTCGCCGCCTCCGACACCTTCTCCCGAACCGTCACCAGCGGGTGGGGTGCGGCGGATGCGGGAGGAACCTGGACTCCGGTCGGCGGCAGCGCCTCGGTCGCCTCCGTCGCGAACGGCACGGGGCGCATCGCTCTCACCCCGGGGAACGGTCGCAGCCTCGTCCTCCCCGAGACGTCGCTCGCTGAGAGCGGTACAGAGATCACCTACACGCTCGAGGGTGCACCGTCCACGGGCGCCGTCTACATCGGCACCGAATCGAGGTACGCCGCCGGCAGCAGTTACCGCACCATCGTCTTCCATCGCGCCGACGGGACGTCATGGCTGCTCATCCAGCGCAACGGCACGGTCATCGCCTCGTGGACGAGTGCCTCCCGATGGACAGCCGGCAGCTCGTTCCACCTGCGTTCCGAGGTCGTCGGTGGGGATCAACCCACCATACGGACCAAGGTCTGGGCCGACGGGACCTCAGAGCCCGCAGGCTGGCAGCTCGAGACCACGGACTCGGCGGCCAACGCACTGACTGGTTCCGGTGCCTCCGCGGTGTATGCGTATCGTGCCGGCACGGCGACAGGTGCTGCCCCGATCACCGTGGACAACTACCGGTTGAGGGACCTCAGCGGACCGCAACAGGAAGCCCCGAACCAGGCACCCGTCGCGTCGTTCACGGCCTCCGTCTCCGGGAGATCCGTCACGGTGGACGCCGGCGGCTCGACGGATGCGGATGGATCCATCTCGGCATTCGCCTGGGACTTCGGTGATGGCGCGACGGATTCTGGTGCGATCGCGACACATGAGTACCAGACGCCGGGTTCCTACACCATCACGCTCACGGTGACCGACGACGACGGTGATACGCACTCCACCGCGACCACGCTGGTCGTCACCGAGGACGTCCTCGCGGCCTCCGACACCTTCGAGCGTTCGAGCACCGCTGGCTGGGGCACCGCAGACATCGGTGGTGGCTGGGCCGTCACGGGCGGCTCCGCCGCAGTTGCCCAGACCGCCGGCGGTACCGGTGTGCTGACGCTCCCCGCCAGCAGCGGACGAAGCATGGTCCTTCCGGGCACGGAACTGCTCGACAGCACGTCCTCCATCACCTATACACCCACGGGCGCCCCGTCGACCGGTGCCCTGTACGTCGGGATCGAGTCGCGCTACAGCGGCGGGAGCATCTACCGCTCCACGGTGTGGCACAGGGCTGATGGCACGGTATGGCTGCTCGTCCAGCGCCGTGGTGCAGTGATCGCGTCCCAGCCGCTGACCGGCCGTTCCTGGGGAGCCGGGGACACCTTCCGGCTGAAGACCGAGGTCTCCGGTGGCGAGGATGTCACGATCCGGGTCAAGCTCTGGAATGACGGCACGACCGAGCCGTCCTCCTGGCAGCTGGAGACCACCGATCAAGCGGGCACTGCCGAGACCGGATCGGGCTCCGTCGGTGTCTACGGGTACCGGGCCGGAGGCGGTACAGGGCAGCCTCCGATCCGGTTCGACGATCTCAGAGCACAGGATCTGGCCGACCAGCAGGGCGCCGAGCTCCGAACCGCCCAGGAGGAGGAGCCCGCCCTGGGCACGGCCGAGTCAGCGGCCCGCGGCTCGAAGTCGGCTCCTGACCCCGAGGACCGGGTGACGGCGGACAAGGCTCCGGTGGAGGAAACTGAGACCGAGCCCGCTGACAAGGATGAGCCCGCTGATGAGGCCGGTGCTACGCACCAGCAGGGGTCCGAGACGACTCCGGACTCCGAGGAAGGCTCCGCGCCCGCGAGGACTGCGGAAGCGGCGCCCGATCCTGAGCCGGTTCCCGACTCGGAGCCGGGATCCGGCCAGGATTCCGGCGGTGTCGCCGAGGCGGACCCCGAGCCTGCGCCCGAGGCGGATTCTGAACCCGCCGAGGAGGACGCGTCGGCGTCCGCACCCGGGGCCGAGCCGCCCGCAGAGGAGGAGTCGGGGCCTGTGACGGAGCCCGGTACCGGGTCCGACCAACCGGAGGAAGCCGATGAGCACTCCGGCGCCGAAGAGCTCCCGAGCGACGACTTCGAACGGGACGACGCCTCGAGCTGGGGACGTACCGCGCAGGGCGATACCTGGAACGTGAAGGATCTCCCGGGGTCGGCTGCGACGGTTCAGGACGGGGCCGGGCGCCTCGATCTGCATGCCGGTGATGCAGGTCGCGTGATGTTGGACCCGGCATCCTTCGAGGACGGCGTCCTCGACGCCGAGTTCAGCGTCGATGCGGACAACGAGGTCGACGGCACCGAGATCGGGGTCGTCGCCCGCGCGACGGAAGCCGGTGAGTACCGGGTCGTCGCGCACGTCGGCCCGGACGGCGCTGTGACCCTGCAGCTCAACGCGGGAGACGAAATGCTGACCTCCCGGGTGGTGGAAGGGCTCCGGCTCGAGGCCGGCACGCTCTACACGCTCCGGGTGGAGGTCACCGGATCCTCGCCGACCACGGTGTCGGCAAAGATCTGGGAGAGCGGCGCCGAGGAGCCTGCCGACTGGCAGCTGGTCGCAGACGACGACAGCCCTGGTCTCCAGGCGGAAGGCAGGATCGGGGTCTCCGTCGGTCGGGATGAAGGGGCGACGACTCCCGCGACAGTCGTCGTCGAACGGTTCGAGGCGGTGGCTCCCGAATAGGATTAGTTCATGACCATTGGTGCGCCGAGTGCGCTGCTGGCGCTCGGCGCACTGGCGGCGGTGGTGATCGTCCTGTTCTGCCTGAGAGCATTGCCCAGAGCCGGCTTCGCGCTGTGGGCGTCGGTCGCCTTCCTGCTCCCGGTCTGGGTGGGCGTCGCCGTGGGTTTTCATTGGCCGGCGATCATCGCGCTCACCGTGCTCCTCCTGGTGGCCAACGCCCACAAGGTGCCTCTGCACCCGGCGGATGGTGTGATGGCCGCCTTCGTGACGCTGGTTCTCGGCCTTCGTTTCCTGGGCGGCGTGACGCTCGGCGAGACCGTCACTGCCGTGACCGAATGGGTGATCCCGTACATCTGGGGCCGAATACTGCTGGCACGGGTGAGCACGCAATGGGTGACCTCGGTCGTCACGGTGCTCGCAGCGCTCGCCGCAGTCCTCGCCTTGATCGAGTTCGCGACCTCGTTCAATCCTTTCGTGCTGATCCCCGGCTCGGAGCCCTTGCATTCATCGTGGAACACCCTTCAGGAGCGTGGGGGCATCCTGCGCGCCGAGGGCGCCTTCGGGCACTCGATCGCTCTTGGTGCCACGCTCGCCATGAGCTCCGCATTCGCCGTCGCCGCCCCGTGGCGCACCGCTCCGAAGATCCTCGCGATCTGCCTGATCGCAGCGGCGACCGTCGTGACATTCAGTCGAGCGGGTCTGATCACGCTCGTGCTGACGGCAGTCCTGTCGATCTGCCTGCTCCACGGAGTGTCGCGTCGTTTCCGCGTCGTGGTCGTCGGCGCGGGAGCTATCGGCGTCCTCGTCGCCCTCCCTGTGATCAATGCTGTTCTCGGTGCGGCGGGGGACGAGGCCGAGGGGAGCGCCGGGTACCGAACCGATCTCCTCGTCCTCCTCGAGCAGGTCCGTCCCTTCGGCAATGCCGGGCAGTGGCAGACGCTGGTCACCGGCGAGTATTACCTCGGATACTTCGCGCGATCGATCGACAACGCGTTGATGTTGACCCTGCTCAGATACGGTGCGGTCCCTACGGCTCTCGCCGTCGCAATAATCGTCAGTGCAGCATTATTGGTGCTGCCCCGGAACAGTCGAAACCCCGCGGCGATCGCCGTGGCGGGGCAGCTGCCGAGCCTGGTCGTCGTCGCTCTCATCACGCAGTACGGTGCAATTTTCTGGTTCTGCGTCGGTCTGGCTCTATCGTGGCCGTGGGCCCGTTCCGCAGGGGCGGACGACGAGCCGTCCGGCACCGTGGGCGGGGAGATGTCGGACGCCCGCAATGGGGCGACACTGAGTGAATCGGCGACTGGGGGAAGTCGCCGTGTCAGAAGAGGGGAAATGTGACGGAGCATAAATTGTCCTTGGGGTCGATGATCTCTGCAGTCCGGAAGTTCTGGTGGCTGGTGGTGGTGCTGGCGGTCAGCGGCGGGATTTCGTCCTTCGCCTATGCGGCGACGCAGACCCCGATGTACCAGGCGACGTCGTCCTTGCACTTCGCGCTGGATCAGGGAACCTCGGCCGTCGACCTGAACCAGGGGTCCGCATACACCCAGAGCCAGATGCTCTCGTACGCCCAGCTGGTCCGAGGGTCGCGAGTGCTCGAGCCGGTCATCGAAGAGCTCGAGCTGGAGACCACCCCCCGGGAACTGGCGGAGTCGATCGAGGTGACGATTCCTCAGGACACGGTGACCATGAACATCACCGCGACGACTCCAGGACCGCAGAGCTCCGCGGAGCTCGCCTCGGCCATCAGCGATCAGCTGATCGCAGAGGTGCAGGAGATCGCCCCGAAGAACCCCGACGGCGGATCGACCATCACCGTGGTGGTGTACGACGATGCGGTCGCACCGCAGTTCCAGTCGTCCCCGGACAAGAGGACGGACACGCTGCTCGGGTTCGCCGTGGGCGTTGTGGTCGGGATCGCGGCGGCGCTACTGATCTCGGTCCTGGACACCAGGATGCGCACCGAGGAGGAGCTCGCAGACGCCACCGACCTCCCCGTGCTGGGGGTGATCTCGAGGTCGCCTCTGCTCGCGCAGCGATCGATCGCGATGATCCAAAAGAGGCTCAGCAGCACCACGGAGGAGTACCTGCGCATCCGAACAGCGCTGAACTACGCGAACGTCGTCTCCACCGTGAAGGTGCTCCTGGTCACCGCCTGCAAGCCCGGCGAAGGGAAATCGACGGTCTCGGTCAATCTCGCCATGGCGCTCGCCGGTGAGCACGACTCGGTGCTCCTGATCGATGCGGATCTGCGGCGCCCCCGAGCCCACGAGTACGCGGGCATCGACGGCTCCGTCGGTCTGACCAACGTGCTGTCCGGAGAAGTCGACCTCGATGTGGCGTGCTACCGGTTCGCCGGAACTGGGCTCGACCTGCTTCCTGCAGGGACGATTCCGCCGAATCCTGCTGAACTGCTGACATCGACCAGGATGGAAGAGCTGGTCACCGCGATGTCAGAGAGGTATAGCTATGTCATCATCGACTCGCCGCCGGTCCTCAGCGTGGCCGACGCGAACCTGATCAGCCCCCTCGCGGACGGGGTGCTCCTGGCCATCGACGCGCGGAGGACCCGGCGATCCTCGCTGGCCAAGACCACGAAGGTTCTCGAGGGTGCGGGGGCACGCGTTCTCGGAACCGTGCTCAACCGGGCAAAGCCCGAACGTGCCCGTGAGGGGTACTACGCGGAGGATCAGGGCTGATCGACCCTGTCCGGGCCTGCGGTGGAAGCCGCGGCGGGGACCCTGGTCGATGCCCGCGCCGGCCGCAGCATCCAGGTCATCGCGGTGGTCACCCCTGCGGCAAGGGCGTCGGGCGCCTGGAAGAGCCAACGTGCCGGGGGCACGGACTTCCATCGCGCGAGAAGCGAGCCGACCGCCAGTGCTGCCACGAGATTCACCGCCGCCAGCACGAGCGCCCCCCAGGTGGACAGCGCGCTCTGGGATATCAGTGCCATGACTGGGAAGTGGCTGACGTAGAAGACGATCGACGAGCGCCCGAGGGCCTCCAGGCCGCGCCGTGCGAAGCCCTCAGGAAGCGCCGCTGAATAGGTCCCGACCAGCGCCAGCGCGCCGGCGATGCTGAGGGGGGCACCCCAGATGAGGTACTGCAGCGCATCAGGACGGGCCACCGACGCCGCGCCGAACGCAATGGCCGGCAGCGCGAGCAGCACGGTCCATCGTGGTCGTGAAAGGCGCTGGACGAGGTCAGGGAACCTCGCCAACCAGTGCCCTCCGAAGAAGAAGATCGCGAAGTATGCCATTCGCTGCTCCATCGACCCCGGTTCCAGAAGCAGTCCGCCGGCGATGGCGATGACGATCGGCACCCAGGCCGGAAGGCGTCGCAGCAGAGGCGCTGCGATGTAGTAGATCCCGATGAAGAACAAGAACCACAGGTAGCTCGTCGCGTACCACGCACGCCAGTGCCACCACGGCAGTCCGGCCATGTCCAAGAAGGTCAGCTTCGCGATGACTACCCAGATGAGATAGGGCCACAACACCATCGCGATCTTGCCGACGAGGTAGCGGGGGAGCGGCTTGCGCAATGAGCGACCGAGGAGCATGCCGGACAGGAGCATGAGCGTAGGCATCCGGAAGGGCAGGAAGAACGCGTTGGCGGAGCGGACGATCTCCGGCATCTCCACGCCGAACAGCACCGGGACCGCACTCGCGTGCCACAGGAGCAGCAGGAGGATCGCCGTCCCCCGGACGGCATCCATCCAGGTCATTCTGGTCTGGTCGGTCAGTACCGTCGTCGACATCGGGTGCCCTGCCTTCGGAGGGTGCCGGATCGGAGGCGCGCACCGAGATGGTCGTGGGCGACCGGCACAATCGTCGTCCATCACCGATGGATCGCCGACCCATCGTAGCAAAACGGGCATAACGGGCGGTAGGATCGTGACGCCCCGGAACAGGGGCTCTACGGAGGTGTTGAGTGTCCGCGCCTCGGATCCCACGGCGCTGCTCCGCAGCCCCCGTCGGATCTCATCGTGCAGATGGCGTCACTGGAAGAGGTGCATGAGTGGGCAAGACGCTCGACGGTGCGATCGACGAAGTCGTCGCGGGAGGAGCCTGCAGCGGATGCGGTGCTTGCTGCCTGATCGATCCAGGACTGTCCATGGCGATGGGGCCGGACGGATTCCTCCGCCCGGTGCGGCGTGATCCGACACGTGCCGCTGGCAGCTCGGGTCTCGACGAGTTCACGCGGGTCTGTCCTGGTCGTGTCGTGTCCTCTCCTCACCCGCGTGGTGCCGAGCGGCATGCCCAGCTGGGCTCCTACCTGGAGTCCTGGGTGGTCTGGGCGGCCGATCCGGACGAGCGGCACCGCGGTGCCAGCGGCGGAGTGCTGACCGCCCTGTCCGCGTGGCTCACGGAGACCGGGCGCGTCAACCGCGTGATCGGTGCGGGTCCCGCGGAGGACTCGCGGAGAACCGTCTCGGTCACGATCACTGATCGGGAGACCGCCCTGGCGTCTGCCGGTTCACGGTACGCACCGGTCGCGACCCTCGCGTCGCCGGACGTGCTCGACTCCGACGGGGCCGTCGTCGCCAAGCCGTGCGAGGCGAGTGCTCTGTCCCGTCTGGCTGAAGGGCGCGACCTGCAGGAGCGTCCTCTGCTGCTGTCGTTCTTCTGCGCGGGGACCCCGAGCCAGAAGGCGACGGACGACCTCGCCCGCGAGCTCGCAGGGGCCGACGACACACAGGTCAACGCCCTGCGCTATCGAGGTTGCGGATGGCCCGGGGACTTCACCGTCACCACGGACGAGGGCGAGTACCGCACCGACTACCGGACCTCCTGGGGCGACAAGCTGGGTCCCAGCATGCAGTGGCGCTGCAAGATCTGCCCCGACGGTGTGGGCGAATCCGCGGACCTAGCCGCCTGCGACTACTGGGAGACCGACGCCGCCGGCTACCCGCTCTTCGAAGAGGGTGATGGGCGGAGCGGTCTGCTGGTGCGCACCGAGCGAGGGCGTGAAGTCCTCCATGCTGCCCTCGAGGCGGGGGTGCTGGTCGGAGAACCTCTCGAGGCAGGGAAGATCGCTGCCGTCCAGCCCGGTCAGACCTGGCGTCGCGCCAATCTCGCGGGCCGTCTGCTCGGAGCGCGGCTCGCAGGCGTGCCTGTTCCCCGATATCGAGGATTTCCTCTGGTGCGCCTTGCCTTCGGAGATCTCCGCCAGAGCCTTCGCTCCGCACGGGGGTCGTGGCGGCGGGCACGGTCCTCGATGTCGCGCCGCCGTCGACCATGACGCTGCTGCGAGGGGTCGCAGCGACGCGGCGCGCCGGAGATCTCCGTGCCGCTTATCGTCCCCGCATGCACCACTGACGTCAGTTCGCGGAGCGATGCCGGAGCAGGCCCACCGTCTCCTTTAGGACGCGGGCATCCCGACGGAACGCGGGAACCGTGAGAAGCGCACCGAGCATCGCCAGAACCACACCGCACACGATCGCAATCTCCGCCAGAGCCGGGAGAGGCGGCAGTGCGGCGACGACCACCGCGGCCATGCCCGCAGACAGTCCGGAGACGCCGATGATGCGCAGGGCGCCTGCGTACAGGGAGCGGGTGGGGACGTCTGTCACCCGTGACAGCCATGCGAGGGAGATCGGCCAGGCGATCCACGGCGCGATCGCGAAACCTATGGCCACACCGACCACACCCCATTGCGCGCCGATCACCACGCAGAGGACCTTGATCGCGCCGGTGACCATCGAGTACCGGAACAGTGAGGCGCTCAGACCTCGCACCACGTAGACCCAGTACCCGACGTAGGCGAGATTCCTGGCGATCCCGGCGAGCGCGAAGAGCTGCAGGAGTGGCACAGCCGCAGTCCATTGCTCGCCGAGCAGCAGTACGGTGAACGGCTCAGCAGCCACGGCCACGGTGGCGAGGCCCAGTGAGATCGGATACCCGAGCGCAAATTGCCCCCTCACGATGTATGCCGAGAAGCGAGGGCGATCCTCTTGGATCTTCGCCAGGATCGGCACCGCGACTTGCGTGATCGGGGATTGAATTTGGCTGAGTGGGGTGACCACCAGTTGGTAGGCGCGGTTGTAGAGCCCCAGCGGGCTGGCGCCGTGCACCACGCCGACGACAGCAGTGTCCACATTGCTGGTCGCATAGGTGACCAGCTGGGACAGCACCAGATTCCCTCCGAAGCGCAGGAAGGATGCCATCGGCACGCCGCGCCGGGGGAGACCGGGCAAGTGCCGCACTCCGAGGAAGACGCCGATCAGCACAACGAACGCTTGGGTGATCTGTTGGGCGACCAGCGCCCAATATTCCCAGCCGAGAAGTGCGCTGAGGAGTGCGACAGCGAGAGCGAACGCCGCAGCGAGAACGTCCACTCCCGCGAGCCATCGGAATCGCAGGCCTCGCACGATGAGCGCTCGGTACTGGGTGGTCGCACCGTTGAGCAAGAAGACGACCGACATCGCGCGGGCGATGCCGTACACCTCTTCCTGGTCGAGGAAAGCGGCTAGCGGCCCGGCCAGTCCGAACAGCAGAGCGGCAAGTAGCAGCCCGATCGCACTGTTGATCCAGAACAGGTTCCCGCTCTGCGCTCGCGACAGTTCCGGCGCTCGTACGGCTGCGGAAGACAGTCCGAAATCTCGGAAGATCTCCCCGACGCCGATCAGCACAGCGACGATCGCGATCAAGCCGTAGTCATGTGGGCTGAGCAGCCGAGCTAGAGTAACGACGCTCAAGAACTGGAGCAGGATGCGCATGCCTTGGCCGGTGAGCATGACCACCGACCCGCGTGCCGCAGTTGCTGCGAGGCTACCGGCCATCGGTGCCCTGCAGCGAAGTGAGCCTTGGCTCGCGAGCTGCGTTGACGTGTCGCAGCAGCTCCACTGCGGCGTCCAAGCTCGCTCGTCCACGGGCGGCGGCGGCATGTGCTGTGGCCGGATCGGCACTCGCGACGGCAGCGGCGATCCCCTCCGGCAGCGTCTGTGGGTCATCGCTCCGGAGGTCGAAGCCTGTCTCCCAGCCCACCGACTGCAGGAGCGGCGCGAACTTCCGCGAGTAGGCCAGAGGCACGGCCGGCACGCCGACGGAGAGCGCGTTCAGGCAGGCGTGCATCCGGGAGCCGATCAGGACATCGGCGCCCGCGATGGTCGTGCGGACGTCGTCCAGCCCTGTCGGCACCACCACCTCGAGCTCACCGCCCAGCTCTGCGGCGAGCTCCTTCACCACGGGAACGTCGTTGTCCGGGTCAGGGGAGTCGAGAACATGGGCGAGCAGCGTCACCTCCCGTCCTTCCGCGCGGAGCACGGCGATCGTCTCCCGGATGATTCGCTGATACGACTGTGCGTCGACGTGGGGGTTCTCGTTCCACAGCAGGCCGCTCACGTTGAGCAGCACGTCGAAGGACCGCTCGGGAGCCGGGGGCTCGATCGCGAATGCGAGGTCTGCGGTCATGAGGTCCGCCGGCCGCCCCAGCTCGTCCGCTGCGCGGGCGCTGTCGGGGTCCCGCGCGAGAACCGTCGTGGAGCGGTGCAGTGAGCGATGCGCCAGGGCGCGGCCTCGCCGGGTGCCGAAGGGCCCGATCGTCTGCGGGGCCATCACCACGGAGGCTCCGGCCTGCGTCGCGAACTCGTGCACGAGGCTCATCGTCAGATGCCGGCCGACCCCGTAGATGTCCGCGAAGCTGTCTCCGGATCGGGTGTCCCAGACGAGATCGAATCCCGCGAAGAACTCCTGCATCCCGAATCTCGGAACGACCCTCTCGCGCAGGAGCGACCGCGGGCGTCCCCAGGGCACCTGCGGGGGCCGCGCGCCGTAGTTGGCGAACACGAGCTCGACGTCCGGGTGGAGGCGGCGCAGGAGATCCCGCGAGCCTCGCGCGAGCGCGGCGACGCCGAGATTCGGTGACGACTCCGCCGCCCAGAGGACGAGGACGCGCGGCGCGTCGGTCGGTGTTCCACTCATGACGTTCTCTCCGTGAGGTCGCCGGGCGACGTCCCTGCGGTGCAGGCACGGGCGATCGCGGCGCGATAGACGTGGGGTGCATGGCGCCGCAGCGCTCGCTTGCGGCTTGCGGGAAGGTCCTCGACGATGAGCGGCCAGAGATCGGCGATCTCGACGAGGGCGTCGGCGATCGACTGGGCGTCGTCGGGTCTCACCAGGCGGCTGGTCGGGTAGCCACCTGCTGCCTCCCGCAGTCCGCTGGAGTTGCTCGCGACGACCGGGCGCTGAGCGAGGATGCCTTCCACTGCAGTATTGCCGAAGGGCTCGTCAGTCCTGGACGGCACCAGCAGGATGTCCGCCTGCGCGAGGAACGGCCAGACCTCGGTATGGAAGCCGGCGAACTCGACCTCGGTCTCGCCATCGGCGGCCTGCTCGCGCAGCTGGTCCTCGTACCACTCGTACCCGGCGAACGCGGTGCCCAGCAGCGTGACCTTCGTGTGCCGTCCGCGTCGGTGCAGCAGCTCGGCGGCGTCGAGGACGAGATCCACGCCCTTGCGGGGGGACAACCGGCCCATGTACAGCAGCCGCAGAGCGCCCTCGAGGGGTTCGCGCGGAGGCGTCGAGTGGGAGGGCGAGGCGACCCCGTTGTAGACGACCTCGGAGCGCCTGGCGAGGGCGGGGAGCGCCCAGCGGATGGTCTCCTGACTGAACTTGCTGTTGACGAGGACGCGCTGCGAGGCGAGGTGGGGGAGATAGAGGAGCCTGTTGATCCAGCGGCTGCCGGATCTCTCCGCCTCGTGGACATGGCTGATCGACCGGGCGCCGCGAAGGCGGGCGAGGAGGGGCCACTGAGGGATGATGATGGTGGAGACGTACACGGCCGCGGGCCGTCGACGGCCGAGCATCCGCCAGGCGGCGACGAAGCCCTGCAGCGCGGTGCGCAGAAGCATCGGCCATCCGCGCGGCGTGAGCAGCTGCTTGCGGAGCACGAGCATCGGCACGATCTCCACGGGAGCGCCCATCTCGGTCAGCTCGGAGACCAGCGGTCCATCGGAGGGGAGCGCGACGGTGACGTGGAAGCGGGCTTCCTGCAGCCCTTTCACGCTCTCCAGGAGCATCCGGTCCGAGCCGAACAGCTCGGCTCCGGGGTGGACGACCAGCACGGACCTCGAGTTCCGCCTCATCCGGCCCACTCGTCCTCTCGTCGCCGGGCACGGCGCGCGGCACCGTGGATGGAGCCGCCGCCGGCGAGACGCTGGGCGAGGTCCTCGTACGCGGCGGCGACGTCGTCCCAGCGGAACCGACGGCCGACGGTCTCGCGGCACTGGCGCCCGAGGGCCTCGACGGCCTGCGGGTCGCTCTCGGCGTCGAGGAGTGCGGTGCTGACGTCCCCGGGGGAGCGGAAGAACCATCCCCGGTCTTCCAGCACCTCCCTGTTGAAGCCCGCGTCGAAGGCGATCACCGGGGTGCCCGCCCCGAGCGCCCGCAGGAGCGAGGGATTCGTCCCGCCGACGCTGTGGCCGTGCACGTAGGTGAAGGCGTGGGCGTACAGGGCGTCGAGCAGGGTCTGGTCGTAGACGCCCCCGAGCAGTCGGATCCGCGGATCGCCGGCGGCCGCCTCGTGGATGGAGCGGGTGTATGCGGCGCTGTACGGTGCCGATCCGACGACCACGAGGGGGCGCTCTGCGGCGCTGCGTCGGAAGCCCTCCACGATCTCCAGGACATGGTTCTCCGGCTCGAAGCGTGCCACCACGAGGTGGTAGCCGCCGGGCTCGAGCCCGGCGTCCCGGATCCCCTCCTCGGGCGCGCCGTCGAGGAGCGGTGCTCCGTAGCGGATCAGCTCGGTGGGTGCATCGAACTGGTGCCGGTAGTAGTCGGCGATGCCGGGGGCGTCGGCGATCAGCGCGTCGGCATGCCGGACTCCGTACTGCTCGGCCCAGCGGTAGTAGGCGCGCCCTCGACCGTCCCATTTCGCGCGCTTCCACTCGAGTCCGTCCATGTGCAGCGCCACCGGGATGCGCGCCGTGCGGAGCAGGGGGAGGAAGGGGGCGTTGGCGGCGTTGAAGAGGAAGGCGGCGTCGGGCCGTTCGCGCACCAGCAGATGGACGCTCGACAGGGCGCTGTGGCTGAGGGTCTCGAGCTGCTTCTGCGGGAGGGCGGGGAGGTGGACGATCTCCATCCCCAGATGCTCGCGACGGCGGTCGTCGGAATGGCGCGTGTACACGACGACCCGGTGTCCGCGGGAGACGAGACGGCGACCCACCTCCTCCACGGCGGTCTCGAAGCCGCCGTAGGCGGCCGGCACACCTCGCGTGCCGACCATGGCGATCGTGAGGAGGCGCGACGGGGACGGGGTGAGGTCGGACGCCGACGAAGGACGGTCCGAGGCTGAGGCCTCGCGTCCGCCCCGTGAGGGTGAAATGTCCGTTTTGTCGAGCATTGCTCAAATCTAGGCCGAATCGCCCTCCAGGTCCAGCGCTGACCGCGGAAGTCACTGCTGCCGATCCCGAGATGCCGTTGCTCTCCTGCCCGCGCCGGGCGAGGGTCGCGCCCCGCGCCCGCCCCGCTCTCCGTCGCCTACCATGCGCATCATGGCCACGCCCCGCCCCCGCGACCGCATCGCCGGGCTCATGACACGGAGATCCTCCGTCCGTCTGCGGGTGCTGACCACGATGCTGGCCTTCATGGCGGTGGGCCTGGCGGTCACCGGTCTGCTCACCTACGCTGCGCAGTTCCGCGCCCTGGACCAGCGGGTCACCGCCGAGCTGTGGCAGGAGTACGACGAGCTCACCCTGATCGCCGAGAACACGGAGGCGGACGGCACCGCGTTCCACACCACGGTGGACAGCGTGCTGCTGCACGCCACCGACTCCGCCGCCCCCTCGGACCACGAATCCGTCGTCACCTTCCTCGACGGCGCCCCTCTCTACCAGCCGCGCCAGCAGGACTACGCCCTGATCCCGGACGACTCGCAGGAGTCGGACCGGATCCGTCGGGAGCTCCTGGACGCCCACCGCCCCGGCTCCGCGGAGATCGTGCCGCTCGAGGCGCACGACCGGCACCTGCGGGTGCTGGTCGCCTCGGTGAACGTCGAGGGGGACGACGCCCAGGGTGTGTTCGTGGTCGCCAACGACATCGGCGCCCAGCGCGCGGACCTGTGGCGGAGCGTGCTGATCTTCGCCGCGCTGTCCGTGGTCGCGCTGCTGATCGCCGGCTGGGTGGGCTATGCCGTCACCGGTCGCCTGCTGCGCCCCCTCGAGGACCTCCGCGCGGCCACCGAGCAGATCACGGTCGACGATCTCGAGCACCGGGTGCCGGTCCCCGAGGAGCGCGACGACGTCTCCGCGCTCGCGCAGAACTTCAACCGCATGCTGGAGCGCATCCAGGAGGGCTTCGCCGAGCAGCGCCGCTTCATGAGCGACGTGGGCCATGAGCTGCGCACCCCGCTGACGATCGTGCGCGGCACGCTGGAGACCACGGACGTCGAGGACGTCCAGGATGTGCGCGAGTCGCGGGAGATCGCGCTCGAGGAGCTGGACCGGATGGGCCGCGTCGTCGGCGACCTCTCGGAGCTGGCGGCCTCGGCGCGACCGGACTACGTGCGACCGCGACCCCTGGACCTGGCGGCCTTCACCCGCTCCGCCTTCGCGCGCATCGAGCACATCGCCGAGCGCGAGTGGATCCTCGAGCGCACCGCCGATGTGGTGGCGGACGTGGACGAGCAGCGCCTCGCCCAGGCCGTGGTGCAGCTCGCCGCGAACGCGGTGCGCTACAGCGAGGAGGGCAGCCGGATCCGCTTCGGCGTGGATCGGGTGCTGGGCCCCGACGGCCCCGAGATCCATGTGACCGTGCAGGACGAGGGCGTCGGGATCGCCGAGGAGGACCAGCAGCGCATCTTCGAGCGCTTCACCCGGGTCGACTCCAGTCGCGGCTCGGGCACGGGGCTCGGACTGCCGATCGTGCGCGCGATCGCCGAGGGGCACGGCGGGGCGGTCCGCCTGCGCTCCGTCCCGGGGGAGGGCTCGACCTTCACGATCGTGCTCCCGCAGAGCGCCCACCGGCCCCCGACGGCGGAGGGCGCCGCCGGGCAGGACGCTGCGGGGGACGCCACCGCCGGGCAGGAGCGGGCGCGGACGGCGCACGACGCCGACACAGCAGCGCACGATGCCGATACCGGGGCACGGGATACTGAGGGCCGGGAGAGCATCTCCGCCGCGGACGAGACCCCTGCACGACGGAAGGACGACGGATGAGGATCCTGATCGCCGAGGACGAGGCGCGCATCGCCCGCTTCATGGAGCGAGGGCTGACGGCCAACGGCTTCGCCTCGACCGTGGTCGAGGACGGCATCGCCGCTCTCGACCTCGCCTCCAGCGGCGACTTCGACCTGCTGATCCTGGACGTGGGCCTGCCACGGATGGACGGCTTCCAGGTGCTCGACGCCCTGCGCGGGATGGACGTGCAGATCCCGATCCTCATGGTCACCGCCCGCACCGGGGTGGACGACACCGTGCAGGGCCTGGAGGGCGGGGCCAACGACTACATCGCCAAGCCCTTCCGCTTCGAGGAGCTGCTGGCCCGGGTGAAGCTGCGCGCCCGGGAGGCCGCCGCCGGTGCGGGATCCGCCAGCGCGGACGTGCTCGAGCTCGGCGACCTCTCGCTGGACCTTCGCACCCGGGTCGCGCGCTGCAGCGTGGAGGGCGAGCACCGCTCGGTGGAGCTGTCCTCGCGAGAGTTCACGATGGCGCGCGTGTTCCTGGAGAACCCGCAGCAGGTGCTCACCCGCGACCTGCTGCTGTCCAAGGCGTGGGGATACGACTACGACGGCGCCTCGAACGTGGTGGACGTGTACGTGGGCTACCTGCGCAGCAAGCTCGGCCCGTCCCGCATCGTCACCGTGCGCGGCGCCGGGTACAAGCTGGTCGACCCCGCCGCATGAGCACCGACGCCCCGGCTCACCACGCCGTCCCGGCCCGTCACGCTCTCCCGGCGCGCCGCGCCGCCGCCGGTCAGCGCGTACATGAGAGTCCTCTCATGACGCGCTCACCGGCATCTCATCCCGGGAGGCGAGGATGCCGGGCATGAAGACCGTGCGCGCCCTCGGGATCATCGCACTGATCGCCCTGGCGGCGATCGGTCTCGCGGTGCTGCCCCCGGCCGACGACCTCTCCGAGGCCCGGCCCGGCATCGCCGTCGGGAGCGGCTCGGACGGGACCGACGGCGCGTCCCGGAGCGCCGGCGGCGAGGACGGGCAGGGCATCGCGCTCCCGTCCGCCACCGCCGGGCAGAACCCCCGCAGCGGCGCCCCGCCGGCCGACGGCTCGGGGACCGTGGAGCCGGAGCCCACGCAGGACCCGCAGACCCCGGCCGCCCCGCCCCGCACCGGCTCCGGGAGCACGGGCGGGGAGCAGTCCCGGCCCTCCGGCGTCTGCGAATGGGACGACGGCGAGCTCGAGTGCGACGACGACGACGACGATGACGACGACGATGACGATGACGATGACGATGACGATGATGACGACGACGATGACGACGATGACGACGATTGATCGCGCCGCCCGGTCACTCTGACCCTGCAGGGGGCCTGCGGTGAGCGCCGGCCGTGAGAGCAGGCCGTGAGCGCCGGCTGCGAGCGCCCGTCGAGCAGCGCCCCGACGGATCGTCGAGCAGCTCCTCAGGCGGGGATGCCCAGGCGGGCGAAGGCGTTGCGGAAGATGGTCAGACCCTCCAGGCCGGGCAGCTTCTGGATCCGCTTGTCGAGCTTGTCCAGCTCGTCGGACCTCCCGGCGAAGAGATGGTCCATGACGTGCACGACCTCGGACTCGTCCATCATCCCGCTGCCCACGGGCTTCCACACCCGCCCCATCACCAGGCGCACGATCCTCTGCGCCGCCTCGGAGGCGAGCAGGCGCTCACGGCCCTGGGTGGTGTAGAAGGCGACGTGACGGGTCTCCTGCTGGGCGATGCGCTTCAGCAGCGGCGAGAGCACCGGATGGTCGGTGAGCGCGGAGAGGCGGCGGTACGCGGCGACGGCGGAGAGCTCGTTGGCCGCGCCCCACACCATGTGCACGGCCACGAAATCGGTGCCCGCGAGGTTGGAGAGCACCGACTGCTTGAGCGGGCCCAGCGCCCCCACCCAGCCGAGCTTGACCCGCTTGGCCTTGATCTCGTCGTAGTCGACCACGATGCCGTGCCGCTCCAGCACCTTCGACAGCGCCTCGCCGTGCCAGAACTCCTCACGGTTCCACATGGTCATGAAGCCGCCGGCGTCCTCCTCGCGGTGCGAGGGGGTCACCAGCAGATCCCTCAGGAAGCAGGACGTGTGGTACTCGACGTCGCACATGTAGCGCAGGGAGCGGAGGGTGGCTGCGTCCAGCGGCTCGCTCTCGAAGCGCGCGAAATCCAGGTCCTCGTACTTGACGGGGACCGAGGATTCGGCGAACTTGTCGAGGTCGAAGGCCATGTCACTCTCCGGTGCGAGGCAGCGAGCCGAGGTAGGGATCCGGGAGATCGGGCCCCGGCAGCAGCCGGGTGATCTCGTACCGGGCGCGGCGCAGCGCGGCACGGTCCTCCGCCGTCGCGCCGAGCACCGCCAGCGCGGGGCGCAGGTCCGGATCGACGATACCCCCGCCGTCCAGGGGCGAGTCCAGGGAGAGCAGCACCCGGGCAGTGACCGCCTCACGGCGCGAGCGGGTGATGCGAGCGATCGCCTCGGCGGTGAAGAAGTCGACGGCGGCGTCGTGGCGGGCGCTCACCGTGTCGACCACCCGGCGCGCCTCACCGGGGAGACGGCGGGAGACCGCGGCGAGCGCCGCCTGCAGCGAGGCCTCCTGGATCGCCATCCTGGCCATGTGCCCTGCGGCCACGGCCTCGCCGGCCAGACCGTTCCACAGCGGGGTCAGCAGCGGCTGCAGGCGGTCCACGTGGACCCGGCGCAGCGCGCGCAGGGGATGCAGGGAGTGATGGGGGCGGGGCCGGTCCACCGGGTGGTCGCCCGTGAGCACGTCGCGCAGGGCTCGGGACTGCCAGAAGCGGTCCACCAGCCAGGTCGCGAGGAAGGCCGTGATCCGGGCCTCGTCGCCGGTGGCGGTGGCGAGCATCGCCCTCGATTCGGCGAGCGCCGAGGACTCCCACCGCTGCAGCACCCCGAGGGCGAGGCGCAGGTCACCGCTCAGCGGCTCCTGGGAGGCGAGCAGCGCGGTGTCGACCTCGAGACGGGCGGAGCCGCGGTGCACGTACGCGTCGACGTCGAAGCCGGTGCGCAGCACGGGCCGGACGGTCCGATCGAAGTGCAGGTGCCCGGCGTAGGGGCCCGTCTCCGGCATCGAGGCGTGGGGGTCCGGTGCCGGAGGCGGGGATGCGGCGGACGGCGCGCGGACGCTCAGGTCGACGGGCACCGGCCACCTCCTTCCCCGGGATGCTCGGGAGGGCGCCGCGAGGTGCGGGCTGTCCCGGGAGGACCTCGGTCATTGTACGGAGATGCGCTGGCCGTGGGCGGAGCGGCGGCCGCTTGGTAGGTTTCCCTCTGTGATGACCTCCGGTGCCGCCTCGCTCCCGTCCGCGGGCAGCGACGGCGCCGGGGCCGACCTGCCGGATCTCGACCGCCTGCGCGTCGCGCTGCGTCCCGCGGAGCTGCCGCTGCCCCGTCCGCACGGGGTGCGCGAGGCCGCCGCCCGCGTGAGCGATCTCATACACGCCGAGCGGCGTCGGGAGGCACGGGCCCTCGCCGAGGAGTTCCGCGACCGGCCCGCTCCGCCCGAGGACCGCTGTGCGCTGCTGCGCGCGGCCCTGCAGGGAGCGACGATCACGGCCGACCCCGAGCAGGTGCGGCGCGATGCCGCCGACCTGGTCTCCGTCCTCCATCGCAGCGGCCACGTCGAGCAGGCGGCGGCCACGGCGACCGTGCTGCTCGAGCGGGAGCCGACGGAGGGGCGCTCCACCGCGGCGACCCGCGCCGCGCTCGCGGAGGCCGCCGCGCCCCGCGCCGCGCCGCGCGGACGGCGTCGCGGGAACAGCCCGCAGGTCTCGCCGGAGATGCTCGCCGTGGTGCGCGCCCTCGCGCTGTCCTCGTCGGCCGGGACCGCCCGCGGGAGCGACCCGCGCCGTGCCCTCGGCCCGCTGCGCGCCGCCCTGAGCGCGCTGCCCGCCGTGCGCGAGCGCCTGCTGGTCGATCCCGAGCCGGAGCTGCGGCTGCGGCTCGCCCAGACCCTCGAGGCGCTGGGCGACGAGGCCGGCGCGACCACGGCCGCCCTGGACGTGCTCGAGCTCCTCGAGGGGCGCGCCGCAGGGGTGCCCGCCGCGGAGACACCTGCCGCGAAGACGCCTGCCGCCGACGGGCTCGCGGGGGATCCCTCGTCGGATCCGCGGCCGGGCCCCTCGCCGGATCTCCCGTGGGACCTCCCGTCGTCCCCTGCGCCGGACCCGGCCCGCACCGAGACCGCCGCCCGCGCGGTGTTGGCCCGCACCCTCGTCGCCGAGCATCCCGTGGATGCGGCCCACCATGCGATCGACGCCCTGGACACCCTGCACGACGTCGAGGACCCGCCGCTGCGGATCGGCCTGATCACCGCCCTGCTGCAGGCGCTGATGACCGCCGGCGCCACCCGCCACGCCACCTTCACCGCCGGTCGCCTCGCCTCCCTCCAGCGCACCCTGGCCCGCGACGCCCAGCGCACCGCCCCGCTGCTCGCCGTGGCCGCCCAGCGGCTGCAGGCCGAGCGCTTCGAGGCCGCGATGGTGCCGCTCGAGCAGGCCCGACGCATCGCCCGCGAGCACCGTGACCATCGCGCCCTGCTCGAGGCCGCACGGCTGGGGGCGAGCATCCACGAGCGCACCGGCGCGGGGGAGGAGTCGCTGCGGGAGCTGCGCCGACTCGCCGCCGAGGCGCGCTGGCTCGCCGACGACCTCGACACCACGGCCGCCGCGCGGGCGGAGCTGATCCGCACCGAGCTGGGCGCGAACGCGCTGGTGCTGCGCCGTGGACTGGACCTCGGGCGGCTTGCGACGGTGGTGGAGGCGGCGAGGGAGATCGAGCGCCGCACCCGGGACGACGGCGGGTCGCCGCTGCCCGCGGAGCTGCGGTGGGACCACCGGGTCGATGCGCGGGTCGGGCTGTTCATCGCCACCGGCGACGCCCTCGCCCGCGGCACCGTCGGGGTGGAGGAGGACGCGTACGAGGCGCGGCGTCGCGAGGCGCAGCAGGCGGTGGACGAGATGCCGCCCGGGCACGACGAGCGCGCCCGCTACTGGGCCGCCTACCTCGACGACCGCCACGCGCACCTGCTGGCCGAGCGCGGCCGCGGCACCCCGGCGCGGAAGGCCGCCCGGCGCGCCCGCGACGGCTGGGCCCACCTCGGCATGGACGAGGACGCCGCCCGGGTCGTGGCCCTGCTGGAGACCCTGCAGGAGAGGCGGCACGGGTCCGTGCGGGGGTCGGAGCCGGCGCAGGAGGGTTGACGCCAGATCGCTCTTGACGTGACGCCAGAGTGACGTCACCATGAAGTCATGGATCTGAGAAGCCTGACCCGCTCCGTGCAGGAGCAGCTCGCCGCCGGCGCGGCCGTCGGCGACGAGTCGACCCGGCGCGCCGCCCAGCTGCTCTCCGTCTCCCTCGAGCCGGCCCTGCGCCTCGCTCTCCAGGAGGCGGTGGGCCAGGTCGCCGCCGAGGTCTCCGCCGACCTCGCCCCGGGCCGCGTCGACCTCGCCCTCGTCGGCGGCGAGCTCACCGTGCAGGTGGTGCCGCCGCCCACGGCGCCGGCCCCGGCCGCGGCGCCTGCCCCGCCCGCGGTGCCCACCTCGGCCACGGCGCCCACCTCGGCCTCCGCGCCGCAGCCCCCGCCCGCACCGGCGGGCCCCGCACCCGAGGAGGAGCAGGCGGAGGCCGGCACCGCCCGGGTGACCTTCCGCCCGCCGCAGCCGCTCAAGGCCCGCCTCGAGCGCGCCGCCGCGGAGGAGGCCCTGAGCCTGAACACCTACCTGGTGCGCGCCCTGAGCGCACACCTCGACCAGCCCGCCCCCGCCCCCTCGCCCGCCCCCTCGTCCGTCCATGGCGCCGGCCGCACCAGCGGCTGGTTCCTCTGAACCCCGGGAGATCCCGATGTCCGAGCAGTCAGCCCCGTCAAGCCAGTCAGCCCAGTCAGCCCAGTCAGGCCCGTCAACGCCGTCGGACCGGTCCTCGCAGGACGCAGGGCCCACCGTCCACGAGTTCACCGCCGCCGGCCCCATCGATGCGAACATCCAGAACCTCCGCGGGAGCGTCACCCTGCGCGCCGAGCAGGGCACCGCCGTGCGGGTCGAGCTGCGTCCGCACGGAGCCGCCGGACGGGAGCTCGTCGAGCGGATGAGGATCCGCTTCGACGGCGACCGGCTCACCGTCGACGCTCCGGCCGAGGAGGCCCAGCGCTTCGGCGGGAGCCTCAGCGACCTGTTCTCCGGGAGCTCTCGCGGCGGGTCCTGGTCCGATCGGCTCGCCGAAGGGGTCCGCTCCGCGCTGCGCGGCGCCGAAGGGCTCGTCGGCGAGATCGACCTCGTGGTCGTGGTCCCCGCCGGGTCGCGGGTCGTCCTCCACGACGGTGCCGGAGACGTCACCGTCCGCGGCGCCCTGGCCCGGCTCGAGGCCCGCACGGGCACCGGATCCCTGTCCCTCGAGCGCGGCGCCGAGGAGGTCTCCCGGCTCACCACGGGCACGGGGGACATCGCCGTGGGTCCCGCGCCCGGTGCGATCACGGCGACCACCGGCACCGGCGACATCCTGCTGGGCCCCGCCGCCACGACGGTCGCCGCGACCACCGGCACCGGCCGGATCGACCTCGCCCGGACGGGCGACGCGGTCTCCGCCACCACCGGGGCCGGCGACATCCTGATCCGGCGCGCGGACTCGGGGACGGTGCGGGCGCGCAGCGGACTCGGCGACGTGACGATCCGCGTCGCCCCCGGCACCGCCGCCCACCTCGATCTCGCCACCGGCTTCGGCGACCGCGACGTGCGGCTCACTCCCGCCGACGGCGCCGGAGGGGCCGAGCGCACCCTCGAGATCGAGGCGCGCTCCGGCAAGGGGGACCTGCACGTGCTGCGCGCGGAATCGGAGCCCTCCGCGCGCTGACACCGCGGTCCCCCTGTCGTACCGTGGACGCATCGGCCGGAAGGAGTCCGATGATGTCCATCGGCACCGAGGACCACGTGCACGGACCCGACGAGACGGTCGCCGTGCGGGACAACGCGGTGGCCGGCCGCTACGAGGCGGTCCGCTCCGGGGACGTCGTCGGCATCATGATCTACGAGCGCACCCGCCGCCGGATCGAGCTGATCCACACCGTCACCGACCCCGAGCACCGCGGCGAGGGCGTCGCCTCGGTGCTCGTGCGCACCGTCCTCGCCGAGGCCCGCGCCGCCGAGCTCGCCGTGCTCGTGATCTGCCCGTTCCTCGAGAGCTGGCTGCAGCGCCATCCGGAGCAGACCGACGGCCTCGTGCTCGAGGAGTGAGCCCTCTCGGAGCGGACGGAGTAGCGTCGGGCAGATGGACGCCCTCGACATCCTCCACGATCTGACCACCCGCCCCCGCGACGCCGCCGCGGCGCTGCGCACCGAGCTGAACCCCGTCACCCTCAACGCCCGCCCCGGCGGCCACGACAACTCCGTGGCCTGGCTGCTCTGGCACACCGGGCGCGAGGTCGACGTGCAGCTCGCGGACCTCTCCGGGACGCAGCAGGTGTGGCACGCCGGCAGCTACGCCGAGCGCTTCGATCTCGGCGAGGCCGGGGACGCGGTGGGCTACGGCCACACCCCGGAGCAGGCCCGACGGATCATCGTCGAGGACGGTGCCGGACTGCTGGAGTACGTCGATGCGACCCTCGCCGAGCTCGACGGGTATCTCGGCACGCTCACCGCGGACGACCTGGAGGAGATCGTCGATCCGCAGTGGGATCCGCCCGTCACCCGCGGAGCCCGCCTGGTGAGCATCCTCGACGACGCGATCCAGCACCTCGCCCAGGCCGCCTATGCGCTCGGGATGCCTCAGCCCTCCTGAACGCCCCCGGGCGGGGTGCCGCCCCGGCCGCCGCCACCGCCCATGCCCCCGTCGCCAGCCATGCCTCCGCCGCCGCCCATGCCTCCGCCGAGGTCCTCGGCGGAGGCGACCTCGGCGCCGTTCGCCGTGAGCGTCGCCCCGTCGAGGGTGATCTCGCCGTTGGCGTCCACGGGGGAGTCCCCGCCGTTGTCCGCGCTGCTGATGGTGATCTCTCCGCCGGTCAGGGAGATGGCGCCGTTGGAGTCGAGGCCGTCGGTGCCGGCGTCGATGGTGAGGGTGCCGCCGCTGACCGAGAGCAGCGAGCCGTCGTCCTCCTCGGAGCCGCCGCCCATCGGGCCCGCCTGCTCCTCCGTGGTCTCCGCCGTCCCCGCCTCGTCAGCGGCGTCGTCCTCCGCTGCCTCCTCGGCAGTGGTCGCGGCGGTGGCGTTCACGCCGTCGTCCGCGGCGGTGATGTCGAGGGAGCCGCCGTCGAGCAGGACGTCCTGCGCCTCGATCCCCTCCTCGGACCTGGTGATGGTCACCGAGCCGGCGGTGACCTGCACGGCCTGCTCGGCATCGATCCCGTCGTCCCCGGCATCGATCGTGAGGGTGCCGCCCTCGATCAGCACCCAGCCGCGGTCGGCGTCCTCGTAGTTGTCGGCCTTCAGCGCGTCGCCGCCGCTGCTCAGGTCCAGGGTGCCGTCCTGCACCAGCACGTAGTCCTTGCCCCGCACGGCGTCGTCCACCGCGGTCACGGTGAGGGTTCCCGAGGCGATCACCAGGCCGTCCTTGGTGGAGATGCCGTCGTTCGTGTTCCCGGTGACCTCGAGGGCGCCGGTGCCGGCGATGGTGACGTCCGCGGTGGAGGCGATCGCCGCGACGGGCGTCGAGTCGTCCTCGACGGTGTAGTCGGTGCCATCGGCCACGGTGTTCGTGGAGCCCTCGGCGAGGGAGAGCAGCACCTCGTCCGCGCTGGTGACCGCGATCGCGGGACCGCTGGAGCTGGTGATCGAGGCGCCGTCGAGGATGATCGTGACCTGCGCGTCCTCAGGGGCGGAGACCACCAGCCGCCCGTCGGCGAGCGCGCCGGAGACGCGGTACACGCCGCCGTCGGTGATGGTCACGGTCGAGCCGTCCACGCTCACCGCGTCGGAGTCCGAGCTGGAGCCGTCCTCGGCGAGGGTGATGGTCTGCTCCTCGGAGGCGTCCCAGCTGAGGTCGTCGTCGTCGAGATGGGTGTCGAGGTCGGCGAGGTCCAGGCTGCTCAGCAGCTCGTTGCTCACCCCGGCGACCTCTGCGGTGGAGGCGGCGGCCGAGCTGGCCGTGCTGCCGACGGCGCCGCTGCTGCAGGCGGCCAGGGCGATCGCCGCGGCTCCCGCGGCGAGGGTGAGGGAGGCGCGGCGGATGCGGCCGATGCGAGGGGTCGAGGCGTTCATGATGCTCCTTGGGTGGTGGATGTCGGGTGGTGGGTGAGTCCTGCGGTGGATGAGTCCTGTGGTGGGTGAGCGCGGCGGTGGGTGAGTCCTGCGGTGGGTGAGATCCGCGGTGGATGCGTTCGGCGGTCCGTGCTGCCGGGGCGCTCAGGCGGCGTGGGTCGCGACGGGGGAGGCGAGGTCCTCGTGCAGGGTGCGCACCGTGCGGTGCCACCGGTTGGTGGGCAGCTCCTCACGGGTCAGGGCCATCCCGGTCGCGTACTTCGACAGCCGGGTGGGGCGGTGGCCGAGCGCCCAGAGCAGGCGGTCGGCCGCGCTGGGCCGGGTGCCGGCCTTGGTCTCGACCACGGCCAGGCGGCGCAGGGCGCTCGCCGGGGCCGTGCGGGGGAGAGCGGCGGCGGGAGCGGGCGGAGCAGTGAGGGGGAGCGGGGCGGCGCGTGCGGGAGACGGGTCGCCGGGCACCGTCCACACGAGCTCGGTGTCGATCGTGAGGCGGGCGTCCTCGTCCTCCAGCAGCACGGTGGTGCGGGCGTAGCGGGTCCCGAGCACGGGCAGCAGCGGCTCGTCCGGGGCGGAGCAGCCCGCCTCGTGCAGCGCCTGCCGCACGAAGTCCGTCGCGGCGGGGTCCAGCGGTCCCTCCGGCCCCGGGCCGGTGCCCGCCTCCAGCGGGATCCGTGTCTTCGAGGACTCCCCGCGGCCCGTCGGGGTCTTCACCTCGAGGTAGGAGGCGCCGGTGTCGAGGTAGTCGCGGCGGCGCACCTTGAAGCGCCGACGCCGCTTCCCGGCCGCGCCGCGGAAGGCGAGCAGCTCGGGGGTGTCGTAGTAGGTCGAGGCGTAGGAGAAGGTGCGCCGTCCCTCGATCTCGAGGACCTGCAGCCGGCCCCCGAGGGTGTCCAGCACGGACCCGAGCGCGCCGAGGGGGACCAGGTACTTGCGGTCCGTGCGGGTCATCAGCCCGGCGCGGGCCGAGAGCTCCTCCAGGCCGATCGGGGGCAGATCCGCCAGGGAGGTCATCGCGTGCCCGCCAGGGAGGCGTCCCGCGCCGGCGCCCGGCCGGGTGCGCGGGTGGAGGCGGGCTCCGGGTCCGACGGGCGACGGGCGGGGCGGAGCCGGTACCGCACGTCCACCGTGGTGGTGTCGGAGACCAGGTCCAGCTCGCGCACGGTGAGCGCGGTGACGTCCGCCCCCAGCAGCTCCTCGAGGTATCCGGTCAGCGAGGCCTCGTCGCGCAGCGCCCGGTCCAGCACGATCACCTGGCGGCGGTGCGCGGCGAACAGCCCGGGGTGGTCGATCAGCGCCATCGTGGCCACGATGACCGCCATGAACACGATCGGCAGCACGCTCCCGGCGGAGGACAGCCCGCCCACCAACGCCAGCGCCAGGAAGGCGAAGTAGTAGGCGATCTCGTGCTGGGCGAGCTCGTCGGAGCGCAGGCGGATGATCGAGAGCACACCGAACAGGCCCAGCCCGATCCCGGCGGAGACCGCGGAGCCGGCCAGCAGCGCGGAGACCGCGAGCACGCCCACGTTGATCCCGAGGAACGCGACCACGAGGTCCCGTCGGCGGTGGCGCGGCCAGTAGACCGCGAAGGTCAGGATCGCCGCGGCGACGAGGTCCAGGGCGTACAGGGCGTAGGTGGGCATCGGAGTTCTCCTCAGGACGACAGCGGTTCTGGGAAGAACTCTCCGGCGCGACGCTGTGCGGAGGCTATGTCGGACCTGTCGCGCCGCGATGTGAGGCGGACCGGGCACGGCGGACCGGGTGATGCCCGGCGCGCGCTGCGCTGTCCGCGGCGGGGATCGGGCCGCCGCGACGGATGATGCGCAGCCCGGCGCGGATGCCGCGGCTGGGCGGCCATGGCGGGCCGTCCCGAGGCCGTGTGCCAGTGGTGCCAGTGGTGCCAGTGGTGCAGGACCTATGGGCACTGCACCACTGGTGCACGGCCGGGTGTCACGAGCCGGCGGACGGCGCGGGCGCCGCGGAGCTCGTCGCCTGCGAGGAGGCCGCGGTGCGGCGGCGCGCCCCGCGCTTCCGGCCGGGGCGGAGGCGGTCCAGCGAGAACCGGCCGGCTCCTGCGGCGGCCAGGACGAGGGCGCCCGCGCCGAGCGCGCCGACCAGCTCCCAGCCGCCGTCGTCGATGAACAGGCCCATCGGCAGGTGTGCGACCAGGGCCGCCACCAGCATGTCGGCGGCCAGCACGAGGCCGACGACGGAGGTCAGCGCCCCGAGCGCCAGCAGGATCCCGCCGACCAGCTCGATCCCGCCGATCAGGGGTCCGGTGATCTCCGGGGCCGGGATGCCCATGCCGCGGAAGCTCTCGCTCACGCCGGCGGGGCCGAACACGAACAGCTTCTGGTAGCCGTGGGCGGCGAAGATCGCGCCGAGGACCAGGCGTGCGAGAAGCAGGCCGAGATCGTGGACGGGGCCGAGGGTGCGAGCGGAAGCCATGGAGGGCCTTTCGTCGGAGGGTGAGGATCGTCGGAGATCACGGAGCGGCCACGGTAGATGAAGCGTCAATCAGGAGGGGAGGGAGGGGGTGCCGACGAGGCATGGATCACCGCAGGCGCCTCCGTCGGCCGGCGATCCCTCCTCCCCACCTGCCCGTCGTCCACCGGGGCGGTCGCGGGGCCCCGCCGGTGGGCGGGGGTTCCTACACTGGACCGGTGACATCCACCGAAGCCTTCGAAGCCGGACCCGACCGCGGCCTGGAGCGCACCCCGCCCCAGGACCTCGGCGCCGAGCGCGGCGTGCTGGGCGGCATGATGCTGTCCAAGGACGCGATCGCCGACGTCGTCGAGACCGTGCGCGGCCACGACTTCTACCGCCCCGCCCACGAGATGATCTTCGAGGCGATCATCGACCTGTACGGGCGCGGCGAGCCCGCGGACCTGGTCACCGTCTCCGACGAGCTCTCCAAGCGCGGCGAGCTGCAGCGGGTGGGCGGCGGCGCCTATCTCGCCGATCTCATCGACATGGTCCCCACCGCGGCGAACGCCGGCTACTACGCCGAGATCGTCGTCGAGCGCGCGCAGCTGCGCCGCCTGGTCGAGGCCGGCACCCGCATCGTCCAGCTCGGCTACGCCTCGGACGGCGGCGAGGTCGACGAGGTCATCAACGAGGCGCAGTCGCAGATCTACGCGGTCACCGAGCGCGGCCAGAGCGAGGACTTCCTGCCGCTGGGCGAGGTGATCGACGAGACGCTCAACGCGATCGAGGCCACCCAGAACCGCGGGGGCCAGGTCACCGGCGTGCCCACCGGCTTCGCCGAGCTCGACGAGCTCACCCAGGGCCTGCACGGCGGACAGATGATCATCTTCGCCGGCCGCCCCGCCATGGGCAAGACGACCCTCGGCATGGACGTGCTGCGCTCCGCCTCGATCCACAACGGCAAGACCTCGGTGATCTTCTCCCTGGAGATGGACAAGACCGAGATCACCATGCGCCTGCTCTCCGCGGAGGCGCAGGTGCCGATGAACCGCATGCGCGACGGGTCGATGGACGACCGGGACTGGCAGGCCATGGCCCGTGCCATGAGCCGGATCGGCGACGCGCCGCTGTTCATGGACGACTCGGCGAACATGTCGCTGATGGAGATCCGCGCGAAGTGCCGCCGGCTGAAGCAGAAGCACGACCTCTCGCTCGTGGTCATCGACTACCTGCAGCTGATGAGCTCGGGCAAGAAGGTCGAGTCCCGCCAGCAGGAGGTCTCGGAGTTCTCCCGTGCCCTGAAGCTGCTGGCCAAGGAGATCGACGTGCCGGTCATCGCGATCTCGCAGCTGAACCGTGGCAGCGAGCAGCGCACCGACAAGACCCCGATGATGAGCGACCTGCGCGAGTCCGGCTCGATCGAGCAGGACGCCGACGTCATCCTCCTGATCCACCGCGAGGACTACTACGAGAAGGAGTCCGCCCGCGCCGGGGAGGCGGACCTCATCGTGGCCAAGCACCGCAACGGCGCCACCAAGACGGTCCCGGTCGCCTTCGAGGGCCACTACTCGCGGTTCAAGGACATGGCCGGCGCCGGCGGCTTCAGCGGCTGACGGGGCGCGGGCTGCCTGGTCCCCAGGTGGCCGGTCCCCGGGCGGCCGGTGCCTGGGCGGCCGGTCCCCGGGCGGCCGGTGCCTGGGCGGCCGGTCCCCGGGCGGCCGGTGCCTGGGCGGCCGGTCGGGGCGCGCACGGGCCGACCGGCCCGCCGCTCAGCGCTCGCCCACGGCCGCCAGGATCTCGGGGTCCGCGCAGGCCGCGGCGAAGGCGTCGATGCGGGCGCGGATCTCCCTCCCGAGCAGCCACCGCCCGAGCGGCTCGGCGAGGACCCGCAGACCGCGAGGCCGGATGGTGAAGGTGTACTTCCACGCCGCCTCGGTGCCGCCGTCCGGGTGCGGGGTGAAGCGCCAGCCGCCGCCGAAAGTGTCGAAGAACCACGGCCCGTCCACCATCGTCATGCCCACGCTGGTGGGCGGCCGGTAGGAGACGTACCTGCTGACCATCGACGGTCCCAGGCGCGTCCTGGTGACGGTCCGCACGCCCTTGTCCGGAGCCGTCGCCCCGTCCAGGAAGTGCTGCTCGCGCAGGAACGCGTCCCAGCGCAGGCGCAGTGCACCGGTGGTCTGCGAGACCGCGAAGGCGACGTCGGGCTCGCAGGGAACGATCGCTCGCGCCGAGACCTGGGGCATGGGAGGAGTGTAGAGCCGGCAAACGGCTCCGTGCGGTGGCCACGACGGTCCTCGGAGGTCGAAACACTCCGAAACTTCTTGTGGCACCCATCACTTCTGCTAACGTCGTGCCGGTCTCGGCGTCCCCGGCCGAGACCCCGCAGTGCAGAACGAAGGAGTTGTGCTCGTGTCATCCCCTCCTCAGGACACCACCCCCACCCCCGAGCAGTTCGTCGCCGTCCAGCGGTCGGAGGAGTTCGGGAAGCTGCGGCGCAGCTTCCGCGGCTTCGCGATCCCGATGACCGTCGCCTTCCTGGTCTGGTACTTCGCATACGTCATCCTGTCCACCTACGCCGAGGGCCTGATGTCCACCCCGGTGTTCGGCAACCTCAACCTCGGCATCCTGTTCGGGCTCAGCCAGTTCGTCATGACCTTCCTGATCACCTGGCTGTACATCCGCCACGCGAACAAGTCGCTGGACCCGATCGCGTCGCAGCTGCGCGGCGAGCTGGAGGGTGATCTCTGATGGAGTTCGGCAACCCGATCCTGAACATCGCGATCTTCCTGGCCTTCGTGGTGGTGACCCTGGTGGTCGTCATCCGGGTCTCGAAGCAGAACACCACCGCCGGCGACTTCTACCATGGCGGCCGCGCCTTCTCCGGCCGTCAGAACGGCATCGCCATCGCCGGCGACTACCTCTCGGCCGCCTCGTTCCTCGGCATCGTCGGCGCCGTCGCCCTGTACGGCTACGACGGCCTGCTGTACTCCGTCGGCTTCCTGGTGGCCTGGCTGGTGGCGCTGCTGCTGGTCGCCGAGCCGCTGCGCAACACCGGCAAGTACACGATGGCGGACGTCCTCAGCTTCCGCATGAAGCAGCGCCCCGTGCGCACCGCCGCGGCGACCTCCACCCTCGCGGTCACCTTCTTCTACCTGCTCGCCCAGATGGCGGGCGCCGGCGCGCTGGTCTCGCTGCTCATCGGCATCGAGGGCCGCGTGGGTCAGTCCGTCGTGATCGCCGTGGTGGGCATCGTGATGATCGCCTACGTGCTGATCGGCGGCATGAAGGGCACCACCTGGGTGCAGATCATCAAGGCGGTGCTGCTGATCACCGCCGTCGGCGTCTCCACCGTGTGGATCCTGGCGCTGAACGGCTTCAACCTCTCCGCGGTGCTGGGCCAGGCGGTCGCCAACCACCCCGACGGCGACACCATCCTCGAGCCCATGCACCAGTACGGCACCTCGGGCGCCAGCAAGCTCGGCTTCGTCTCCCTCGCGATCGCGCTCGTGTTCGGCGCCGCCGGCCTGCCCCACGTGCTGATGCGGTTCTACACCGTGCCGACGGCGAAGGAGGCTCGCCGGTCGGTGGTCTGGGCGATCGCCCTGATCGGCTTCTTCTACCTGTGCACCCTCGTGCTCGGCTTCGCCGCCGCGTACATGGTGGGCGTCGACGTGATCGGCACCCTGCCCGGAGGCTCCAACGCGGCCGCGCCCGCGCTGGCCTACGCCCTCGGCGGCACCGTGCTGATGGGCATCATCTCCGCGGTGGCGTTCGCGACCATCCTCGCGGTGGTCGCGGGCCTGACCATCACCGCCTCGGCCTCCTTCGCGCACGACATCTACAACGGCGTGCTCAAGAACGGCGAGGCCGATCCGAAGAAGGAGGTGGCCGTCGCCCGGCGCACGGCGCTGGTGATCGGCGGCGTCTCGATCGTCGGCGGCATCCTCGCCGCCGAGCAGAACGTCGCCTTCCTGGTCTCGCTCGCCTTCGCGATCGCGGCCAGCGCGAACCTGCCCTCGATCCTCTACTCGCTGTACTGGAAGCGGTTCAACACTCGCGGCTCGGTGTGGAGCATCTACGGAGGCCTGATCAGCGCGATCGTGCTGATTCTGTTCTCCCCGGTGGTCTCCGGCGCCGACACGGCGATGTTCCCCGGGGTCGACTTCGCCTGGTTCCCGCTGACGAACCCCGCGATCGTCTCGGTGCCGCTGGGCTTCTTCCTGGGCTGGCTGGGCTCGGTGACCTCTCCGGAGGGCGACGAGCTCAAGCAGGCCGAGATGGAGGTGCGCTCAATGACCGGCGCCGGCTCCGAGAAGGCCACGGTCGCGCACTGAGCGACTGCTGGACGGCCAGCGGGCCGTCCGCCACCGATCCCGGCACGGCCCGGGCGGGGCCTCGCTCAGGCGAGGACGAGCCCCGACCCGGGCCGCGTCGCGCGGTCGTGCAGCTCGATGATCTGCTGCTCGACCGCGGTGGGCGCAGGGCCGGAGACCTCGAGCAGACGGCACACGGCGACGTCCTGCGAGGCGGCGTCGTAGCGGCGCACCCAGTCCCGGTGCACGGCGTCCTCCGCCGTGCGGGTCCCCAGCTGCTCGAAGCGGTCCATCCCCACCCGCCACGGCTTCGGGGTCAGCCGCGCCCGGTAGCTGTCGTGCACGCGGCACAGCAGCACGTACAGCCGATCGCTGCGCAGCTCCTCCATCAGCTCCCGGGCCCGGTCGCTCGACGGCTCGGCGCCGCTGCCGGAGATCAACAGGCGGAAGCCGCCCCGGGTGCGATAGGTGCGCACCCCCAGCTCGGGATGCCGTGCCGTGAACTCGTCGATGGTCCCGAGGATCCGGGCGTGCGCCTCGCCGCGCTCACCCGCCCCCTCCAGGCCGATGGCATCGGGATCAGCGGCATCGGGCTCCGCGCCGGCGGGCTCCGCGCCGGCGGGCTCCGCGCCGACGGGGCCCGCGCCGTCGGCCCCGCCGCCGAACAGACGCGTGAGCAGACCGGGCCGCTTCCGTGCCGCACGGGCGCGCCTCGTCGGCTCCGCCGGCAGATCGACGTCGCTGATCAGCAGGGCATCGGTGTTCAGCACCGCGGCGCCGTACCGATTGCGGGTGAGGGCCGCGACGAGGGCGCCGTCCGCGGCGCGGACCTCCTCGAGCAGCTCCTCGGGCAGTCGGCGCAGCGGGTAGTACTCGTGCCCGGAGGCGTGGAGCTGCTCGGGCCCTCCGGCCGCGATCAGCGCGTCGAGGCGCTCGCGGGCGTCGCGCCGCGCCTCCTCGACGGAGACGTCCGAGCAGCCGTGGATCGTCAGGGCGAAGGCTCCGGTGCCCGGGAAGCTGTGGGTCTCGTGGACGGTGGCCCAGTGGCGGGGGATCGGTCGCATGGCGGCACGCTACCCCGCCACCGGGAGTCTGTCAGGCGAGGGATGCGGTCAGCGAGATGTCCACGCCGGCCAGGGCCTTCGAGACCGGGCAGCTGCTCTTGGCCTCCTCCGCGATCCGCTGGAAGTCCGCGTCCTCGATCCCTTCGATGCGGGCGGTGACGCTCAGCGCGATGCCGGTGATCCCGCCCTCGCCGACGTTGAAGTCGACGGACGCGGAGGTGTCCACCGCCGTGGGCGGGGTGCCGTTCTCGGCCAGCATGTTGGAGAACTGCATCGAGTAGCAGGCGGCATGCGCGGCCCCGAGCAGCTCCTCCGGCGAGGTGGTGCCCTGCGCGGACTCCTCGGCGCGGGCCTTCCAGCTGAGGTCGAGGGTGCCCAGCTGCGAGGTCTCCAGGGTGGTGGTCCCGGAGCCGGAGAGCAGATCGCCCTTCCAGGCGGTGGAGGCGGTGGAGGTGACGGTGCGGGGCATGGTGACTCCTTCTGTGACGGGTCGCCCCCGCGCTCCGGCGAGGGCGCTCCCTGCCCACCGTAGTCCGGACGTCCAGTGGCCGCGAGGGGTCCCCGTCCTGCCCGCCCGTCCCCGCCCCGCGTCGCACCCGCCCCGCCCTCGCGCGCCGCACCCGCCCCGCCCTGCCCCCGCGCCGCACCCGCCCCGCCCTGCGTCGCGACGAAGATGGGGGAATGGGGGCGTGATTCCCCCAGTTTCGCAGCGCGCGCGGGGTGGGTGGGTGTGCTGAGGGGGTGGGCCAGCGTTGGTGTGGCGAACGTGGGGGAATGGGGGCGGGGTTCCCCCAGTTTCGCAGCGCTCGCTCGCGGGGAGGCGCGTGACCGGGGCGGGCGGCGCTACTGCAGCGACTCGAACTTGCGCACCCAGGCGGAGCCGACCGGGTTCGCGTCGGCGACCATGATCCCGAAACGGTCCCCGGCCACCTCGGCCACCTCGGTCAGCGCCACCCGGCGCTCGTGCTCGGGGGAGTGGTCCAGGCGCCGCACACCGTCCTCGATGATCTTCGCGAAGGAATCGGTGCGGCCCAGGAAGGCGACGAAGGGCATCGCGAACTTCTCCTGGTAGCGGGCGGAGAGGTCGCGGACCGCCTCGACGTCCTCCTCGGTGAGGTTCTCCAGCGCGAAGGAGCCCACGTCCTGGCTGATCGCGCCGGCCTGCTCCTCGTCGGCCGTGATCAGGGTGGCCATGTCCGGATAGCTGCGCACCAGGGAGTCCTGCTCGGAGCGGTCCGCGGTGAGCACCGCGTCCTCGATCGCCGCGCGCAGGGCCGGGGCGTCCTCGAAGGGCCGCGCCTCCCACGCCCGCTCGAGCGGCCAGGTGGCGCCGTTGAACAGCGAGCCGAAAGTGGACACGAAGGTCTCGCGGTCCATCTCGCCCACCTCGGAGATCCCGATCCGCTCGCCGGCGGCGGTGGTGGCGACCATCGAGCCGCGCTGGCCCCCGATGTGGAAGAACAGCAGGTTCAGCACGATCGCGGTGATCGCGCCGACGGTCACGCCGGAGGAGACGAACACCTGCGCCCAGGCCGGGAACACGCCGGCGATGTCGGGCTTGAAGCTCACCAGCATCGCCAGGCCCAGCGAGGTGCCCACGATCACCGAGTTGCGGTTGTCGGTCAGGTCCACCTTCGACAGGGTCTGGATGCCCACCAGCGCCACCGAGGCGAACAGAGCCAGCGAGGCGCCGCCCAGCACGGGGGCGGGGATCGCGGCGACCACGGCGCCGGCCTTGGGCAGCACGCCCAGCACGATCATGATCACGCCCGCCCCGGCGACCACCCAGCGGGACTTCACGCGGGTCAGGCGCACCAGGCCGATGTTCTGCGCGAAGCAGGTGTAGGGGAAGGAGTTCAGCACCCCGCCCAGCAGGGTGGACAGGCCGTCGGCCCGGATCGCCTGGGAGATGTTCTTCGGCCGGATCCGCTTGCCGACGATCTCCCCGGCGGCGAAGACGTCCCCGGTGGTCTCCACCATCGTGATCAGCATGACGATGATCATCGAGATGATCGCGGTGAGGGAGAAGGTGGGGATGCCGAAGTAGAAGGGGGTGGTGACCCCGAAGGCGGAGGCCTCGGTGACGCCGCTGAAGGAGGTGTCCCCCAGCAGCAGCGCCGCCGCGGTGCCGATCACCAGGCCCAGCAGCACCGCGATCGTGCCCAGGAACCCGCGGAAGAACCGCTGCACGAGCACGATGATCGCGAGGGTCCCCAGCGCGTAGACGATGTCCCGGCTCGCGGGGGTGCCCTCGGCGTAGTTGGTGATGTCCCCGGCGGAGACGCCCAGCAGGGTGATGCCCATCGTGGTCAGCACCGTGCCGATCACCACCGGCGGGAAGAACCGCAGGATCCTCGCGAAGTAGGGGGCGACCAGGAAGGTGAACAGGCCCGCCACGATGATCGAGCCGTAGATCATCGGCAGGCCCTCGGCGCCGCCGGCGCCCCCGGTCGCGGCCAGGCCGATCGCGATGATGGGGCTCACCGCGGTGGTGGTCACGCCCTGGATGATCGGCAGGCGCACGCCCACCTTCCAGAACCCCACCGACTGGATCAGGGTCGCGATGCCGCAGGTGAACAGGTCCGCGTTGATCAGGTGGATGGTCTGCTCGGCGGTCAGGCCCAGCCCGGAGGCGATCAGCAGCGGCACGATCACCGCGCCGGCGTAGAAGGCCAGCACGTGCTGCACGGACAGCACGGTGAGGCGCCCGGGCGGCGGCACCTGGTCGACGGGATGGCGGCGCGAGGCGGGCGCGGGAGCGGAGGAGGCGACGGTGGTCATGGACGTCCTAGAGGTCCGTCGAGCGGGGAGCTCTCGACGCGGGGAACGGGAGGGGCGGGATCGGGCCGCGCACCAGCGTAGGCCCCGCCGACGCCCTGAGGCGGCCGGGATCCCGCCCCGCGGACGTGACATCCGAGGCAACCGGTGGCCCGGATCGCGCGACGGGAGTAGAAGGGGAGGGTGACGAACTCCCCGCCGCCCCCGCTGCCCGAGACCGCCCCCGTCGAGCGCACCCCCTCCGCGCGCCGACGCCCCGTGGGCGCTGTCCTGGCCGTGCTCGCGGTCGCGGTGCTCGCGGTGAACCTGCGCCCGGGCGCCACCAGCCTCGGACCGCTGATGGAGCAGGTGGTCGGTGCCTACGGACAGGGCGCCGTCGCCTCCGGGCTGCTCACGGCGCTGCCGCCGCTGGCCTTCGGCGCCCTCGGCCTGCTGGCGGTGCCGATCTCCCGCAGGCTGGGACTGACCGGCACCATCGTCGCCTCCTTCGTGCTGGTCGCCATCGGGCTGCTGCTGCGCCCGGGCGTCGGCGGCTTCGGCCTCTTCGTGGCGCTGTCGGTGCTGGGGCTGCTCGGCCCGGCTCTGGGGAACGTGCTGGTGCCCGCCTGGATCAAGCTGCACGGCGGGGCGCGCACCGTCGCGCTGATGACCCTGTACAGCGTGGCCCTCGCGATCGGCGGCTCTGCCGGCCCGGCGCTCGCCGTGCCGCTGGCGGGCGCGGCGGCCGACGGGTGGCAGGACTCGCTGCGGTTCTGGGGCATGGTGGTGGCCGTCCCGGTGGTGGTGTGGGCGATCGTGCTCACCCGCACGGGGCACGACTTCCCGCCCGCCCCGCCGCGCGGCACGTTCAGCGGCTCGCTGCTGCGTTCGGGGACGGCGATCGCGCTGACCGTGATGTTCGCCCTGCAGTCGATGAACGCGTACATCCAGTTCGGGATGCTCCCGCAGATCCTCACCGATGCCGGGATCAGTCCGGCCCGCGCCGGGCTGCTGGTCGCCGTGATCGCGGGCTGGGGCCTGGTGGGCGGTCTCGTCATGCCCACGGTGATCGCCCGCGCCCGAGGCCTGTCCTGGATCGTGGGCGGCTTCGGGGTGCTCACCACCGCCGGGTACCTCGGGCTGCTGCTGGCGCCGACGGTCAGCCCGCTGCTGTGGGCGTGCGTGCTCGGCATCGGCGGCTTCGCCTTCCCCACGGCGATCGCGCTGCTGCCCGCACGCACCCGGTCCCCGCTGATCACCGCGCGGCTCTCGGGCCTGGTCCAGCCGATCGGCTACCTGCTGGCCGCGCTCGGCCCGATCGTCGCCGGTGCGCTGCTGGGGGTCACCGGCGCTCCCTCGACCGTGCTGTGGTTCCTCGCCGGGTCCGGTGTGCTGCTGGCGATCGCCGGGTTCCGGGCGGGCCTGCCGCGGTTGGTCGATCACGAGATCGAGGACTGAGCCCCGCGGAGCCGTGGGATGATGCCCCCATGAGCCTCGTCCGCACCCTGCGCATCCTGGCCTCCCAGCGGCCGTCCACGCCCTCCCGTGCCGTCGCGGACCCGGGGCGGGTCCAGCGCCTCCGTCACGGCCGGGTGCCCGTCACCTGGATCGATCAGCACCTCGCCGGCACCGCCGCCATCGTGCACCTGCACGGCGGCGCCTACGTGGCCGGCGAGTCCCCGCAGACCTGGAGCTGGCTCGAGGAGGTCGCGCGCCGCTCGGGTGCGGCGGCGGCGATGGTCCATTACCGCCTCGCCCCGCGCCATCGCTACCCGGCCGCGGTCGAGGACGTGCTGCACGTCCTGGAGGACCTCTCCACCCGGGCCGTGCTGCGGTCCGGGCGCTGGTTGCTCTCCGGGGACAGCGCCGGCGGAGGGCTCGCCCTCGCGGTCGCGCAGACCCTCTCCGCCAGCGGGGTGGACTCGCCGTCGGCCGTGCTGCTCGAGTCGCCGTGGGCGGATCTCGACGACGACGCCCACGGCCGCGAGGACCTGCGGATCGCGGCGCGGCTGTACGCCGGCGCCGTCCCCCGCACCGAGCCGCGGATCAGCCCGCTGCACGGGGAGCTGGCCGGCCTGCCCCCGGTGCATCTGGTCTCCGGCGCTCGGGACGAGCTGGTCGGCGACAGCCGCCGGCTGGACGCGGCGCTGAGCGCAGCCGAGGTCCCGCACGAGTACCTCGAGATCCCCGGCGTCGGCCACCAGGTCGCGATCGCCGAGGACGGACCGGCCTCCCAGCAGGCACGCCGGTTCCAGATCGCCGCCGTCCGCTCCGCGGTGGGCGCCGACGGCGGCGCCGAGGTCGCCGCGCACTGATTCGGCCCCTGCACACTGACGCCGCCTCCGCGCACTGATTCGGCCCCTGCGCACTGATTCCGCCCCCGTCCACGGACGCCGTCGCCGCGCACTCGCCCCTCGCGGCGGGCGCTACTGTGTGCCCCATGAGGCGACGCGACCCGGGGGTCGACAGCAGAGACGACCATCGCACCGACGACCATGGAACCGACGACCATGGCACCGACGACCCGGTGGCCGGTGACCCCGCATCCGGTGACCCCGCATCCGACGACGGTGCTCCCGGCGATGGCGCTCCCGACGACCGCGCACCCGACGACCACGTGACCTGGGACGGCCGCTCCACGGCCGTGGGCGCTCTGCGGGACGTCCTGGTCGAGCACGCCCCCACCGGCGCTCTCCGCCTGGTGCTGCAGCGACTCGCGCTCCACGAGCAGGGTCGCCCCGCGGGCACCCACGAATCGATCGATGCGATCCTCGACGTGCACGGGAACCTGGTCTCGATGTCGATCGCGGCCGCGGTGCGCTCGGATCCCTCCTCGTCCGCGCGCTTCGAACGGGCCGTGTCCACGCTGCGCGCCGACGTCGCCGCCGATCTCGAGGCGGAGGCGGACTCCCTCGAGGTGGTCCTCGACGCCGACGGGACGCAGCGAGTGATGGTGATGCTCTCGGCGGACGTCTCACCGCAGGAGGTCGCCGAGCGCTCCCACCCCCGCGCGCTGCACGGCGGTCCGCACCACATCACCCATCACGCGCCCGCTCTCGACGAGCTGCGGGACCGGCTGGCCGCGCCGTCCCCCGGCCCGATGCGCCGAGCCTGGAGCGCTGTGCGGGCAGGGCTGCGTCGCACCCGCTGAGCAGCAGGTCAGCGCCGCGGCGCAGACGACGGAGCCAGGGGGCGGGACGCAGCAGGGCCTGACGCCGGAGAGTCCGACGCCGCAGGGCCCGACGCGGTCGGGCCCCGTGCCCGCAGCCCTGTCGCGGTCGCCCCGGGCAGCTCGAGACCCATCGCGGCGGCGAGCGTCACCCCGAGATCCGCCCAGGACCCCTCGGCGGTCCCGACCGGCAGACCCGGCCCGCGCCCGAGCGCCGTGACCGCGGCCGACGGATCGGAGACGGCGCGCGGACCCGCGCAATAGGGATCGTCCCCCGCGACCAGCGGACGGTGCGTCGCGGAGAGCCCGAACACGGTGCCGGCGGTCCCCTCGAGCACGCCGATCACGTCGGTCTGCGCGCTCGCCCCCGCACCGCCCCCGTCGCCCTCCTCGACCCGCCGCAGACGAAGGCGGGAGTGCGCCGCGATCCCGGCGAGGGAATCGAGGGCGAGGGCGCGCAGCGCGGAGCCCTCGGACCGGCGCGCGTGCACCAGCGCGCGGGGCCCGTCGGGCCAGACCAGCGCGCGGAAGTCCGTCAGGTGCGTGCCGCGGGTGCGGACCAGGCCCGGGCCGGTGAGCGCGGCGTTGGGGTGGACCAGCAGGGTGGTGGCGACCAGGGGTCTGCCCGGCAGCAGCAGCACCCGGTCCTCCTCGGTGGCGGCGAAGGCCTCGAGGATCGTCGTCAGCGACGCCGCGGTGTCCTGCAGAGCACGGAGCGCCTGCGGGGAGGCGGGACCGTCCCGTCGGCGCACGGCCCCGAGCCCGGTCAGGCGCGCGGCGAGCAGGTCGATGCGGGCTCCGGCCAGGGCGTCCGCGGCGATCCCCGCCACCAGGTCATCGGCCGGGACCTGCGAGAGCCGCACCCCCGCCGCGCGCCGCGGGGCGAGATGCTCGGCGACCATGCGCGGTGAGCTGGTCCGCTCGGCCGTCTCCCAGCGGCGGCGGAAGCGACCGCCGTCCTCGTCCGGCGGCAGGCACAGGTCGATCGGCGCGCCGGCGGTCGCGGGCCAGTGCAGCGCGGCGGTGACCAGACCCGCCCGCCGCGCCTGCGCGAACAGGGTGGGCAGGCGCAGGGATCTCGCCTCCCAGGGGGAGCGGGTCTCGGGCTGCTCGGGCAGCAGCGGGATCTCGGTGGTGATCCCGGTGCGCTCGGCCGAGGTGCCGGTGAGCAGGCTCGTGAGCGCCGGGGTCGGCTCCGAGGGGCCGTCGGGCAGGAGGCGGAGGGCGGAGGCGCCCGCGCCGAGGGGCGACGCGGCGGCCTCGGCGGCGGTGAGCCCGTCGACGGCGAGGAGCAGGGTGCGGCCGGCGCTCATGGGGGCGACTCCTCGCGGTCTCGACGTCGGTCCCGGCACTGTAGGAGCCCGGTCTTGCCGGGGTGCGAGGCGCGAGTGAGCACCCGGTCACCGCGCGGTGAACTCCGGGTGCGCCGCCCGGCCGCAGTCTCAGTCGCAGTAGAGGTACGTGTCCTCGTCCCCGGCGAAGAGCGGGGAGTCCTCGTTGCGCACGTCCCGGAGCGGGACGCGCGGGGAGGCGAGGACCTGGTCGTGGGTGGCGCGCTGCACGGAGCGGTGGCGCTCGTCGTCCTCGAGGGCGGGCACCGCCAGTCCGTCCTGCTCGGAGCTCGCGCAGCCGTCGAGGCCGTGGACCGTCACGCGGATGTCGCCGTCGGAGGGCGTGCCGTCGTCCTCGAGGTCGACCATGAGGCCGAGACGGTAGGCGAGGACCCCGACGGCGCGGGTCTCCGTGTGGATCACGGTCCAGGCGATGGTGGTGCCGAGCGCCAGGATCGGCACGTCCTCGATCTCGGAGCGGTGCCAGTCCGCGCAGATGGCGGGGCGGCCGACGGTGCGGAAGGGCTCGGCGAGCGCGAGCGCGTAGAACAGCCGGTTCCCCTCGTCCCAGACCGTGCGCAGCCCGTCGTGCCAGAACTCCGGGGAGGCCGAGGAGATGCGGTCGAGCGCGTCCTCGTCGTCGAGGCCGTGCAGCTCCTCGGGGGTGAGGTAGGCCGCGGTGACGAAGTCGAGCACCGCGTCCCGGGCGGTGTCGAGCACGCCGTCCTCCTCCCCGAGATCGGCCCAGGTGCTGAGGTCCTGCGCCGAGCCCTGGACGGGCAGCGCCCGCAGCTCCTCGGGAGAGCGGGCATCCCAGTCGGCGTCGTCGAGCGCCGCGAGCGGATCGCGGTCCACGTCCGTGGAGGTGGGGACGGGGGAGGTGCCCCCGCATCCGGCGCCCAGCAGGGCTCCGCCCGAGGCCACGGCCAGCGCGGCCATCGAGCGTCGGCGGAGCGGTCCGGGACCGGGTGTGCTCATCGCAGATCGGGCTCCGAGGTGTCCGCCCGGCCGGCGTCCGCATCGAGCCGACGGCGGATCGTCGTCGCCGTCTCCCGGTCCTGCCGCACGGCCTTGTCCACCAGCGGCTCGGTGTCCGTCTCGGGATCCTCGGGCTGCACCACCAGCCACACCACGAAGGCGATGGTCAGCAGCAGGCAGATCGCCACCAGGATCAGCAGCAGCGACCAGGAGAACGGGACCGGGTCCCAGAGGGGGTCGCCCTGGAAGATGCCCACGAGCCCCCCTCTGGTCATGACGCACGGATCCCGGGCGGGCCCCGGGGCGCGGAGATCATCGCCAGCATAACGCGGGTCCTCTTCCTGCCGTTATGCTGGAAAAATCATGGCTGACGTAATTGTCGGGCGCTTCGCGCTCATCGACCTGATCGCCAAGGGCGGATCCGGGTCCGTCTGGCGAGCGTGGGACTCCAAGGCCGAGGAGCTGTGCGCCGCGAAGGTCCTGCGGCAGCGCGATTCGGCCGATCTCATGCGCTTCGTCCGCGAGAAGGGCGTCAGCTTCGACCACCCGCATCTGCTCACCCCGTACGGCTGGGGCGCCGAGGACGAGCACGTCGTGATCGCGATGCCGCTGGTCTCGGGGGGCACCCTGGAGTCGGTCGTGAAGAAGCGCGGCAAGCTCGCGGAGCCCGCCGTGGTGGTGATCCTCGACCAGCTGCTGGACGGCCTCTCCCATGTGCACGCCGAGGGATGGATCCACCGCGACGTGAAGCCCGCGAACATCATGTTCGAGCCCCGCGGCCGCGCTCACCCCGCCTCCCGCCTGGCCGACTTCGGCATCGCGGTCCACGAGACCGACGTGCGCTTCACCCACGTGGGCATGGTCAACGGCACCCCGGGCTACATGGCCCCGGAGCTGTTCTCGATGGCCGAGCCCGCCCCCTCCCACGACCTGTACGCCGCCGGGGTGGTGGCGCTGGTCGCGCTGAACGGCAAGATCAAGCTCCACGACGGCGCCTTCCGGCCCGACGAGCTCACCCAGCACCTGCGCGGCGTCACCCCGAAGCTCTCCGCGGTCATCCGCCGCCTGGTCGCGGCGCAGCCCGAGGACCGCTACCAGGACGCCGAATCGGTGCGCCGGGATCTCCCGCGGGTGCCGCAGGGCTATCCGCTCACCCACGCCGACGGCGCCCCGCTCGAGTTCCAGGACACCCTGGACCCGCTGCCCGCGGACGCCCCCGGCGCCGCGAGGCCCCAGCGCCCCGCCCCCCAGGTCGGTCCCACCTCGATGGAGGCGATCCGGGCCGGACAGGTCCAGCAGGGCTTCAGCGCCGCCTCCGCCTCCCCGCACACCGGCCAGCAGTGGGCGCAGCCGACACCCCCGCACGCGACCCCGCCGCAGTCGACGCCCCAGCACTCGACCCCGCCGCACCGGTCCCCGCAGCAGGGCGCGCCCCCGCAGGGCACCCCGCCGCAGCACGGCGGGCAGTTCACCCCGCAGCCGTACACGGGAACGCAGACGGGCACCGGCTTCACCGGCCCCACCCGCTCCGGCAGCCGGGGCACCATGATCGCGGTCGCGATCGGGGCGGGCGCAGCCCTGGTGCTCGGGGTGATCGTCGCGATCGTGCTGCTGGTGGTCTTCAACGGCATCTCGGCCTCGGGGCCGGGCGGCGACGAGGCGGTCAGCAGCATCGACTCCGCCTTCGCCGAGGTGGAGCCCGGCCAGGAGTGCGTCCCCGAGGACGAGGGCGTCATCGCGCTCACCCCGGAGGGCTCCTACGTCTCCTGCACCGAGTCCCCCGACGGGGAGGGCCTCGCCTTCTCCTGAGCCGTGCGCGCCCCGCACTGCTGACCTCTGCTGACCTCCGCTGACCTCTGCAGTGCTCTGGGCTCTGCTCGCGGGGTCAGCCCGCGGGGACCGCGGTGGTGTCCAGAGCCTGCACCAGCGCGTCGCGGCGCGGATCCATCAGCAGGTCGATCCGCACCGACGCCGCCCCCGGCCCCGTCCCGGGCACGGTCCAGCGCAGCTGGGCACGGCTGAGCACGCGGGCATCCCCTGCGCCCAGCCCCGCGAGCGCGGAGCGGTCCAGCCCCGCCGTCGCGAGCGCCGCGGCCAGACGGCGGCGCCGCTCCTCCCGCGGCACGTCGAGGTCCATGGTGTCGGCGAACCAGGCGTCGGCGAGGGTGTCCAGGTCGTCCTCGCCGCGCAGCCAGGCCAGCGCCGCCTCCGCCGCCCGGTGCGTGCGGGGCGCGGCCTGCGGTGACCGCCGGGCCAGCAGCTGCGGGACCTCGCGCTGCAGCAGGCGCAGGGTCTGCATCGACAGCGGAGTGGCGGGGGCGTACTTGGAGTTCGCGAGCGCCACCACACCCACCCCGGAGTCGCGGTGCCACACCATGAACGAGCCGTAGCCGGGATAGCCGCCGGAATGGGAGATCACCTGGCCGAGATCCGGGAAGTGCTCGACGACCAGACCGTAGCCGTAGCCGCGCACCCGGTCGTAGCCGCGGGAGGTGCCGGAGGGCTCGCCGGGCTCCACGGGCAGGGCGGCCAGCGGGTGGTGGCGGTGCAGCTGCTGCATCTCGCGGCGGGACGCGGTCGCGAGCGGACCGGCGGGGCGCTCGGCGGCGTCGGGCGCATCGGCCGCGGCGAGGAAGCGCACCCAGGCGGCGATGTCGTCCACGGTGGAGAACAGCCCGGCCATCGCGCCGTACACGCCGTGGCCGTCCAGCGGCACGGGCTCGAAGCGGCTGGCGTCGGTGCGGTCGGCCAGGCGGTGCCCGGTGGCCAGGTGCGAGGTGTCGATCTCCGCGGCGGACCAGCCGCTGGCCGCCAGGCCGAGCGGGGTCAGGAACCGCCGGCGGACCTCTCCGGCGAAGTCACCGCCGGTGACCTCGTCGATCACGCGACCCAGCAGGGCGTAGCCGGTGTTGGAGTACTCGAAGCCGGTGCCGGGGCGGTGCACGTGCCCGAGCCCGCCGTCCAGCACCCGGGCGAAGTCCTCGCGCGCCATCGCCTGCTGCCGGTCGCCCCAGGGGTTGTCGGTCACCAGGCCCGCGCTCATGGTGAGCAGCTCCCGCAGGGTGGGCTCGCGATCGTCGGCGGCGAGATCGAAGGCTCCGGTCGCCTCGGGGACATGGGCCGAGACCGGGTCGTCCAGGCGCAGGCGCCCCTCGTCCCGCAGGGCCAGGACGGTGGCGGCGGTGAAGGACTTCGTCATCGAGGCGATGCGGGAGACGGTCGCGCGGTCCATCGGCCCGGACCCCGCCGCGGGAGCGCCGTCGGCGAGCTCCCGGTGCCCGGCCGCGCCGTGCCCCAGGACCGCCTGCCCGTGCTCGTGCCCGCCGACGATCGCCCAGGTCACCCCCGAGGTGCGGTGCTCGGCGACGGCACCGTCGAAGAGCGCGGCGACCTTCTCGAGGACGGTGTCCGGCACGGTGCCGGGCACGGTGTCGGTGACGGCGTCGAGGGGGGCGGGGGTCGCGAGGTGGGTCTCAGGCATGCTGATCACTGTAGGGGCTGCGGGCCGCTCAGGAGGCGTCGGTGTAGAAGCGGTGGATGACCGCGGCGACGTCCTCCCCGACCACCTCCGCGAGCCGCGCCGGATCGGTCCGCGCGGGGTCGAAGACCGGTGCTTCGGGCTGCTCCGGGCCGTCGCCGTCCGCCTCGGCACCGTCCGCCTCCTCGGCGCCGTTCGGCACCGTTCCCTCGCCCGGGGTCACCCCGCCGGGGCCGGGCCCGGCCGGCGCCACCAGGTCCTCGAGCGCGAGGCCGCGCAGGGTCAGCAGCAGCGCCGGCGCGTCGTCGACCGCCTCGACCAGCACGTACACGAGCGCACCGACGTGGCGGCAGGGACCGGGCCAGTCCAGGCAGGAGCAGTCGTGGGTGAGCTCGGAGGCGTCCCGCGGCAGCAGCGAGATCTCCGAGGCGGCCAGCTCCGCCTCGATCCCCTGCGGGTAGTCGCCGCCGGCCATGCGCGCCGGGAGCTCCGGATGCGAGCGCGCGACCTGCAGGAAGGCGCGGCGGTCGTCCGGGCGGAAGGCGGGCAGGTCCAGCCGTGCCTGATGCAGCTCGCCCTCGGCGTCCAGCACGTCGCCGCGCACGATCCCCGCCTCGACGTCCAGCCACTGCACCCGCCCGGCCCGGGCGTCGGCCTTCCCGCGACCCACCCGGGCCGGGCCCAGCAGCTGCTCGGCGCCCTCGCGCAGGGCCACCGCGTGCCAGCGGGTCCCGATCGCGCCGCGGCGCGAGCGCAGGATGATGCTCATCGTCCGTCCCTCCGGTCGTCGCCGTCGTCCTCGAGCGCCAGCAGGTCCAGCAGCCGGTCGTCGTCGAGCCCGGACAGCCAGTCCTCCCCGGGGCCGACGGTCAGCTCCGCCAGCGCCTGCTTGTCCTGCAGCACGGTGTCGATCTTCTCCTCGACGGTTCCGGCGCTGACCAGCTTGTTCACGGTCACGTCGCGGCGCTGCCCGATGCGGAAGGCGCGGTCGGTGGCCTGGTTCTCGACCGCGGGGTTCCACCAGCGGTCGAGGTGGACGACATGGTTCGCCGCCGTGAGGGTGAGGCCGGTGCCGCCCGCGCGCAGGCTCAGCAGCATCAGCCCGGGCCGGTCGCGATGCTGCTGGAACTCGGCGACCATCTGGTCGCGGTCGCGCTTGGAGACCCCGCCGTGCAGGAAGGGCACATCGATCCCGAACTCGGCGAAGCGCTCCTGCCAGTAGGGCACCAGCAGGTGCCCGAAGGTCGTGAACTGGGTGAACAGCAGCGCCTTCTGGCCCTCCTCGAAAGCCGTCTGCAGCAGGTCGTCGACGAGCTCGAGCTTGCCCGAGCGGTGCTCGCCGTCGCGCACCAGCGCAGAGCCGTCCCCGAGGTAGTGGGCGGGATGGTTGCACACCTGCTTCAACCGGGTGATCGCGGAGACCACGAGGGTGCGTCGGCGCTTCTCGTCGGCACCGTCGATCTGCCCCATCAGCTCCTGCACGATCGCCTCGTACAGCCCCGCCTGCTCCGTGGTCAGGTTCACCACCCGGTTCAGCTCGATCTTCTCCGGCAGGTCCTCGATGATGGTGCGGTCCGTCTTCAGGCGGCGCTGGATGAACGGGGCGGTGACGAGCTTCAGACGGCTGAGGGCACCGCCGTCGCCCTCCTCCTCGATCGGGGTCGCCACCCGGTCCTGGAAGTCCTTCGCCCCGCCCAGCAGGCCCGGGTTCACGACCTCCATGAGGGAGTGGAGGTCCGCGAGCCGGTTCTCCACCGGGGTGCCCGTCAGCGCCAGCCGGTGCGGGGCCTGCAGCGCGCGAGCGGCCCGGGTTACCTGGGTGGCGGGGGTCTTCACGTGCTGCGCCTCGTCGAACACCAGCCGGTGCCAGGACACGGCTGAGAGCGCCTGCAGGTCGCGGGCCAGCAGCGAGTAGGTGGTGATGACGAGGTCGAGGTCCGCGGCGCCGGAGACGAATGACTCGTCCCGCAGCCGGTCCCCGCCGTGATGGACGTGCACGGCGAGGTCGGGGGCGAAGGTCGCGGCCTCGCGCTGCCAGGCGCCCACCACCGACATGGGGCACACCAGCAGGGTGGGCCCGACGCGCTCTGCCGGGGCCCGGCCGTGCGTGCCCTCCCGCTCCCGGCACAGCAGGGCGAGGACCTGCATTGTCTTGCCCAGCCCCATGTCGTCGGCGAGGATCCCGCCGAGTCCCTGCCGGTCCAGGGCCCACAGCCAGTTCAGCCCGTCGAGCTGGTAGGGCCGCAGGGTCGCGTGCAGCGCATCGGGCTGCGGGTGGGGGGAGGGGCCCTGCCCGCCGGGCATCAGGCGGGCCAGGCCGTTGCTGCCCCCCGAGAGCAGCGCATCGAGGCCGAAGTCGACGTCCGCCGCGTCGGGGGAGAGGATCAGCGAGAACATCTCCATCCAGGGCGCCCGGCCCGTGACCTCGGCGGGCACCGGTGCGGGGGGCAGCGGCGGCGGCTGCGCGCTCGCACGCTCCTGCCGCCGTCGCGACGACGGGCCCCGCTCCTGCCCCTGCCCCTGCGCCGGTCCCTGCCCCCGCTCTCCGCGGGTGCGCTCGCCGAAGGCGTCGAGGAACCGCTCGGCGGCGCGCAGGGTGCTCGCGTCCAGCCGCACCCACTGCCCGCGCAGCTGCACCAGCTCGGTCTGCGCCTCGCGGATCTGCTCCATCTCCTCCTCGGTGAGCTCGGTGTCCCCGACCGCGACCCGCCAGCGGAAGGAGGCCATCGCCCCGAGACCCACCCCGGAGCCCTTGCGCTCGCCGGGCTCCTCCTCGACCTCCTGCGGGCGCAGTGTCGTGCGCTGCGTGGTCCAGTCGCGCGGCAGCAGCACGGTGACCCCGGCCTCCTCGAGGGCGGGGGTGTCGCGGGAGAGGAACGCGGAGGCCTCGGCGGTGGTCAGCAGCCAGTCCACGCCGGTGTCGTCCACGGCCGCACCGCGGACCGTCGGCGCGAGGCGCATCACCGCGGCGGAGGCCTCGGCCGCGCCCGCGGTGGTGAGGTCGCCCACGGCGCGCAGGTCCGCGACCGGGTGCACCGTCCCGTCGGCCTCCCGCAGGCAGGTCTGCAGCGGCCAGGCCGTGCCGATCGGCGGCTGGAACAGGCGCACCACCAGCTCGCTGTCCCGCGAGCCGAGCTTCACCCCGGGCCGTCCGGAGTCCACGAAGTCGTCGAAGGCCGCGGTGAGGCGGCGCTGGGTGGGGAGGTCGGCGTGCAGCTCGCCCTCGTCGGCCAGCGCCCACAGCACCCCGCAGCGGTCCTGCGCGGGGGCGGGCTGCCGGCGCAGGTGCTCGGCGAAGGCGGCGCGGGCGTGTCCGTCCACGAGCGAGTGCAGCAGCGGCGGGGCGTCCTTCTCGGGGGCGCGCCATTCCATCACCGGGCGTCCGTACTGCTCGTGCGCCCGGGCCCGCAGGTGGCGGCGCTCGACGAGGGACTGCGCGCGCAGGTCCAGCACCACCGCGGCGACCAGATCCGGCATGGCGATCAGCTCGGCGTCGAGCCGGGCGGCGGCTCCGTCGCTGATCAGCGCGGCGAGATGGTCCGCGAACTCCTCCCCGAAGCGCTCCTCGAGCAGGACGGTCGCGGCACCCACCAGGGCGGTCAGGGCGGTGCCGGCCAGCGGCAGCGCCGGGACCCGGCGATCGCCGTCGCGGCCGGGGATCCGCACCCGGTGGCGAAGCTGGTCCGGCGCCTCGCAGAGGGCCTGCGCGATCCCCTCCGGAGCCTCGCGGCGCAGCGGGCCGAGGTCCTCGAGGGCGCGGGAGCGGCCCGGCCCGGTCTGCTCGCGCACCCACAGCGCGGGTCCCAGGTCGTCGTCGAGGACGAGATGGAGGCGGCGGAGGGGCATGACCTCAGACTAGGGCTCCGTGCCGACGCGCGTCGGTGCGGAGCCCGCGCTGTGGACGACGGCTCAGAGGCCGTCGATGATCAGCGAGGTCGCGTCGAGCCAGGCCTCCTTGGTGGCCGGGGAGACGCGGCTCCAGTCCAGGTGGGAGCCGTCGACGAACTGCTTCTCGTAGGGCACCTCGGTGACGGCGCGGGTGTGGGCGCCGAAGTGGGCGAGCAGCCGTCCGCGCAGCGTCGGGTCGAACTTCCCCTTCGAGGAGTGCGACAGGATCGTCACCGCGTGGTCCACCTGCTCGGCGAGACCCGTGGCCCGCAGCTCGTCGATCATCCAGGCCGCGGCGTTGAAGGTGTCCTCGCGCACGGTGGAGACGATGACCAGCTGGTCCGCGCTCCGCACGGCGGCCAGCCAGTTCGAGGCGCGCACGTTGTTGCCGGTGTCGATCACCTTGATCCGGTAGAAGCGCGAGAGCGCGTCGTCGAGCTCGCCGAAGGCCGCGGCGTCGATCGAGGCGGCCGAGCCCGGGTCCTCGTCCGAGGCGAGGATGTCGAAGCGCATCCCGCCCTGCGGGCGCACGTAGGGGTCGAGGTCCGCGCTGCTCGCCTCGGGCGAGCGCATCCGGTCGATGTCGTGGAGCAGGTCCACCGCGGTGCGGTGATGGTCCGAGGGGATGCCCCGCCAGCCCAGGGTGCCGCGGGTCTCGTTGTTGTCCCAGGCCAGGACGTTGCCCCCGCGGGTCACGCCGAGGGTCGCCGCGATCATCAGGGAGGAGGTGGTCTTGTGCGCCCCGCCCTTGAGGTTCACCACCGCGATGTTGCGCGGTCCGTCCAGCGGCCGACGGATCCGCTCCAGGCGCTCGGTCTCCCGGCGCTCGCGCGCGTTCGGTCGCGGGGTGATCAGCCCGCCGCTGAGCCGGGTGACCAGCCCGGGGATCCCGAGAGTGGCCCGGACCTTCTCCCGCTTCGCGGTCGAGGTCTGGAGGTCCTGCAGGGTGGGGCGCGAGGAGTCCTTCTGCGGCACGGTGCGCGCCGGCAGCGGGCGTCGCGCCGTCGGCTCCTCGGCAGGTGCGGCCGACGGCGCGGAGGCGGCCGACGGCGCCGACGGCGCGGAGCCCGACGGTGCGGCGGACCCTGCCGATGCGGCGGACCCCGCGGAGGCGGCGGAGTGCACCTGTGCGGCGGATCCCGCCGAGGCGGCGGAGTGCGCCGACGGCGCTGAACGGGCCGAATGCCCGGAGCGTGCTGACGGAGCCGACCTCGCGTCCCGGTCCCCGTCGGCCGCCGAGGGCGGGAGCGCCGCGGCACGGCGCCGCCGGCCTCCGTGGGGGCGCACGGAGGGCAGCTCGCCGGTGGCGGGGCTGCCGAGCGCCCGCCGGTCGAGGTGGGCGGGTTCGCCGGGCTCGGCGGTGTCGGCGGGATCGACGGTCTCGGCGGGAACGTCGGTGTCGCGGGTGTCGTGCGCGTCGCCGGTGGCCGGGGCGGTCAGCGGGTCCTCGATGTCCGGGCCGTGCACCGGGCGGTCGTCCGCATCCCGTCCCGTGATCCGTCCCGAGGGCTCCACCCGCAGGTGGTGGCGGACGCCGGGCTCGACGATGACCACGTCGAGGTCGTCCTCGGCGGCCTTCGCGGAGCTGATGAAGACCTGCTTGACGCGGTCTCGGATCTCCGGCAGATCGGCGCCCGAGACCTCGACCGTCTCGTCGGCGAGATGCACGGTCGCCGTGGTGTCGGAGGTGATCCGCGCCTGCACGATCATCTGGGGTTCCTTCCGCGTCCTGATGGTTCGCGTCCACTCTACGGGCGCTCGGGGCAGGAGCCGGGCCCCGGCCTCCCTACAGTGGTGGCGTGCACACCACACTGCTCAGCGACCCTGCGATCCCCGGAGCCGACGAGGACGCCGCGGGCGTCCTCGGGGACGTGGCCGTCCTGCTCGACGGAGCCGGGGTGGCCCGGCGCTTCCGCGCGGGCTGCCATCACTCCGTGGCCTGGTTCTCCCATGCCCTGGCGGCGCGCCTGCTCGCTCTCGCCCAGGACCCCTCCGTCCCCCTCGCCCGGGCCCTCGCCGAGGCGATCGGGGAGGTGCGCTCCCTGCACGAGGGGGAGTGCGATCTCGAGCGCGGCGGGCCCTCCGCGACCGTCGTCGCGGTGCGATGCGGGAGCGAGCACCTCGAGCACCTGGTGCTGTGCGACTCCTCCCTGCTGCTGGTGGACAGGGCGGGCGCGGTCACCCGGTGCACCGATCCCCGGGTCGACGACGTGGTGCGCGAGGAGGCGGACTCCCCGGCGATCGAGGCGCGCCGCAACGCTTCCGGCGGATTCTGGGTGGCCCGGCACGAGCCCGAAGCGGCCGCGCAGGCGCTGACGGGCCGGGTCCCGCTGGCAGAGCTGAGCGCCGTCCACCTGGTCAGCGACGGGATCACCCGCGCGGTCGACCTGCTGGGGCTGCATGACGAGGCCTCGCTGGCGCGGTCCCTGTCGGCGGACCCGGCCGCGCTGCTGCGCGAGCTGCGCACCGCGGAGGCCGCCCTCACGCCGGATCGCGCTCCGCGCAAGAGGCATGACGATGCGACGGTGCTCACAGTTTCCCTGGATCGCGCCTGAACCATCCGGTCGAAGCCGGGAGCCGGCTGGGTGCGGAGAGCGGTTGGCGCCCGTGCGCGAGGAGGTGCCGGCTCCGCGGGAACCGTCGCCTCGCCTCGTGATTTGGTGCTTCCATGACGAAGGGATGAGGTGCGCACCACTGAGGTCACCCTTCCCTGAATCTGCATGTCACCTGCAAAAACAGCCGGGGGTGGCGCGTTTACACAGCGGGGGAGAGGGCCTAGACTCAGTGGCACGACGAATCCGCCTCCGGGCGGGCCGTCACCGGCGATCCGGGGGGCGCCTCCCGAGATCTGCTGGTAGTCTTCCGGGTGTCGGAAGACGTTGAAAATTTTATAGATGTGCCGCTTCCCACGACCCCCCTCATGGGGAGCGGCCGGACGGGCAACAACGCCAGGTTCCCCCACCTATGGCAGCCCGTCCAGCCTGTTCGCCCGCACCCACCCCTGACGGACGACAGGCCCAGACGAGCGGTCCGTGAGCCCCCGACACTGTCGGTGAAGAGCTCCGGGCCGCTCGTCGCATTTCCCGGCTGATTCCCCAGGCCGGCTCCGGGACCGATTCCCCGGCAGCGCGCGAGGTCGCAGCGCGCGACGGGCGACCGCGACGGGCGACCGCCGGCGCACGAGCTGCAGATCACGGTCGTGCGCCGGCGGAGCGCGGCCTCAGGAGAGGATCGCGACGTCGCTGCCCGGGTCGAGGCGGTAGCCCGCACCGCGGACGGTCGAGATCAGGCGACGGTAGCGGCCGAGCTTGGTGCGCACCCGGCGCACGTGCACATCGACCGTGCGCTCGCCGGTGTCCTCGGACGCCTCGGCCCACACCGTCTCCATGAGCTCGGTGCGGGAGATCGTGCGCCGCGCGTTGCGCGCCAGCTGCGCCAGCAGCTCGAACTCCTTGTACGTGAAGTCCACGTCCTGCCCGTCGATCCGCACCCGACGGCCGAACAGGTCGACGACCAGGCTGTCCTCGGGGGCCAGCGACGGGCTCGCCGGGCTGACCGCCGTCGCCTGGAGGGCGCGGCGACGAGCAGCCTCGGCATCCCGACGGGCCGGCGAGTTCGGCGAGACCACACCGGCGCGACGGGGACGCAGCGGGCTGACGGCGGCGGCGCCCTGGCCGCGCGGCGGCAAGGTGCGGGCGGTCGAGCGGCCGGTGGCGGAGAAGGACTGCGGGCTGTTGACCGCGACCGCGGTGCGGCCGTCGCGGGCTGCGACCAGGCGCTGGGCCCGGGTGCGCAGCTCGTCCGCGATGAGGGCGGTCTCGACGTCGCCGGTGCCGACCGGCAGGGTGACGGACACGGTGATGGTCACGGCGTCCTCCGCGGCCTGGGGCCGCGGCGCGGTGCCTCCGACCCGTCGCAGGGCGCGGGGGGAGGGGGTACGGGTGTCGGTGACAGGGGTGGTGGGGCGATCCAGGGCGATGGTCATGATGCGAGTTCTCCGAGAGGCGGCGCGATGAGCGCGGCGGCTGGTGGACCCGGGATCCCAGGGATCGACGCCCGCAGGCGGATCGGTCAGGGGGTGTGCTCCCGGTGGCACCTGGAGCCCGCGCCTTCCGGCCGGCTCCTGTCAGCCGACCTCGGAGGAGTCGTGAGCGCTCAGAGGCTCGGCTGACGATGCATCATCGGCATCATCATCATGCACATCATCGAACGCATCGCGGAGCGGACCACCCGGCAGGTGGTCTCGCGGAACGCGGCGATCGAGGTCATGGGAGAGATCCTGCCCCGAACCGCCGCAGGGGGCAAGGACGCGTTCACAGTGTGAAACAGCGCAGGTCATCCCTGCGCTTCCGGCAGGTCAGGCCGTCGCCTGCGGCGGAGCCCCGCCGGGGCGCGACGTCGTCCCGGGAGAGTCGGACCGGCCGTGCGTCAGTCGACGACCCCGAAGAGGCGATCGCCGGCATCGCCGAGGCCGGGCACGATGTAGCCCCTCTCGTCGAGCTTCTCGTCGATGGACGCGGTGACGACGGTCAGGTCGATCGAGGGGTCGAGCTGCTCGTCGAGCGCCGTCAGACCCTCGGGAGCGGCCAGCAGGGTCACGCAGGTGATGTCGCGGGCGCCGCGCTCGTGCAGGTACTCGCACGAGGCGATCAGGGTGTGGCCGGTGGCGAGCATCGGGTCGAGCACGAAGCACTGACGGCCGGTGAGGTCGTCGGGGAGGCGGTTCGCGTAGGTGGTGACCTCGAGCGTCTCGTCGTTGCGGACCATGCCCAGGAAGCCCACCTCGGCGGTGGGCAGCAGACGGGTGAGGCCGTCGAGCATGCCGAGGCCGGCGCGCAGGATGGGCACCACCATCGGCTTGGGGGAGGCCAGCTTGGTGCCGGTCATCGTGGTCACCGGGGTCTCGATCTGCACCGGCGCGACGGCGACGTTGCGGGTCGCCTCGTAGGCCAGGAGGGTCACCAGCTCGTCGGCGAGCTGACGGAACACCGAGGAGTGGGTGGCGCGATTGCGCAGCACCGACAGCTTGTGGGCGACGAGGGGGTGGTCGATCTCCAGAACGCGCATGGGGGGAATCTACCGGAGCGACCGGGACGGGGCCGACGAATGCGCCGTCTGCGGCGGGAGAGCCCGCTCTCACGCGCACCTGCCCCGTGTCCCTCCTCGCGTCCCTCGCGCTCAGGTGCGCAAGATCGGTCGGGCGGATCCCGTGCGAGCGTGCCGATACTGGATCCATGACCGAGACGGATCCCCTGCGGCGACTGCTCGACGCGGTGCTCGAGGCGGACGGCGCCTCCCTCGAGGAGATGGCGGCCGGCGCGCACCTGTCCCCCTTCCACTTCCAGCGCACGGTGCGCCGGCGCGCGGGCGAGACGCCCTCGGCCATGCGCCGACGGGTGCGGCTCGAGCGGGCCGCCTGGAGCCTGCAGGGCGGGGCGGCGGTGACCGAGGTGGCCTTCGCCGCCGGCTACGACTCCGTCGAGGGATTCTCCCGGGCGTTCCGTCGGGCCTTCGGCTGCGCGCCCTCGGACCTGCCCTCCCGTGCGGAGCGAGGCCACTGGCTGCCCGCCCCCAACGGCATCCACTTCCACTCGCCGACGACTCTGTACGTCGATGCCGGCCGCGCCCGGGAGAGCTCCTCGGGGGACGTCCTGACCCTCCTCGTCCAGCACGACCTCGACGACGTCGACGTGCTGCTGACCGCGGCCGCCGAGGTGGGGGAGGACGCCTACCGGGCGATGCGCCTGCCCGGCAGCCGCCCGCGCGGCTTCGACGGGCCCGACGAGACGCTCGCCCAGGTGATGCGCCATCTGGTGCTCAGCAGGGAGCCGTGGCTGGCCAGCATCGCCGGGGAGGGGGAGCCCGACCTCTCCGGCCCCGACGACCCCGCATCTCTCGCCGCGCGCCACCGCCGCACGGCCCCGCGGTGGCTCGCGATGCTCCGGGACGTGGACCGCCGCGGCGCCTGGCAGGACGCGATCGTCGACGCGCTGTGCGATCCGCCCGAATCGTTCCTGCTCTCGCAGATCCTCGCCCACGAGCTCACCTACTCGACCCATCGGCGCCAGCTCGCGCGCTGGATGCTCGCCGACGCCGGCCTCGACACCACCGCCGCCCACCTGGACCCCGATCCGATCCTCTGGCACCGACGACGCACAGGAGAACAGCCATGACCCGCTACCGCTTCTACACCGCGACCACCCTCGACGGCTTCCTCGCCGACGAGCACCACAGCCTGGACTGGCTGCTCTCCCAGCCCACCGGTGAGGACTCCATCCTGCCCTACGACGACTTCATCGCCGGGGTCGGTGCGATCGTCACCGGCCGCAGCACCTACGACTGGGTCCTCGCCCACGACGGGACCGTGGAGGGGGCCTGGGTCTTCACCCAGCCCACCTTCCTGTTCACCCATCGCGCGCCCGCGGAGGAGCGGGAGGGCGTCACCGTCGTCTCCGGGCCACCCGACGGCCACCGCGCGGCGATCGAGGAGGTGGCCGGCGGCGAGGACGTCTGGATCGTGGGCGGCGGAGGCCTCGCCGCCGAGTTCGCCCGCGCCGGGATGCTCGACGAGATCCTCGTGTCCATCGCCCCTGTCACGCTCGGGGCCGGCAAGCCGCTGCTGGACGGACGCTTCGACCTCGAGCTGCTCGAGCACGGCACCAACGGCGCGCTGCTCGAGGCCCGCTACCGGGTGGTGGGGGAGCGGTCCTGAGGCCCGAGGCGCGACAATGACCCCATGACCGATCCCCCGACCGTCGACGCGCTGACCGACGACTCGCTGACCGACGACGCGCTGATGGGCCTCGCGATCGACGAGGCCCGGGCCGCCGCCGCCCGCGAACCGGCCGACGTCCCGATCGGCGCGGTCGTCGTCGGCGCCGACGGCACCGTGCTCGCCGCCGCCGGGAACCGACGCGAGGCCGACGAGGACCCCACCGCCCACGCCGAGATCCTGGCCCTGCGCCGGGCCGCGGAGGTCACGGGGCGCTGGAACCTCACCGGCTCCACCCTCGTGGTCACCCTCGAGCCCTGCACCATGTGCGCGGGAGCGATCGTGCTGGCCCGCACGGAGCGCCTCGTCGTCGGCGCCATGGACCCCAAGGCCGGGGCCGCCGGTTCCCTCTACGACCTGGTGCGCGAGCCGCGCCTGAACCACCGCGTCGAGCTCACCACCGGCGTGCGCGCGCAGGAGTGCGGGGACCTGCTGCGCGACTTCTTCCGCGCCCGCCGCGCGCGCTGACGCCTCCGCGCCCGCTGCGCGCGGACTCCTCTGCATCCGCCGCTCGCTGAGCCCGGTCCCCCGCGGAGCGGGCCCCCGGCGAGCGCCGAGCTCCGTCCGCACCGTGGGCCGCCGGTCTCGCGATGCGAACATCGGGACTATCGTGGTCCCGCCATCGTGAGGTCGAGGAGCAGCCATGAACGCAGACGTGCCGCCGTCCGGCGTCGTCGCCGACGACGTCTCGAAGGTCTTCTTCTCCGGGCAGGACCCGGTGTGGGCCCTCGAGGACTTCTCCCTCACCCTCGAACCGGGGTCCTTCACCTGCATCGTCGGCCCCTCGGGCTGCGGGAAGTCCACCTTCCTGCGCATCCTCGGCGGGCTCGAGGAGCGCACGGTCGGGACCGTCACGATGCCCGACGAGGGCCAGCGGATCCCCGCCGCCTTCGTGTTCCAGGAGCACGGCGTCTTCCCCTGGATGACGGTGCGGGAGAACGTCGCCTTCGGCCTGCGCATGAGCGGCACCGGGACCGCCGAGCGCCGCCGCATCGCCGACGACTGGCTCGCGCGGGTGCGCCTGACCGATTTCGCCGGCGCCTACCCCCACCAGCTCTCCGGCGGCATGCGCCAGCGCGTCGCGATCGCCCGCGCCTTCGCCACCGGCTCGCCGCTGCTGCTCATGGACGAGCCGCTCGGCGCGCTGGACGCCCAGACCCGCATGCTCATGCAGGAGGAGCTCATCGCCCTGTGGGAGTCCGAGCGCAAGACGGTGCTCATGGTCACCCACGACATCGACGAGGCGATCATCCTCGGCGACCGGGTCATCGTCATGTCCGGCCGCCCCGGCACGCTGCGCGAGGACATCACCGTCCCCTTCGAGCGCCCCCGCTCCTTCGACATCGAGCGCAGCCCCGAGTTCAGCGAGCTGCGCGCCCGCATCTGGAACCTTCTGCGCGAGGACGCGCGCACCGCCGAGGAGTCCGCATGAACGACCGTGAGCAGCGCACCCTCGTCGCCGCCCGCGCACAGCGGTCCCGCGACCGCGCCCTGGCCACCCGCGACCTGGTGCTGTCGATCGCCACCCCGATCCTGCTGCTGGTGCTGTGGGAGGTCAGCGCCCGGGTCCAGATCATCGACCCGCGCTTCTTCCCGCCGCCCACCCGGATCGTCGCGGCCGGCTACGAGATGGTCCTCAGCGGCGAGCTGTGGATGCACACCGCCCCCACCCTGATGCGACTGCTCGTGGGCGGCGGTCTGGGTGCGCTGTCCGGCATCGTGGTGGGCCTGCTGATGGGCTCCTCGCGCGCCCTGAACGCCGCGCTCGGACCCCTCTTCTCCGCGCTCTACCCGCTGCCGAAGATCGCGATCTTCCCGATCCTGCTGATGATCTTCGGCCCCACCGAGCTGCCGAAGATCATCGCGGTCTTCATCACCACCTTCTTCATCATGCAGATCAACACCGTCTCGGGCGTGTGGGCGATCGACCGGAAGCTGCTCGAGGCCGGCTCGGCCTACGGCGCGCGGGGCTTCGACCGCTTCCGCTTCGTGGTCCTTCCCGGGGCGATGCCCTTCGTGTTCTCGGGGCTGAAGACCGCCACCGGCACCGCCGTCGTGGTGGTCACGGCGGTCGAGTTCACCGGCGCCACCTCCACCGGGCTCGGCTACCTGATCTGGAACTCCTGGCAGCTGTTCATCCCCGAGAAGCTGTACGTGGGGCTGGTGGTGATCGGCGTGATCGGCGCCGTGGTCACCACCCTGCTCAGCCGCTCGGAGACGCTGCTGCTGCCCTGGCGCCGCGCGCGCTGACCCCGCCACCGCACGATCCACGGCATCCCGCCACGACCACTGCAAAGGAGCACGTCATGCGACGACGCACCCTTCTCTCCCTCGCCTCCGCCTCCGCGGTCGGCACCGCCCTGGCCGCCTGCGGCTCCGCCGTGACCGGGGAGGACCCCGATTCCGGCTCGGGAAGCGGCACCGACGGCACCGTGCGAGTGGGCCACCTGCCCTCGGCCCTGTTCGCGCCGCTGTACGTGGCCGACTCGATGGGCTACTTCGAGGACGAGGGCATCACCCTCGAGCTGACCCCGCTGCAGTCCGGCCAGGACGGCGTGCCGATGCTCTCCAACGACCAGCTCGACGTGATGGTCGCCGGGTTCAGCGCCGGCATGTTCAACGCCCTCGAGCAGGGGCTGGCCTTCAAGGTGGTCGGCTCGATGGGCATCTCCCCGGGCGACCCCGAGAACTCGCCCACCGCCCTCGAGGTGCGCCAGGAGCTCATCGACGACGGCACGGTCTCCACCGTCGCGGACCTCGAGGGCCGCACCATCGGCGTCGCCGGCGGCCCCGGAGCGACCGGCGGCTACCTGCTCGCAGCGATGCTCGAGGAGGGCGGGCTGACCCTGAACGACGTGGAGATCTCCAATCTCGCCACCCCCGACCAGGAGCCCGCGATCACCAACGGCTCCGTCGACGCCGCGACCCCGTCGGCCCCCTTCTCCAGCTCGATGGAGGAGGCGGGCGTCGCCTCCCCGATCGCGGTGCCCGCGCAGGGCACCACAGGCACCGGCGTCATCTACTCCGAGACCTTCGTGACCGCCGAGCACGCGCAGGGCTTCTTCACCGCGCTCGCGAAGGGCGCGCAGGAGCTCTCCGAGGACGGCACCCAGAGCGACGACGTCTACCAGATCCTCTCCGACACCCTCGGCCAGGACATCGAGGTGCTGAAGTCCTCCCCGATGTACACCTACCTGCCCGATCTCGCCCCGCAGCCCGATCAGCTCGAGGCGATGCAGAGCGTGTGGATCGAGGCCGAGCAGATCACCTACAGCGAACCGCTGGACGTCGCGGAGATCGTGGAGACGAGCTTCGCCGAGGGCGCGAGCGCCTGACTCAGATCCAGCCCTGACGGCGCGCGATCGCGACCGCCTCGTGCCGGTTCGCGGCGTGCAGCTTCGCCTGGGCGCTCGAGAGATAGTTGCGCACCGTGCCCTCGGCGAGGTGGGCGCGCCGGGCGATCTGCTCCACGGCGGCACCGTCGGCCGCGTACTCGAGCACGTCGGACTCCCGGGGCGTGAGCGGGGAGTCGCCCGAGGAGATGGTCTCCGCCGCGAGCTCCGGGTCGATCGCGCGCCTTCCCGCGGCGACCGCGCGCACGGCACGGGCCAGCTGCTCGGCCGAGGCGGTCTTCGGCAGGAAGCCCAGCACCCCCTGCGCGAGGGCGCGCTTGAGGTAGCCGGGCCGGGCGTGCGAGGTGAGGACCAGGCAGCGCGTGGCGGGGGAGACCTCCGCGATCCGGGCGCACAGGTCCAGGCCGTCCCCGTCGGGCAGCTGCAGGTCCACGACCGCGACGTCCGGCTGCTCGGCGCCGGCCAGGCACACCCCGTCGGCGACCGACCCGGCCTCGCCGCCCACCGCGAGGTCGTCCTCGAGGGAGAGCATCGTGGCCAGGGCCGAGCGGATCAGGTGCTCGTCGTCGACGAGGATCACCCGCAGGGGCTCGACGGGAGGGGAGCTGGGCTCGTGCGTCATCGGGGCTCTCCGGTGGTCTCGAAGCGGACGTCGAGGGTGAAGGTCCCGCCCTCGCGAGTGACGGTGAGGCGGCTGCCGGGATCGAGGCGCTCGCGCAGGCCGGTCAGGCCGCTGCCCTCGTGCACCTCGCCGCTGTCCGGGGCGCCGTCGTTCGTGAGGGTGATCCCGTCGGGGCCCAGCGCGAGGGTGACGGCCGACGGGTCGGCGTGGCGCAGGATGTTGGTGCCGCCCTCGCGCAGCACCCAGGCGGCGGTCGCGGCATGGTCGGCGGGGACGAGGTCGGCGTCGCCCTCGATCCGCACGCTCGCCTGGGCGGAGCGCAGCAGCGAGGCGGTGCCGCGCAGCTCGGAGGCGAGATCCGCCTCCCGGTAGCCGCGCACGAGCGCGCGGATCTCGGCCAGCGAGGTGCGGGCGATCTGCGCGACCTCCCGCCCGTGCTCCACGGCGCGGGGATCTCCCCGCTCGGCGAGCTGGGCCACCAGCTCGGACTTCACCGCGATCACGGACAGGTCCCGCCCGGTGACGTCGTGCAGGTCGCGGGCGAAGCGCAGGCGCTCCTCGGCGACGGCGAGCTGTGCCAGGGCGTGACGGGCGTCCTCCAGCTCGCGCACCACCGCTGCCAGCCAGAGCGTCGCCCGCACGGAGGTCACCGCCGCGATCACGAAGAGGACGCCGACGGCCAGCGGCGGTGCGGCGGCGCCGAGGGCGAGCGCTCCGGCGCCCAGCACCACGGCCGCGAGGCTGCTGATCCACCAGTGCCAGCACATCCCGAGCAGGGCGAGCAGAAGGGTCAGCGAGGCGATCAGCAGCCGCGGATCAGCACCGGTCATCGGCGTGACCACGGTCATCGCTGCGCTGAGGCCCAGCACGACGAGCATGCTGCGGTCCGGTCGCAGCCATCCCAGGCGCGGCAGGTCCCAGCGCCCGTGCCCGGCGGAGGTCTCGGACCTCGACCAGTGGTGCATCGTGCGCCAGGCGGCCCAGCCGCCGACGGCGAGCTGCACCAGCAGCAGCACGGTGGCGAACGGGTGGGCGGCCAGCGCGTCGGGGAGCCGTGCGCTGAGCACCAGCAGCACCCCCAGCGGCATCAGCACCAGCACGACCACCACCGAGTACGCGGTGTAGCTGAAGAAGATGCTCCACTGGCGGGTGCTGGTCGTGGTCACGGCTGTCCTCTCCGGGCCGGTGGCGATGGGGTGGCAGGGCGGGGCCTGCCCGGGAGCCTACTCAGGGCGCCCCGGGCGCGGTGCCCCGGGAGGCGCCTCAGGCGGTGCTTCAGGCGATGGCGCCGCCGACCAGGTTCCCGAAGAGCCCGAACAGGATCCCCCAGGCGGCGATCGAGATGCCCATCCAGACGTAGACCTGCCGGCGGGTGGCGCCGAGGGCGACCAGCGTGGGAGCGGTGATCTGCGAGGCCACCACGAGCGGTCCCAGCAGGCACACGCCGGGGACGCCGTACTTGTCCAGCGAGGTGGCGACCTTCTTGCGGAACCCCGACTCGGCGTCCGCCGCCCGGGCCACTCCGCGGGCGTCGCCGCGACCCCGGGTCACCGCATCCCGTGCCCGGCCGGTCAGCGCGATGATGCCGAAGGTGCACAGCAGATTGCCGAGCACGGCGGCGGGGATCGCGACCAGCGGATGGATGCCCACGATCGTGCCGAGCATGCTGCCGAGGTAGGACTCGATGAAGGGGATGGCGCCGACGGGCACCAGAGCGAGGACCTGCTGCCAGGCGTCGAGGCCTTCGACGAAGGACGTGAGCTGGGTGAAGAAGTCCTGGATCATGGGGCGCCTCCTCGGCGGTGGTGCGGGGTCGTGTGGCTCCACTCTCCCGTGGACGGCGGCGAGGCAGTAGGGCGGGGGATCACCGGCGTGCGGGCACGCTTCACGGGTGGGCCATGAGATTTGTCAGGCGGGTGCCGGGGTGCCGGGGTGCCGGGGTGCCGGGGTGTCAGGGCCGGGCCGGGGCCAGGACCGGACCGGGCCGAGCCAGGGCCAGGGCCGGGCCGGGCCCGCGGCGAGGCGGCCGCCCGGAGAAAATGTGCTGACTCCGGCCGCCGATCGCGGTACACCTGGAGCCATGGGATACCTCGATGTCGCCTCCGTCGACCACGCGCTGCCCGACGGCCGTCCGCTGCTGCGCGAGGTGTCGCTGCGCGTCGGTGACGGGGAGCGTCTGGCGCTGATCGGGGCCAACGGGGCGGGCAAGACCACCCTGCTGCGGATCATCCTCGGCGAGATCGTGCCCGAGGCCGGCGCCGTCACCCGCACCGGTGGGCTCGGCGTGATGCGGCAGTTCCTCACCGGCGCCACGGTGCATGCCCTGCTGCTGTCCCTCGCCCCACCACAGGTGCGGGAGGCGGGGCTCGCCCTGGAGAGCGCGGAGCACGCCATGGAGGAGGATCCCTCCACCTCGCGCCAGATGGCGTTCGCCTCCGCCCTGACCCGCTGGGGCGAAGCGGGCGGCTACGAGGCCGAGGTGCTGTGGGACGTGTGCACCGTGGCAGCCCTGGGCACCACGTTCGAGGGGTGCCGGGATCGCGCCGTCGCCTCCCTCTCCGGCGGTGAGCAGAAGCGCCTCGCCCTCGAGGCGCTGCTGCGCGGTCCCGACGAGACGCTGCTGCTGGACGAGCCGGACAACTTCCTGGACGTCCCCGGGAAGCGATGGCTCGAGGAGCGGCTGGTGGAGAGCGGCAAGAACGTCCTCTACGTCAGCCACGACCGCGAGCTGCTGGACCGCACCGCCACCGGCATCGTCACCCTCGAGCTCGGCGCCGCGGGCAACACCGCGTGGACCCATCCGGGGGGCTTCAGCACCTATCCCGAGGCGCGTGAGCGGCGCTTCGCACGCCTGGACGAGCAGCGCCGGCGCTGGGACGAGGAGCACGCCAAGCTGCGCGCCCTGGTGCAGATGTACAAGCAGAAGGCCGCGTACAACTCCGATATGGCCTCCCGCTACCGTGCGGCGCAGACCCGTCTGGAACGGTTCGAACAGGCGGGCCCGCCCGAGGAGCAGCCGCGCGAGCAGAAGCTCGGCATGCGCCTGCGGGGCGGCCGCACGGGCAAACGGGCGATCATCTGCCGGTCCCTCGAGCTCACCGGTCTCATGGACCCCTTCGACCTCGAGGTGCGCTTCGGCGACCGGGTCGCGGTGCTGGGCTCCAACGGCTCCGGCAAGTCCCACTTCCTGCGCCTGCTCGCCGCCGGCGGCAGTGATCCGGACCCCGAGCACCTGCCCGTCGCGGAGGTCCCGATCGAGCGGGTGGAGCACGCCGGCACGGCCCGCCTGGGTGCCCGCGTGCGTCCCGGATGGTTCGCCCAGACCCACGGGCGCGCCGACCTCCTGGGCCGCACCCTGCTGGAGATCCTGCACCGCGGGGACGAGCACCGGGCGGGCAGGCCGCGCGAGGAGGCCGCGAGGGCCCTGGCCCGCTACGAGCTCGCACGCTCCGCGGAGCAGACCTTCGAGTCCCTCTCGGGCGGTCAGCAGGCACGGTTCCAGATCCTGCTGCTCGAGCTCGGCGGCGCGACCCTGCTGCTGCTCGACGAGCCCACGGACAACCTCGACCTCGAATCCGCCGAGGCGCTGCAGCAGGCGCTCGCCGCCTTCGAGGGCACGGTCGTCGCCGTCACCCATGACCGCTGGTTCGTGCGGGACATGGACCGCTTCGTCGTCTTCGGAGCCGACGGGGCGGTCCGGGAGTCCGACGTGCCGGTCTGGGACGAGGCCCGGGTGGAGCGCTCCAGAGGCTAGATCGCGACGCCGGGGAGCGTGGGGAGCCGCAGGGCCCGGGGCCCCGCACGGCCCGGCAGTGGGAAGGGCTGCCGGGCGGTCGACGAGCCCGTGACCCCATCCACATCCCGGCCTGCGGGTCTGTGACCTTTGTTGCGCCGGATGAACAAGTGCTCGGAGCAGGGACGGTGCGGGTGCTGTACTTCCGTGGTGATCACTCTCGACGGCCTCACGAAGGTCTTTCCCGCACCGGGCAGGGGAGACCCCGTCGTCGCGCTCGACGGCATCGACCTCCATCTCGAGCCCGGCCGCGTGCACGGCATCGTCGGCCGTTCCGGCGCCGGCAAGTCGACCCTGATCCGCTGCCTCACCGGGCTCGAGAAGCCCACCACGGGGCGGGTCGAGGTGGACGGCACCGACATCGCCGCCCTGGAGGGGAAGGCGCTGCGCGCCGCCCGGCGCAACATCGGCATGGTCTTCCAGCACGCGAACCTGCTCGACTCCCGCACCGCCGCCCAGAACATCGCGCACCCGCTCGAGATCGCCGGCGTGCCCGCCGCGCAGCGCCGGGAGCGTGTCGCCGAGCTGGTGGACCTCGTGGGCCTCACCGGCCGCGAGCACAACCACCCCGCGCAGCTCTCCGGCGGGCAGGTCCAGCGCGTCGGCATCGCCCGCGGCCTGGCGGCCGAGCCCAAGGTGCTGCTGTGCGACGAGCCCACCAGCGCGCTCGACGGCTCCACCACCCGGCAGATCCTGCGCCTGATCAGCGACCTGCGCGAGCGCCTCGGCATCACCGTCGTGATCATCACCCACGAGATGGGCGTGGTGCGCGAGGTCTGCGACACCGTCACCCTGCTGCAGGACGGGCGCATCACGCAGACCGGCGAGCTGCTCGACGTGGCCGCGGACCCGCACGGTCCGCTGAGCTCCGAGCTGATCCCGCTGCCCCCGGCGCCCACCGGGATCGACGCCGTCGTCGTCAACTGCGACTACGGCGACTCCGGGCGCTTCCGCACCAGTGAGGACCTGATCCGCGCCGCCTCCGAGCACGGTGCCGAGGCGACCCTGGTCGCCGGCACCATCGAGACCATCGGCGGGCGCCAGGTGGGACGCGTGCAGCTGGCCCTGCGCAACCGCTCCGGGGCCGCCATCAGCACGGAGGGCCTCGCGGCCTATCTCGCCGAGCTCGACGCGGCCGGCGTGGTCGTCAGGGAGGTGTCCGCATGATCGAGACGCTGCAGGAGTGGCTCCAGAACCCGCTGCTGACCCGCTGGGACGGCGGGCCCTGGCAGGCCACCGTCGTCACCCTCTACATGACCGTGGTGACCATGGCGCTCACGGTGCTGCTGGGCCTCCCGCTGGGGATCGCCCTGTTCGAGACCGACGACTCCCCTTCGCCGGTGGTGCGCCGGATCAACCAGGTCACCGGGTTCGTGGTGAACGTGCTGCGCTCCTTCCCCTTCTTCATCCTGATCATCGCCCTGATCCCGATCACCTCGGCGATCACCGGCCGCTCCACCGGCCCGAACGCCGCGATGATCGCGCTGACCATCGCCGCGGTGCCCTTCGCGGCGCGGCTGTTCGAGCTGAACCTGCGCGAGATCCCCGCGGGCAAGATCGAGGCGGTGCGGATGATGGGCGCCGACCGCTGGCAGGTGATCCGCCAGGTGCTGGTCCCCGAGGCGCTGCCCGGCATCATCGGCTCGATCACCACCACCACGATCGCCGTCATCGGCTACACCGCGATGGCCGGCTCCGTGAACGCCGGAGGCCTGGGCCAGCTCGCGTACAACCGCGGCTACACCGGCTACCAGACCGAGATCATCATCGTCACCGTCCTGCTGCTGGTCGCCATCGTGATCCTCGTGCAGCAGATCGGCGACCGCCTCTCCCGCGCGGTGGACCACCGCGCCCGCACCGTCTGACCCCCGTCCGGCTCCCCCCCCCGCCTGACTCCCCCCGTTCGACGTCCACCGCCTGACTCCCCCCCCCGGCCCGACCCCTGTCCCATCCCCTGGAGGATCCCTCATGAGCACCGTCTCCCGCCGCACCCTGTTCGCCTCCGGCGCCGGCCTCGCCGCCCTCACCCTCGCCGCCTGCGGCGGGGAGGAGGGGACCCCGCTGGCCGAGGAGGGCGGCACCACCACGATCCGCATCGCCGCGACCCCGCTGCCGCACATGGAGATCCTGACCTTCGTCAAGGACAACCTCGCCGCGGACGCCGGCCTCGAGCTCGACCTGCAGGAGCAGACCGAGTACCCGATCCCGAACCGTCTGCTCAGCGAGGGCGAGGTGGATGCGAACTTCTTCCAGCACCTGCCCTACCTCGAGACCGAGATCGCGGAGAACGGCTACGAGCTGACCCCCTTCGAGGGCGTGCACATCGAGCCGCTCGGGATCTTCTCCGACTCCCTCTCGAGCGTCGACGACATCGAGGACGGCGCCTCCGTCGGCATCCCGAACGACCCCACCAACCGCGGTCGCGCCCTCGCGCTGCTCGCCGGCGAGGGTCTGCTCACCCTGACCGACGGTGTCGAGCCCACCCTGGCCACCCCGGACGACATCGCCGAGAACCCCCGGAACCTCGACCTCCAGGAGATCGATCCGGCGCTGCTGCCCCGCACCCTGGGCGACTACGCGCTCGCCGTGATCAACGGCAACTACGCCCTCGAGGCGGACATCGACCCGGTCGAGGATTCGCTGGTCCTCGAGTCCGGGGAGGACAACCCCTTCGCGAACATGCTCGTGGTCCGCACCGAGGATGCCGAGAACGAGGCGCTGATCAAGCTCGACGAGCTGCTGCACTCCGAGGACGTCAAGGCGTTCATCGAGGAGACCTACTCGGGCGCGGTCCTGCCCGTCGAGTGAGCTCGCCGGGCCCTTCGGCCGATGAGCTCGCCGGGCCCTTCGGCCGAGGGCGCCTGACGCGTCGGTATCCGGCCCTGATTCCGACACGTCAGGCACCGTGCCCGGTGCGAGGTGCGAGGTGCGAGGTGCGAGGTGCGGGGTGCGAGGTGCCTGGTTCCCGGTGCGCGGTGCCCGGCGCCGGTGAGCGGCGCCCGGTGCGGGGTGCGCGGCACGCGCATGCGCTCGTGCCCTGCTGTCAGAGCAGCTCGGTCGCTCCGAGCTGGTCCAGCAGCCACGCCAGCTCGTCGGCCCGCTGCTCCCACTTGCGGTAGCGGCCCGAGCGGCCGCCGTGCCCGGCGACCATCTCGCAGCGGAACAGGATCGGGCGCTGCGCCTGGTCGGAGGTGACGGTCTCCCGCAGCCTCGCCACCCACTTGGCGGGCTCGACGAAGAACACCCGGGTGTCGTTCAGCGAGGTCGAGGCGAAGATCGCCGGGTACTCCACCGCGGCGACGTTCTCGTACGGGGTGTACTCCTTCATGTACGCGTACACGCCCGCGTCGTGCAGCGGGTCGCCCCACTCCTCCCACTCGCCGACGGTCAGCGGCAGGGAGGGGTCCAGGATCGTGGTCAGAGCGTCGACGAAGGGCACCCCGGCGATGATCGCCCGGAACCGCTCCGGCGCCAGGTTCGCGACGCCGCCCATCAGCAGCCCGCCGGCGCTGCGTCCCTCGGCGGAGAGCCGGTCAGCGGCCACCTGCCCGGTGTCGACGAGGTGCGCGGCCGCGGCCACGAAGTCGCTGAAGGAGTTCTTCTTCTCCAGCAGCTTCCCGTGCTCGTACCAGTCGCGGCCCATCTCGCCGCCGCCGCGCACGTGCGCGATCGCGACCACCAGGCCGCGGTCCAGCAGCGACAGTCGGGTGGGGACGAAGCTCGGGTCGATCGACATCTCGTAGGAGCCGTAGCCGTACAGGTAGCCGGGGGCGGTGCCGTCGGCCGGCACCTCGCGCCGCGCCGCCACGCTGAGCGGGATCGCGGTCCCGTCGGCCGCCGTCGCCCACTCGCGCCGCTCGACGTACAGGGACGGATCGAAGTTCGGCACGGGGGTGACGCGCAGGACCGTGGTCTCCCCGCTCGCGACGTCGCGCTCGGCGATCGTGGGCGGGGTGAGCATGCTGGTCAGCTGGTACCGCACCACGCTCTGGTCCCAGTTCGGGTTCGTGTCGAGCTCGACGGTGTCCAGCTCGCCGCCGTGGGAGATGTCCGTGGCCTCGGCGATCCGCAGCGACCCGTCGGCGGCCCGCGGGATCAGGCGCACGCTCGCGAGCCCGCCGCTGCGCAGCTCGAGGGCGACGAAGCCCGCGAACGCCTCGACCGAGAGCAGGCGCTCGCCCTCGCCGGCGACCAGCAGCTGCTCCCAGGACTCGGGCGCGTCCAGCGGGGCCTGCGCGAGCGCGAAGCCGCGGTGGCCGTCGTTGTGCACCACCAGCAGCCGGTCGCCGGCGTGCTCGAGGGCGTAGTCGACGCCGTCGCGGCGGCCGCCCGCGGGCACGGGGGCCGACGTCGGGTCCGCGAGATCCAGCAGCCACGCCTCGGTGGTGGACGTCGACCCGGCCTGGATCACCAGCGTCGAGCCGTCGCGCGAGCGGTCGAAGCCGATCATGAAGCGCTCGTCGGGCTCCTCGATGACCAGAACGTCCTCGCTCGCGGGGCCGCCGATGCGGTGGCGCCAGATCTGGTGCTGGCGCCAGGCCTCGTCGACCCGGGCGTAGAACAGCCACTCCTGGTCGGCGGAGAACGCCAGGCCGTAGCCCGCCCCGGTCACGGCCTCGTCGACGACGGCGCCGGAGGCGATGTCGGTGACCCGGATCGTGAAGCGCTCATCGCCCGCGGTGTCCACCGCCGAGGCGTGGAGTGTGTGGTCGGGGGAGGGGACGAGTCCGCCGAGGGAGTAGAACTCGGAGTCGGCGGCCTCGGCCTGCGCGTCCAGCAGCACCTGCTCGCCCTCGAGCATCACCCCGGGCTCGACCAGCGGCAGGGCGCCGGCGTCCGCCACCCGGGTGAACCGCGGATAGTCGTCCCCGGCGGTGGTGCGGGTGATGTACCACCAGTGGTCGCGGCGCACGGGGACGCTGAGGTCCGTCTCCTGGGTATGGCCGACGAATTCGCCGACCAGGGTGCGCCGCAGCGGCTCCAGGTGCGCGGTGCGGGCGTCGGCGTAGGCGTTCTCCGACTCCAGGTGCGCGATCACCGCAGGATCGGTCTTGTCCCGCATCCATTCGAACGGGTCCACCACGACGTCGCCGTGGAAGACCCGTTCGGTGGGGTGATGTGCGGGGGTCGGTGCGGGGTGCGGGAGCTCCTGGGTCATTCCTCGAGGGTAGCCGCGCCGAGCTGATCCAGGAGCCAGGCCACCCCCTCGACCCGCGGGTCGCCCGCGGCGCCCAGCGTGGGCGTGGCGCGCAGCAGGATCGGACGCTCCGCGGGGTCGGAGGTCACGTGGTCCCGCAGCTGCGCGACCCAGATCGCCGCGCAGGCCGGGGGGACCTCGGTGCCGTCGAGGGAGGTCCAGGCGAAGACCGCCGGGTACTCGGCCTCGCGCACGTTCTCCGCCGGGCTGTAGGAGGCCAGGGAGCGGTAGGTCGCCTCGTCGGCCGCCGGGTCGCCCCACTCGGCCCACTCCTCGAGGGTGAGCATCACGTCGGGGTCCAGGAGGGTCTCCAGCGGGTCCACGAGCGGCAGCCCCGCCAGCACCGCGCGGAAGCGTTCGGGGGCGAGGTTCGCCGCCGCGCCGACCAGCAGCCCGCCGGGTCCGGTGCCGACGGCGCCGAGGCGGTCCGCGGCCGCCCAGCCGGTCGCCACCAGGTGGCCGGCACAGGCGACGAAGTCCTCGAAGGACGCGGTCTTGCGCAGACGTCGGCCCTGGCGATGCCAGTCGGGGCCCAGCTCGCCGCCGCCGCGCACGTGCGCGATGGCGACCACGACGCCGTGATCGGCGACGGCCAGGGCCTCCCGGCGCAGCAGCGGATCGGTCGAGGTGCCGAACGCGCCGTCCCCGTACAGGAGGCCGGGCGCGGTCCCGTCCAGCGGCACGTCGCGCCGAGCGAACACCGAGATCGGCACCCGCACGCCGTCGGAGGAGCGGGCCCACAGCCGACGCTCCACGTACCGCTCGGGGTCGTGGCCGGGCACCTCGGCCCGCAGCAGCACGGTGTCCTCGCCGGTCTCCACGTCGTGCTCGAGGACGGTGGGCGGGGTGAGGAAGCTGTCGAGGCGGTACCGGACGGCGCGCTGGTGCCAGTCCGGTGTGGGCTCGAGGCGGATCGAGGTCAGCTCGCCCCCCTGTCCCACGGTCCGCATGGTCAGCGTGTCGAGTGAGCCGTCGGCCCGCCGCGGCAGCAGCCGCACCTGCGGGAGCCCGTCGGAGCGCAGCTGGAGGGCGACGAAGCCGGCGAAGGCCTCGACGGACTCGAAGTGCTCGCCCTCGCGGGCCGTCAGCAGCGTGGACACGGAGTCCAACCCGTCCATCGCCTCGAGCCCGACCTGGCCGAGCACGCTCAGGCGGCTCCCGGGCTCCTCATGGATCACGAGCAGCCGGTCGCCGGCGTGCTCGACCACGGGGTGGGCGTCGGGGATGCGACCGGTCAGCGACCGTGCCGGGGCGCACGCCTCGTCGAGATCCGTGATCCAGACCTCGCTCCCCGTGGGGGAGACGGACCGGATCAGCAGGGAGGAGCCGTCGCGGGAGCGGGTGAGCTGCAGATCGGCCCAGTGGTCGGGCTCCTCGAGCAGGAGGGCGTCCGACGCGGGCGAGGAGCCGAGCCGGTGGCAGCGGACCTCGTGGCGTCGGCCGAGATCGTCGAGCCGCGTATGCAGCAGGCAGGCGGAGTCCGCGGAGAACACCAGGTCGGGCCCGGCGCCGTCGACCGAGCCGTCCACGACGTCGCCGGTGGCGATGTCGGTGACGATCAGACGGCAGCCGCCGATGGCCGCCTCGGCGCGTGCGATCAGCCGGTGATCGGGGGAGACGGCGAAGCCGACCATCGCGAGGCAGTCGGCCACCAGGATCTCCTCGCCCTCGAGGAGGGTCCCGGGCACGACGTCGGGGACGCCGGACGGGCCGCGCAGACCGTCCCGGTCGCGGACGCGGGAGAGGGTGGCGCCGTCGGCGGGATCCGCGCGGTCGATGTACCACCAGCCGCCCAGGAGGACCGGTGCGGACAGCTCGATCTGCGGTTCCGGGCGCTCGAGGTCCCGGCTCAGCGAGGCGTGCAGCGCTCCGAGATGCGCGGTGTGCTCATCGGTGCGCGCGTTCTCGGCGGCGAAGTGCTCGGCGACCGCCGGGTCCCGGTGATCGCGCAGCCAGCTGTAGGGCGTGCGGACCGCATCGCCGAACAGGATGCGTTCAGTCGGTCGAGGAGCAGGACGGGGTGAGAGCTCGGGAGGCTGCTCCGGAGCGCGGGGAGTCGTTCCCGTCGTATCGACTGTGTGCTGAGTCATGGGGACAGCGTTCCTCTCGGTACGGCCGAATCGTCGAGCTGAGCGGCATCGCGGAGGTCTCGGCCTCACTGCCCGCGACGCTCGGGGTCGTACTCCGCGCGGCGGTGCCGCGGGACGCACGGTGAGCGGCGAGGATGCCGCTCATGGGATCGGGGTGGTCGCCCGTGCGGCGCAGGGGTCGACCGCGGTGGCGCGGGCGGGGCATGATGTGCCCATCACGGGTCGGTGCGCTCCTCGGGCTGCGGGTCGCACCGGTCGTGGAGCCCGGGACGCCATGGCGCTGGAGGTGGTCCACGTGGCCACCGCTCGCCGCTGTGGGCGAGGATGGGCCGATCGGGAACAGCTCGACCTGGCGCATAGCGGTCTGACCTCCTGACTTCCAGATTGCGAGGACCCGCGGTGTGAGGTCCGTCATGGACGCTACGCTCAGTGTTTTACAGGTATGTCAAAAATGCTGAACGGGCCCTGCGTCCGGGCGGCTCGGCAGCCGCTCGGTGACGCGTCGCGACGGGGTGGAGGCACGGAGAGGTGAGGCGAGATGGGCACAGGTGGGAGTGAACGCTTCGCGACGGAGCTGCGCAGGTCGATCGAGCAGAGCGGCCTGTCGCTGACGGTCATCTCCCACCGCCTGCGCGCACGGAACCGGCCGGTCAGCGTGGCGACGCTGAGCAACTGGCAGTCGGGCAGGAGCCTGCCCGGGGGCGAGCAGTCGCTGGGGGTCGTGGCGGCGCTGGAGGACCTGCTGGGCCGCCCTCCGGATTCGCTCGCGGACCTGGTGGGAGCGCCGCGGCTGCGGGGCCGGTCCGTCCAGGCGACCAGCTTCCTGGGCCGACGGAGCAGCCGTGACGTCTTCCGCGAGGCGCTCCAGGCCCTCGGGTTCGAGTCCGCGCAGCAGTACGCCCACGAGCGGGTCTTCCATCAGCTCGCGACGATCGATTCCACCCGGGACGTGCAGAGGTTCGACTATCGGTTGATGGTCCGTGCTCTCGAGTCCGGGGTGTGCCGTCTGCCTGCGGTGCACGTCCTCGAGCCCAATGAACCGAACGTCGCGCCGCACTACACGGCGCTCGAGGGATGCACCGTGGGGCGGAGGGTGGTGTGGCCCGAGCGGAGGGCGTACGGGGTGGAGCTGCTCGTGGACGGCCGGCTCGACGCGGGCCAGGTCGCCTCGCTCGCCTACCGGGTCGAGATGAGGGCGCATGCCACGGACGTGACCGGCGCGATGTACAGCCTGCCCCGCCGGGCGAACGACGTCCTCCTCGAGGTCGAGTTCCGGGGGGATCTGAAGCCCGTCGACTGCGAGAAGTACCGACGCACGGAGTCGGGGGAGTCCGTCGCCTCGGTGCGTCTTGATCATCGCGATCGTCTCCAGCTCAGCGAGGCCCGCTTCGGTCCGGGCACCTTCGGGCTGCGGTGGTCCTGGGAGGACGGGGTCGAGGAGGACGAGGAGGACGACGAGCTGCTCGACCTCGCGCTCGGGTGGCAGCCGACGCCGGGGTCCCCTCCCCGCAGGAGCGGGCCGAACAGTCCGTGAGACGAGGTGGCCCGGCCCGGCCCTCCCCAGCCCGGGCCGCCCCGGCCCGAGCCGACCCGCCCACCCTCGCCACCCCGCACCCGTCGGCGTATCCTGGAGCCCCGTCGCCGACCCGCCCAGGGAGGTGTGGATCGTGGCTCTCACCGGTCAGAACATCGTGGTGGGATATGACGACACCACGGCATCGACGGCGGCTGTGCGCTGGGCCGCCGAGCTCGCGCGGAGCACGGACTCGGGTCTGCATCTCGTCCATGCCTGGACCTGGCCCCTCCTCGGGCAGGGGATGTCCGGGATCCCCGTGATCGATCCTGCGGGGCCGCGCAACCAGGCCAGCCGACTGCTCGACGACGCGGTGGAGCGGATCGCCGCCCTGTTCCCCGAGGTGCCGATCACCGCCGAGCTGCTCACGGGGATGCCGCGCGAGGCGCTCCAGGAGATCTCCGGCAGGACCGACCTGCTGGTCGTCGGCACCCGGGGCCTCGGAGCGGTGATGGGCACCCTGCTCGGCTCGGTCAGCCGCGGGATCCTCCACGACGCGGGCTGCCCGGTCGCGGTGATCCGCTCGGACCAGCACCGCGCCGGCCCCGTGCTGGTCGCCTACGACGGCTCCGACGCCGCAGGGGACGCGATCGATGTCGCCGCCGATCTCGCCGCGGCCTGGGAGGTCCCGCTCCGTGTGGTCCATGTGCAGGCCGGGGCCCATGCGCCCTCTGCGAGCAGCGCGGAGGCGTGGAGCGCAGGAAGCCGTTCGCGGGGCATGCTGGATGAAGGGGCCGCGCGGGCGTCGGCCCGGCAGGAGGGGATCGTGGTCCGGTCCCGGGTGGTGGTGGACCGTACGGTCGCCGAGGGACTGCTGACCGCGGCGGCCGGTGCGCGGATCCTGGTCATCGGACATCGCGGGCTGAGCCGGGGGCGATTCGGCTCGACCGCCCATGCGACTGTCCTGCACGCCACCGGCAACGTCGCGGTGGTGCGGGCCTCCTCGCAGGAGTGACTCGCAGGAGCGGCTCGCAGGAGTGATGTGACTCGCGTCGCCGCCCGGACGGTTTGAACGCCCGGCCTCGCGGCGGCTAAGCTGTTCGACGGTAGCGTGTCCGAGCGGCCGAAGGTGCATCACTCGAAATGATGTGTACGGTAACCCCGTACCGCGGGTTCAAATCCCGCCGCTACCGCCCATGACCTGGGGATGTTCCGGGTCCGCGAAGGCCCCCGCCGGGATCCGGCGGGGGCCTTCGCACATCGCGGCCCGAGGCGCGTGCCGCGCTCGGCGCGCTCGACCCAGCGGCGCGCCTGGCCCAGCGGCGCGCCTGGCCCAGCGGCGGGCCCGACCCAGCGGCGGGTCCGGCTCGGCGCGCCTGGCTCAGCGGTCCTGGAAGTCCTCGTCGAGATTGGTCTCGAGCAGGCCCGCGAGCGTGTCGAGGGACTGCTCGGCCGCCTCGCCCTCCGCCCGGAGCGTCACCTCGTCCTCGTGGTCGACGTTCAGGGTGAGCAGCATCAGGATGCTGGAGGCCTTCACCGGCCCGGCGTCGGCCGTCTCGATGGTGACGGCGGCGGGCTGCTCGCTGGCCGCCTGGGAGAAGATCGCGGCCGGGCGGGCATGGAGGCCGCTGGTGCTCGCGACCTTCACGGTACGTGCGGGCATCTCGACCGCCTTTCTCGACGTGGTGACCTTCAGGGTAGCGCCGCGCGAGGCGCCGGGGCGCCACCGGGGCGGAGGGGGCGCTCACGTTACCGGAGAGAATGCTTACAGATGGCCAGAACCGGTGCGGCAGGTCGGGCCGAGCACGACTACGGTGACGGGGTCCATCAGGGGTGAGGGACTCCGCGGCCCGGGGGAGGGCCTCAGCGGAATCCGCCGACCACCCCCGGGGAGTCGTAGCCCGACATCCCCGGGGGCATGGCCTGGGCGCTCGTGGGTCCCAGCGCCTCCCGGCCGACGTCGGTGATCTCGAACCAGGCGATCATGTCGGGCCCCGGGGTGCGGCCGCCGACGGCGACCCAGGTGGTGCCCACGTGCTCGACGACCTCCTCGAGCGACAGGTCCCAGGCCGTGAACCGGCCCGCGGTCACGAATCCTGCGCGGATCTCACCCCGGGCGAGCAGACGCGCCAGGAGCAGGGGGCCGCGGCGCTCGAACTCCGCATCGTCCAGCGCGCCGGCGCTCGCGAGCACGGACACCACATGGCCCGGGTGCAGGCACTGGTCGCGCCCCAGGGCGAGCAGCCGCTCCTCGATGCCGCTGCGGGAGGAGGCGGCGTGCGCGGCGAGGGCCTCGGGGGTCGCGTGGACCGGCGGTCCGGGCGGCCGATCGGTGAGCTCGCCCTTCTCCGCCACCTGGAGCATCGCCCCGCGCGGGCCGTCCAGCCGCCAGGCGGGGACCGTGCTCAGCCGCAGCGGGCCTCGGGGGGTCCGCAGGGTGAGCGTCAGGCGGCCCTCGATCATCTCCGCGTCCTGGACGGCGGTTCCCACGAGCCGCGGATCGCGCAGGCCGACGGCCGCGGGCTGCTCGGAGGTGGCCCCGGGGCCGTCCAGGAGCTGGATCCGCGACTGCAGCACCCATCCGCGAGCGGTGACCGTCCAGGTGCCGCGGGCGGCGACGCGGGTGTGCAGGATCGTCTGCCCGCGCAGGCCGTCGAGGAGCGGATGCCGCGCCGGCGGACGGGCCCCGGTCATTCCGGAGAGGAAGGAGCGCATGGCCCCATCCTGCCGCACCTCCCCGTCGTGCGGCGCGTCCGTACGACGTGCCACAACGGCGCAGGCCCTGGCGGTGCGGACCGGTTACGATGGGCCAATGCCCAGCACGAGCGACCGCGCCCCGGACCCCCGCCCGGCCCGGACCAAGGCCGCGATCTTCGCCGCCGCCCGGGACCTCTCCGCGAGCGACGGCGAGGTGACCGTCAACGCCCTCGCCAAGCGCGCGGGCGTCAGCCGTGCCGCGTTCTACAGCCACTTCGCCGGCCTCGACGACCTCATGGGCGCGATGCTGCAGCAGATGTTCGACGCCGCCTGGGACCGCGGTCGTGAGCTCGCGATGCAGGGACTCTCCATCCAGCGGGCCGTGCAGTTCGGCTTCGGGATGCTCGTCGCGCACGTCGAGCGCCACCACGCCTTCCTGCGCGGTGCCCTGGACCTGAAGTTCACCCACCGCACCTACATGATCCTCGTCGACACCATGACGAAGCTCCACGGCATGGCGATGGATCGGCTCGGCGACGCTGTCCCGCCCCGGATGGGCGGAGAGGCCACCTGCCGCTTCATCGTCGGCGGCACCCTCGCCCTGGTGGACCGCTGGCTGGTCGAGACCGAGCAGCAGGCCCGGGACGGCGAGCGGCTGGACGCCACCGAGCTGCTGGAGCAGGTCCTGAGGAACGCTCCGAGCTGGTACACCGGGATCGGGCCGGAGGATCCGATCGAGGCGGAGGAGATCATGGCGGTGTGCCGCGCCGCCCAGGACGCGGCCGGGGAGCCCGGCGAGGGGACCCCCGAGCACTGACCCGGGCGTCCCCCGATCCCGCGCGCACGCGCTGTGATCCGGCGCGCGCTGCCGGTCATGCAGCGCAGGCGCTGCTGCCTCGCTCGCCTCAGCAGTCGCCCACCAGGCGCAGCAGCACCCGCGCCCCGAAGCGGACCGCCTCCACGGGCACCCGCTCGTCGACGCCGTGGAACAGCGGTGCGAAGTCCAGATCGGGCGGCAGCTGCAGCGGCACGAAGCCGTATCCCGAGATGCCCAGCAGGCTGAGCGACTTGTTGTCCGTGCCGGCGCTCAGGCAGTAGGGGAGCACGCGGCAGCCCGGGTCCTCGGCCTGGACGGCGGCGGTCATCGCGTCGACCAGCGGGGACTCGCGCGGGGAGTCGACCGACACCCCGACGTGGTCCACGATCACCTCGACGTGCTCGCCGGACAGCTCGTCGAGCAGCGCGAGCACCTCCTCCTGATGACCGGGCAGGAAGCGGCAGTCGAAGCCGGCCTCCGCGGTCTGCGGGATCACGTTGACCTTGTACCCGCTCTCGAGCATGGTCAGGTTGACCGAGTCGCGCAGCGTGCCGGAGACGAACTGGCGGGCCCCGCCGGCCAGGGGCAGGAAGGAGTCGATGTCGCCCTCGTCCCAGCCGGTGCCCGTGATCTCCGTGATCCCGTCGAACAGGGCCCGCACGCTGGCGATGCACTGGAGGGGGAACTCATGCTCGTCGATCGCGGCGATCGCGCGGGCCAGGCGCACGATGGCGTTCTCCTGGTTGGGGACCGAGCCGTGGCCGGCACGTCCGTGGGCGCGCAGGCGGCCCCAGGCCAGGCCCTTCTCCGCCGTCTGCACCAGATAGGCGCGCACGTCCTCGCCGGTGTCCTCCTCCGGCAGGGAGATCGAGTAGCCGCCCACCTCGCTGATCGCCTCGGTCATGCCGTCGAACAGCTCGGGGCGGTGCTCGGCGAGCCACTCGGTGCCCCACACGCCGCCGTTCTCCTCGTCCGCGAAGAAGGCGAACATGAGGTCGCGGGGCGGGGTCTGCCCGCTGCGGGCGAGGTGGCGGGCGAGGGCGAGGATCATCCCGACCATGTCCTTCATGTCCACGGCGCCGCGGCCGTAGATCATGCCGTCGATCAGCTCGCCGCCGAAGGGGTCCACCGTCCAGTCCTCCGCGCGGGCGGGGACCACGTCGAGATGGCCGTGCAGGATGAGGCCCCCGCGGGAGCGGTCCGCTCCGGGGATCGTCACCAGCACGCTCGGCCGGCCGGGGGCCGACTCGACGACGATGGGCTCCAGGCCCACCTCGCGGAGCAGGGGGACGACGTGGTCCGCCGCCTCGGTCTCCCCCCTGCCCCAGGTGGCGGGGTCGTCGCCGCCGAAGTTGCTGGTGTCGATGCGGATCAGCTCGCGGGTGAAGCGCACGGCCTCGTCCTGGAGCAGGGCGAGCTCGTCAGCGGTGGGGGCGGCGATCGGCATGCCGGGATCCTCCTGGGGGTCGGGTGGCCTCACCGTACCCGGCCCCCAGGCGGGGTGATCAGGACTGTGAACCCTCGAGATGGGCGCGGACGAACCACTGGAACTTCTCGAGGCCGCGGGTCTGCTCGACGAGGATGTCCTCCGTCATCGGATCGAGCTCGCCGGCCAGCGTGATGGCTTTGCGGTTCGAGGCGATGATGCCGTCGTAGACCTCGTTCAGGGCCTGGAGGTGCTCCTGGGTGTCGGCCTTGCCGAGGGTGTAGTCCGACCAGCCGCGCTCGGCGACCAGGCGGCCCGGGGTGCCGCTGGGGGAGGCGCCCAGCTGGGCGATGCGCTCGGCGAGGTCGTCGGCATAGCCGCGCACCGCCTCGACCTCCGGGTCGAGCATCTCGTGCACGGCGATGAAGCGCGGGCCGGTGACGTTCCAGTGCGCGTGCTTCAGCGTCAGGTGCAGGTCGTTCATCGCGTGGAGACGGTCCTGGAGGGACTCCACGAGGCGGAGGGAATCATCGGTCCCGAGGCCGGGAACGGTGTATGCGAGGTCAGCCATGTCATCTCCTGAACGTCGTGCGGGAACTCCTGCGGTTCATTCTGATCCTTCCCGACGCAGAGGGGAAGGACGATGTCCCTGCAGGTCCTGACTCCCGTCTCACGCAGGGGAGCCTCACCTGCACCGGAGCGGCGAGAGGGCGGATCCCGCCGCCGGGGGATCCCGTGCCGATCATCCGGTCGGCTCCCTGACAGGGATCCTGGGAGGCCCGGCGCGGCGGCCGTACGATGGGGGCACCAGACCGCTCCCGCAGGAGGTGCGCCCATGGTGCAGATCTACACGTTCCGCGAACGGCTCGCCGCGCTCCCCTCCACGGTGCGCCGACGTGCCGAGGCGGTGAGCGCGCGGACCTCCGTGGTCGCCGACGCGAGGGCGGTGGCTCCCGAGATCCCGCGGGACGCGGACGCCGGGCACCTCGAGCGCGCGGCACGACGACTGCTGCGCCGCGCCGCGCAGGACGAGTTCGCGCGCGAGGGCGTGGCCCGGGTGCCGCTGCCCGAGGAGACCGGTCGCACCGACCTGCGTCGCGCCGACGTGCCGGGGGACGCGAGCTTCCACGCCTTCGTCGAGGACCTCCTCAGCGCCGTCGACATCGCCGCCAGCCCGCTCGAGAGGGACGACGCCGTCGCGCTGCGCGATGCGCGCGGCTCCTCCGACGGCTACGGCCTCTCGCCCGAGGTCGCCTCGGACCTCGCCTCCTACCTGCTGGGCAGGGCGTTCGTGCTCGCGGAGCACGAGGGTGAGCAAGGCGGGGAGCTCGAGGCCTATCTCGAGGAGCAGGCCGAGCAGATCCGGGAGGACGTGCGCGCGGTGCTGGTGCGCCAGGTGCGGGTCCCGCTCGAGCTCAAGGTGGCCCGCGAGCGGCACCGGCGGATCGGGGGCGGGGTGGGCGAGGAGGTGCCGGCCCCGGCGGCCGACGGGACGGGGGCTCCGGGCACGGATCCCTCGGACCTGCCGCAGCGCGCTCGGGCGGCCTTCGAGTTCGCCCAGAACGAGGCCGGGCGTGCCGCCTTCGGGGCGCTGCGAACGGGGGCGGCGAAGGCGTACGAGAAGTACGGCCACCCGCGCACCCCGCCCCCGCCGCCGCGCTGACTCCCGGCCCCCGCCGCACTGCCTCGCTCCTCCTCGGCTCGTTGCGCGTCGGCTCATCTCTCGCCGACTCGCGTCTCGCGGCTCACTTCTCGCCGGCGAGGATCCGGTAGATCCCGCGCCGGGTCTCCTCGAGCAGCTGGGCGGTCTCGCGCACCTGCTCGTCCGTGCCCGTCCGGGCGACCTCGCGGGCCGCTCCGAGCAGGCCGTGGCCCAGCTCCCGCAGGTCGATGACCTGCTCGTCCGCCGACTGCGCGGCCGACGGGAAGGGGTCGGGCCACGAGGCCGAATGCTCCTCGACGTGGGCGCGGCCCGCCTCGGTGAGGGTGGCGAGCTTGCGCCCGCCCTCCTTCTCGGAGGCGACCAGGCCCTCGTCCTCGAGCTGGCTCAGGGTGGGGTAGACGGCGCCCGGGCTCGGGGACCAGCGGCCCCCGGTGCGCTCGGCGATGGTCTGCATCAGCTGGTAGCCGTGCATCGGCTCCTCGGCGAGGAGCAGCAGGACGGCGGTGCGCACGTCCCCGCGGGGGGCGCGGTGCGGGCCCCGTCGGCCGCCGCCGCGGCGATCAGGACCTCCGCGGCGATCAGGGCCTCCGTGCCGATCGGGACCTCCGCGACGGTCGGGGCCGCCGCGTCCGTCCGGGCCCCCGCGGCGTCCACGGCCGCCTCCTCGGCCCTCGCCGGGGCCTCGTCCTCGGCGCTCGTCCGGACCGTCGGACCACTCGGGGCCATGGGGCCCGCGGGGTCCGTCGTGGTGGCGGCGCATGCCGCGCTCGGCGCCCTGCTCGGGGCGCTGGTGATGGTGGTGATGGCGTCGCATGGGCGACCCCCTCTCTGTTGACGTGCCATCACGATATATCGTTATGTATCGCGATGGCAAGGCCTGAGAGGTTCTGCACGATGCGGGGCGGCCCGGGAATGCGTCGCGGCGCCACCCCGGGAGAGGGGCGACGCCGCGGATCGGCAGGTCGGGGAGGGGCGCTCAGGGCGCCGACGGCTCGCTCAGAGCCCGGCCCTCTCCGCCAGCTGGCGCTTGATGCGCGCGAGCATGCCGGCCATGCCGTTCAGCCGCAGCGGGCTGACCACCTCGGCGAGCCCCAGCTCCCCGGTGACCGTCTCCGGGGTGTCCAGCACCTCGCCCACGCTGCGCCCGTCGAGCGCCTCCGCGAGGATCGCGGCGAACCCGCGGGTGGTGGGTGCCTCGGGCGGGGCGGAGAAGAACAGGCGGGCCGTCGCCTCGCGGCCCTCGCCCTCGACCTCGGTGGCCAGGAAGATCGGGGACTGGCACTCCGGGACCGGCTCGAGCAGCTCGGGATGCTCGGCGTAGCGCTCCGGCAGGGCGGGCAGTCCGTTGGCGAACTCCAGCAGCATCTGCAGCCGGTCCCGCCCCGAGAGGGCGTGGAAGTCCTCGGCGATCTCGGCGAAGGCGCCGGGAAGGGCGGTGTCGGTCATCGGGCGGGGACCTCACCCGGCTCGCTGCCCTGGGCGATCGGCAGGCGCACGCCGTTGCCCCACTCGGTCCAGGAGCCGTCGTAGTTGCGCACGTCCTCGAAGCCCAGCAGGTACGTGAGCACGAACCAGCTGTGCGAGGAGCGCTCGCCGATGCGGCAGTACACGATCGTCGGGGTGCCGGCGTCGAAGCCGAGCTCGCCGAGGTAGATGGCCTCCAGCTCGGCGCGCGGCCTGAAGCGGCCGTCCTCCGCGGCGGCGCGGGCCCACGGCACGGAGCGGGCGGTGGGGATGTGCCCGCCGCGCACGGTGCCCTCCTGCGGGTAGTCCGGCATGTGGGTGCGCTCGCCGGAGTACTCCTGCGGGGAGCGCACGTCGATCAGCGGCCCGCCGAGGGTCTCGAGCACGTCCTCGCGGAAGGCGCGGATCGGGGCGTCGTCGCGCTCGACCACGGGGTATCCGGTGGTCGGGGCGGGGCGGCCCTCGTCGGAGGTGGTCAGCTCGCGGCCCTCGGCCTCCCAGGCGGCGCGGCCGCCGTCGAGCAGGCGCACGTCGGCGTGGCCGAAGAGCTCGAAGACCCACAGCGCGTACGCGGCCCACCAGTTCGACTTGTCGCCGTAGATCACCACGGTGGTCCCGCGGGTGATGCCGGAGGCGTCCATGAGCTTCGCGAAGCCCGCGCCGTCGACGTAGTCGCGGGTGACGGGGTCGTTGAGGTCCAGGTGCCAGTCGATCTTCACCGCACCGGGGATGTGCCCGGTCTCGTAGAGCAGCACGTCCTCGTCGGACTCGACCACGACGAGGTCGGAGGGACGGCCGGCGTCGAGCTGCTCGGCGAGCCACTGCGTGGTCACGAGCTTCTCGGGGTGGGCGTACTCCTGCAGGGCAGGGGTGGGATCCACGGGGACGGTCATCAGTGCACCTTTCGACGGTCGATGGCACGAAGCATGCACCCAGTCTGTCACCGGTGCCCCGGACATGGCACCCGGGAGACTTCGCCCTGGGCGGACAGCGCGTCGTGCTTCCGCTGGGCGGGCCCGGCTCCTACCGTGGGGACATGGAGAACCTGGAGCAGGATCCCGTCATCCCCACTCTCGATCTCGTCGTCCTGGACTGCACCGATGCGCTGCAGCTGGCGACCTTCTACGCGAAGCTGCTGGGCTGGAGGGTCCAGGAGGGAAGCGACGCCGACTGGGCCGAGCTCACCCCGCCGCGCGGCCGCGTCGGCGAGGACGAGCCCGAGGGAGAGGCCTCCCTCGCCTTCCAGCAGATCGCGGACTACCGCCGCCCCACCTGGCCCGAGGGGGAGCATCCCCAGCAGTTCCACCTCGACCTCGCGGTCTCGGACATCGACGCCGCGGAGCCGCGCGCCCTCGCCCTGGGCGCCACGGTCCACGACCACCAGCCCTCCGGCTCGGGCAGCTTCCGGGTCTACCTCGACCCCGACGGTCACCCGTTCTGCCTGGTCCGCTCCGTCTGAGCCCGCAGCCTCGGGAGGGGAGACCTCTCAGCTGGCGAAGGCCGCGAAGGCCCCGCGGATCGAGTCCGCCGAGGCGCCGTCGGCCAGCAGGGCCTGCAGCAGCAGCCGCGCCTTCGGCGCGGGCAGCAGCCCGGACATGACGGCGCCGGCGGCGAGCAGGTCCACTTCGCTGCCCGGATAGGAGTAGTGGTGGGTCGAGGTGCCGCCGTGTGCGGTCCGGGCCGCGACCACCACCGGCACCCCTGCCCCGAGCACGCGGCGCAGCCGCGGCATCGCGACGGGGGAGACGTGCCCCATCCCGACCCCGGCGACCACCAGGCCGCGCAGCTCCTCGGCGGGCAGATGGTCGAGCAGGGAGAGGTCCTCGTCGAGCCCCGCGGTCAGCAGCGGCACCGCCGGGAAGCGGTCCGGCGGAGCGCCCGGCAGGAGAGCGGCCCGGGGCAGCGGGCGGTGCAGCAGGCGCAGATCCTGCTGCTCGACGATCGCGAGCGGCCCGGAGGGCGTGGAGGCGAAGGCGGAGACCGAGCGGGAGGAGGCCTTGGTGACCTGGTCCGCGAGATGCGCATGACCGTCGAAGACCACCAGCACCCCGAGTTCCCGGGCCGACGGGGCGGCCGCGGTGCGCACGGCGTCGCGGAGGTTCGCGGGCCCGTCGGCCCCGAGGTCGCTCGCCGGGCGCATCGCACCGGTGACCACCAGCGGCGCCTCGCGGTCCCAGTAGCGGCCGAGCACGAAGGCGGTCTCCTCGAGGGTGTCGGTGCCATGGGTGAGCACCACCCCGTCCGCCCCGCCGTCCACCGCGGCGCGCGCGTGCTCGAGCACGGTGCGCAGGTGGTGGGGGCGCACATCGGAGGACGAGGTGTTCGCGAGCGGGAGGGCGGTGAGCTCGACCTCGCCCCCCGTCGTCGCGAGCAGGCGCTCGCCGGCCCCGTCGTCGGGCCGGGCCCCGCCGGCGGCGTCCTCGGTCATGAAGATGGTGCCGCCGAGGGAGAGCAGCGTGACGGCGGTGCTCATGCCAGGTCCGGCTCCTCGCCGAGGTAGAACGCGGCCGTGCGCACCGAGGCCTTGCGGGCGGGCTTGCGGTCCGCGCCCGCGGCGACGTGCGCCTCGTACCAGGCGTCCGCCGTGGCGCGCGTGAACTCCGCGCCCTCGGGGGAGGCGGCGAAGGCGCCGAGGTCGACGAGGACATCCGCCGCCGGGTCCTCGAGGTGCAGGGCGAGGCCGTGGAGCGCACCGTCCCAGCCGCAGCCGGTCGCGGCCGGGCCGAAGGTCTCCCAGTGCGCGTCGGCGGGGACCGTGTGGCGCAGCTCGAAGCGGGTCGCGGCGGGCTCCTCGCCCTCGACCGGCGTCACCAGCAGCTCCATCTCGCTCGAGCTCTTGCCGAACTCCCAGCTCAGCAGCAGGCGGTGGGGCTCCTCGACGGCGAGGACCGTTCCGCTGGTCTCCATGTCGGGCAGCTCGTAGCGCCCGCCGGTGACCACCTCGCCGCCGGCACGCCCGAACCACACCTCGAGGTGAGCGCCGACCGTCAGCGCGGACCACAGCTCCTCGGGGTGCACGGGGAAGGTCTGGGCCAGGGAGACGACGTGCCCTCCGGTCACCGGGATGACGGTGCGGGTGACGTCGCTCAGCTGGCTCTGCGGGGTGGCGGTCATGGAGGCTCCTTCGAAGGCGGGTGTCGGGACCCACTGTGTCAGGTGTGCGGCCGGGGGTCCGTCCGGCGCAGGCGCACGATGACCTCGGCGTGCTCCGTGTGCGGGAACATGTCCACGTACCTCCCGGCCGTGATGCGCAGCGAGGGCATGGCCTCGAGGTCGGCGGCGAGGGTCCCCGGATGGCAGCTCGAGTAGAGGACGTCCCGCACTCCGGAGCGCTCGAGCCAGCCCGCCAGGCGCTCGCCGAGGCCGCGCCGGGGCGGGTTCACGACCACCAGCTCGGGCGGTCCTGCGGGGCCGGCCGCCTCGGCGACCGCCCAGGAGGTCGCGTCGCCCGTGAGGAACTCGGCGGTGGTGATCCCCGCGGCCGCAGCGGCCTCGCGGGCGCCCTCGACCGCCTGCGCGGAGACCTCGACCCCGGTGACCCGGGCGGAGGGGACCGCGCGGGCGAGATGCAGGGCGAAGCCGCCGAGCCCGCAGTACAGGTCCCAGACCCGCGGCACGGCGGCACGGGCGGGCTCCGCGAGGATCCCCTCTGCCCACCTCGCCGCCTGCCGGTACAGCTGCCCGGCCACCTCGGTGTTGGTCTGCAGGAAGGACTGCGGGCGGGAGAAGAGGGTGACCTCCCCGGTGCGCACCGCGATCGAGGAGGCGCCGGCGAGGTGGATCTCCTGCTCGCCCTCGACGTCGGTGGTGTGCTCCGGATGGATGTTCGCGGTCACCGCGACGAGGGAGGGATGCGCCGCGAGCAGGCGCGGCAGGTGCTCGCGGAGACGACCGAGCGCCTGCTCGCTGCGCAGCACCAGGCGCAGCAGGTGCTCCCCGTCCGGGGACGCGGTGACCAGGACGTTCTTGATCTCGCCGCGGCGGCGTGCCACGTCGTACGGCGGCACTTGCGCCCGACGGATCAGTGCCTTGGCGCCTTCGAGCACCTCCTCGACCCCGGCCGGATAGAGCGGGCAGTCGCACAGGTCGGTGCCCGCGGACTGGCCCGGCAGCGTCAGCACCGGGGCCGCGGCGGTGCCGCCCACCGCCATCTTCCCGCGGGCCCGGAACCCCGACTCGGGGCCGAGGATCGGCTCCGAGAACTCCGCCCCCGGGGCGAGATGCGGCGAGAGCAGGGACTCGACCCGGGCGCGCCCCTCGGCGATCTGCCGAGGGCGCGGGAGGCCCAGCAGCGTGCAGGACCTGCACGCGCCGGAGTCGAAATGAGCGCACCGCACCCCAGGAGTCTACGAGCCGCGGCAGTCCGCGGGACACGGCCGCCCGGGCGCTGCCGGAGCTGCCGGTGCTGCGGGCGCCGTCGGGCGGCGCTCGGGTGTCGGGGCCTCGCGCTAGCGTGACCCGTGGGTCAGGAGACGCGGCCGGACTCCCTCGACAGAGGCCGCGCGGCAACCGGAGCCGAACCCGGTGCCCGTCGAGGAAGACCCGGCCGGAGGGCGTCCGCCCGTCCGGTCAGGTGGCCCCTGCCCGGGGCCGGATCGGAAGGACCCGTCGTGACAGAGGACCACATCCCAGGCGACGACCCAGGTGACATTTCTGGCGACGTCCCAGGCGAGATTCCTGGCGACATCCCTGCCGGCAGGCCCGGCACCGCCCCTGCCGGGATCCCCCACGAGGTGGCCGCGAGCTGGCGCGACCAGCTCCTCGAGCTCGACCTGCCCGGCGTCGGCGCGATCACCGCGAGCGCCCTGTCGGGGCCGGAGGGGGCAGGCCCCGAGGAGCCGGTGAGCCCTCGTGAGCAGGAGCGTCACGAGGAGGCGTTCCGTCGCCGTGCGCCGACCTCGCCGCCGGAGGCCGGGACGGTGCGCGCCACCTTGCGCGCCCGGGCCCCGCTCGCCCTCGAGCACAGCTGGCTGGTGGTGCCGGCGCTGGGCCCCGTGCTGCCCGCGTCCGGTCCCGGCGGGACCGTCGTCGCGGACCTCACCGGCCGTGAGCCCCCGACCGAGGTGCGGCCCCGTCGTGCGGATCCGCCCGCGGTGCGTCCCAGCCGCGAGGGCGTGCTCGCCGGGGCCCCGGTGCCGCAGCGCCCGGGGGACCGGCGCGGCCAGGGGGTGCGTCCGCCCGAGCGCAGCTGGTACCGCCGCCCCGTCGTGGCCCGCGAGCTGCGCCGCCGGGGAGGCGCGGTCGCGCTCGGCGCGCTCGTCGGGCCGCGCCGCGACTGGTTCGAACCGGCCGTCGCCGCGCGGGAGGACCTCCTCGCCCCGCACCCCGACCAGGCGCTCGAGAGCGCACTCGCGGTCGCGGCCGCACAGGGGCAGGCGGCCGTGCTGAGGATCGGGCCCGCGGGCCTGGACCTCCACCCGACGCGCGCGGATCCGCGCGTCCCGGCGCTGAGCGGTCTCGCGCTCCTGGTCACCGCGCGTCCCGCCCAGTGCCCCTTGCAGGGGGAGGACGGCTGCGGGCCCTGCCGGCCCGTCGGCGGTCGCTGGATCCGTGCCGCGCAGACCGCGCAGATCGCCTGGGAGGCGCGACGCTCCCAGGCGCTCGCGGTGCTCGACTGCGGCGTGTGCTTCGGGGAGGCGCTGCCCCCGGAGCCCGATCAGCCGCCCGTGCCGCGGATGGGCCGACGCGCCCCGGTCCCGGAGATCGACCGGCTGCACCTGCGCGGCGGGGAGGTGGTGCGGATCGATCCGATCGCCCCACCGCGGCGCTGAGCGCGACGCCGGGCCGAGCGCAGGTCGGAGAGCTCAGCCGATCAGGAGAACCACTGCGTGGGCGGGCCGGCCATCAGCAGAGCGGTGAACACGATCACGAGCACCACGATGGTGATCAGCGCGGCGGGGAGCGGGTGGCGCAGTGCGAGGGACACGAGCCGCTCGGGGGCGGCGCGACCGCTCTCCCCGCGCAGCCGCCAGCTCTCGCCGAGCAGGCCGCGGCGGTGCGCCGAGCGCTCGAAGGGGACCGTCAGGTACGGGACCACGGCCGAGCCGACGCCCAGCAGCAGATCCCGCAGGCTCCAGCGCTGATCGACCGCGACCAGCACCGTCACCACCACGTAGGAGAGGAACACGAAGCCGTGCAGCCCGCCGCCGACGCGCACCAGCGCATCGGTCACCTGCAGCACGTACTTCAGCAGCATCCCCGCCAGCAGCAGGGTCCAGGTGACGACCTCCGCCAGGGCGAGCACGCGGTAGAGGCGGGAGGGGGTCGAGAACAGGCGCATGGTCCCATCGTGCCAGGGGGCGGCTCGGCGCCCGCTGGATGCGGCGCCCGGGCAGGGGGAGGACGACGAAGGACGACGGGGGCCGACGAAAGGGGGACACGCCGGTGGACGATCCGAGGTGCTGTGAGGCTGTGGGGGCGGTCACAGTAGTGGCATGAGCACGCACACGATCCCCGGAGAACTGTTCCTGCTGCTGACCGACGACGCCGGTCGTCAGGACTCGACCCAGTACCGTCGGCAGGCGCTCGCCGCCGCCGCGGTCGCCGAGCTCGCCCTGCGCGAGAAGATCGCGCTCAGCGAGGAGCGGGCGCCGAAGGTGCGGGTACTCGACGCCGAGCCCACCGGCCTGCCGGATCTCGACCATGCCCTCGGCGCGCTCCCCCCGCTCGACGGCAAGCCGGTCAAGGCCGTCATCGCCCGCCGCTCGATGGACCTCACCGAGGTGATCGGCGAGGGCTTCGTCGCCGAGGGGGTCGTGTCCCGCAAGGACGGCTGGTTCCTCACCTCCTGGCCCGCCGAGGACGACTCCCTCGAGCGCGCCCTGCGAGCGCGCCTGACCGCCGCCCTCACCGACCCCTCGGTGGCGAGCCTGCAGGACGGGATCCTGCTCGAGATGCTGCGCGCGCTGCGCATCGCCCACCGGATCCTCAAGGACGACCTGCCGGACGTCGGACGGCGCGAGCTGGACCGGCGCATCCAGCAGCTCGCGATCGATCATCCGGCGGCGACGGCCGTCCGCAAGATCATGGACGACATGGCCGCGGCGATGATCGCGACCACCGCGGCGGCGGGCGCCGTCGGCGCCGGGGGCTGAGCGGGGGACTGCGGCGCCCCGCGGGCTCACGTCCTCCGCGGCCTCGACGTCTCCTGCTGCCTCAGCGTCCCCCGCCGCCTCAGCGTCCCCCGCCGCGCGTGGTGCGGGCCGTGGCCCGTGCCGTCCACGGGTCCTCGGGCCAGGGGTGCTTGGGATACCGCCCGCGCATCTCCTTGCGCACCTCCCGGTACGGCCCCTCCCAGAAGGAGCGCAGATCGTCGGTGACCGCGAGCGGCCGACGGGCCGGGGAGAGCAGGTGGAACAGCACCGGCACCCGGCCGCGCACAAGGCGCGGGGTCTCGGCGAGACCGAACAGCTCCTGCAGCTTCACCGCCACCACCGGGCGGCCCTCCTCCGCCTCGGGGGCGGGGTAGTCGATGCGGGCGGTGCCTCCGGAGGGCACCGCGAGGCGCTGCGGCACCAGCTGATCGAGCTCCGCCGCCTCCGGCCAGGGCAGCAGCAGCCGCAGCCCGCCCACGACGTCGATGCGGTCCAGGCGGGTGGTGCGCCGGGAGAGCTGCGGGGCCAGCCAGGTCTCGAGCCCCGCCAGCAGCGAGTCCTCGTCCATCGCCGGCCACGGCTCCCCGAGCTCCCGGTGCACGAGCGCGAGGCGGGCCCGCAGATCCTGCGCGGGCGCCTGCGCCCCCAGCGAGTCCAGTCCCCGGTCACGCACGTGCTCGAGGATCGCGGGGACCGTGTCCTGGGCGGTCGCAGGGACCGGTGTGGAGGTGAGCTCGATCGCGCCGAGCGCCCGCCGGCGTCGAGCACGCACCGCTCCCTCCTCGAGCCGGGCGGTGCGCTCCTCGAGGAGCAGCCCGGCCCCGGCCAGCAGGGCGTCCTCCTCGCTCAGCGGGGCCGCCGTGCGCACCACCGCGCCGGTGCCGTCGGCCGCCCGGCCCGGCGCCCGCTGCACCTCCCAGACCGCGAGCCAGGGCGCCCCCAGCAGGCCGCTGCCCTCGGGCAGCGCGGCCCGGGTGCCGGAGGCCAGCAGGTAGGAGCGCGAGCCCTCGCCGGTGCGGCGCGCGATCCGCTCCGGCCGTGCCAGGGCGAGCACCGCACCGGCCTGCTCGGCCGGGGAGCTCGCGGTGATCGGGTCCTTCCGCACGCCCTCGGAGGAGCGCTCGGCGCCGAGGCGGGCGAGCCGGTCGCGTTCGCGGCGCCAGCGGTCCGTGCCCGGGGCGCGGCCGGCGCGCAGGTCCTGCAACAGGCGGGGCAGGTCGGCGCCGACGGGGCGGTGGTCGTCGGAGACCGCGGCGACCACCTCCGCGGCCGTGCGCGCACCGTTGCGGCCGGGCAGGCGCTGCGCCCCGTCGAGCAGGGCCCGCGCCTCCCGCACCCCGACGGGCAGGCGCGCCACCCGTCGGCCCCGGGGTGTGGGGCGGCCCTCCGCGTCGACCAGGCCCAACGCCTGCAGGGTCGTCTCGGCCGCGTCGATCTCGACCCGGGGCGGCGCGGTGAGCAGGGGCAGTCCCTCCCCGCGCGGCGTCCCCCAGCAGGCCAGCCAGAGAGCGGCGTCGGTGAGATCGGCGGCGGTGATCTGCGGCGGGGACTGGGCGGGCATGCCGGCCAGATCGGACGCGGCGAAGACCCGCACCGCCGAGCCCGGGCCCTGGCGCGCCGCACGGCCGGCCCGTTGCTCGGCCGCTGCCCGGGAGGCGCTGACGGTGACCAGGCCCGACATGTCCCGTCCACGGTCGCGGCGCACCTCGCGCGAGAGGCCCGCATCGACCACCAGGTGCACGCCCGGCACCGTCAGGGAACTCTCCGCGAGCGCGGTCGAGACCACGATCCGCGGCAGCTCCCCGGGGCGCCGGCCACCGGTGGCACGGTCCTGCTGCGCGGCGGGCAGCCGGCCGTGCAGGGCCAGCACCTCCACCTCCTGGCCCACCAGGGGCCGCAGTCGGGAGACCACCTCGTCGACCTCCCGCGCCCCGGGCAGGAACACCAGCGCATCGGTGCCGTGCTCGCGCTGGGCGCGGGCGGTGGTGCGGGCGAGATGGTCGAGGTACTCGCGGGTGATGCCGCGGGCGTCCAGCCGCGGCGCCGGCGAGGGCGCGTAGGAGACGGAGAGCTCGTGCAGCGCGCTCGGCACCTCGACGATCGCGGGGTCGTCCGAGCCCCCGTCGTCTCGTTCTCCGCCGTTCAGCACAGCGGCGACCGCCGCCGCGTCGAGCGTCGCGGACATCGCCCCGACCAGCAGGTCCTCCCGCAGCTGCCGGGCCTCGGCGAGCATCCCCAGCAGCAGATCCGTCTCCAGGGACCGCTCGTGGACCTCGTCGAGCACCACCGCTGCGACCCCCGGCAGCTCGGGCTCCGCCAGCAGGCGGCGCAGCAGCACGCCCGGGGTGAGCATCTCCAGCCGGGTGCCGCCGCCCACCTGCCGCTGCCCGCGCACCGTGAAGCCCACCGGGCCGCCGAGCTCGCTGCCGTCGAGCTGGGCGAGACGGCGGGCGGCGGCGCGCACCGCGACCCGCCGCGGCTGCGTGACCAGGGTGAGGCCGCCGGACAGGTTCGCGACCAGCGGCGGCACGAGAGTGGTCTTGCCGGTGCCGGGCGGGGCCGTGACCACCATCGCGCCCGTGGCGGCGGCCGCCTCCAGCTCGGCCCGGGCCTCCGCGACGGGCAGCCCGGCACCGATCGCGGCGAGGTCGAAGCGGTGCGGTGCGGACGGAGCGGGAGGCATCGGTCCATCATGCCGCTCCGCGCCCCGGGCCGGCGCGGCCCGTCGTCCGGCGGCCGCGGTCAGTCGATCAGGTCGAACTCGACCTGGTCGGTGTCCGCGCACACGCTGGTGACCGAGATCGTCCACAGATCGATGGTCGCCGTCTCCCCGAGGGTCATGTCCTCCACCGGGCGGGCGCTGCCGTCTCCGATGGTGGCGGACAGCTGCGCGTGATCGCCCTCGATGCCGGTCAGCTCGACGCTCAGCGACTCCCCGGCCCGCTCGGGCAGATCCGGGCTGGCGGTCTCGCCGAGCTTCGCGTAGTACGCGCCCTCGCCGGAGCAGGGCTCGGGCGCCTCGAAGTCGTCCGGGGCCGGGGTGACGGGGTAGGGGTCCCGGGGCACGCCCGCGGCCGACCGGCCGCCGCCGTCGGAGGCGTCGTCGTCGGAGGCACCGGAGTCGGAGGCGCCGGAGTCGGAGGCGCCGTCGTCCTCGGCACCGCCCTCGTCCGAGGCCGCCGGAGCGGCGGCGGACTCCTCCGGCGCGGGATCGGACTCGCCGCAGCCGGCGGCGAGCAGGGACAGGGCCAGCAGCGCCCCGGCGAGCCGGGTCACGGAGGGGCGGACGAGGCAGGGGCGAACGCTCACGCGGTTCCTCACGACGGGGAGGGGGACGGGCATCACGCTAGCGGACCGCAGCGGCATGCCACCATCTGAGGTGAGCCCGCGTGCATCGGAGGAGGATCCCATGGAGGCAGCGAGCGGTCCCCGACCGACCCCGAGGGCCCTCGTCGGCAGCACCGACCCCGCCCGACGGGTCCGTCCCGTCGACTGGAGCGCGCACGGCCGAGCCCGGCGCGCGACGGAGGAGGGGGCCGAGCCCGCGCACGGCGCGACCTCGTCGGGCGCGATCCGGTCGGCGAGGGCCGCGACCCCGTCGGCCCCGCTGCCGCGCCGTCGGGTCCGCACCATCGAGGTGCCTCGCCCCGTCCCCGCCGCGCCGGAGGGGGCCGTCCACTCCCTCAGCGCCGAGGATCCGCGCCCGCTGCCCCGGCCGCTGCGGATCGAGGACGCGGACATCCGCACCGTCGGGGTGCAGGGACTGCCCGCCGAACGGATCGTGCAGACCGTGGCCGATCCGGAGGACGCCTGGACCGCGGACGCCGGCGCCAGCGACCACTTCCTGCGTGAGGACCTGGTGGTGCAGGTGCGCCGGGCGGACAATGCCGTGATCGGCCTCTTCACCGCCCGCTACGCGCTGTCCGTGCGGCCCGAGGACCACCAGCCGGCGCTCGACATCGCCGAGGACGCCGCCGGACCGAGCGCGCGCGGCGGCCGCGGCACCCGGCACCCCACCTCGCGCCGGGAGCTGCTGCGCCGGATGGAGTCGGCGGGGTTCGTGGTGACGCCGGGCGCGACCCATGGGCGGGTCACCCATCCCGATCATCCCGGGCTCGTGCTGCCCTTCGCCTCGACCCCGTCGGACCGGCGCTTCACCCGGCATGCGGTCGCCCAGATCCGTCGGGTGTTCGGGATCGACCTGCGGCGCTGAGCTCAGCGCCCAGGACGCTGTAGGACGCGTGCCCCAGCGCGCGCAGCAGGCGGACCATCCTGTCGAAGGCGATCGCCCCGGCCACCGCGCGCATCACCTGCACGTCGTCGCTGACCGCGATCCCCTCCCCGCCGCCGGCACCGTCCCCGTCGCGGTCCGAGGGCAGCTCGCGGATCGAGTCGACATCGGCGCGCGCGATCTCCGCCATCGGCTCCGCGTAGCGGTGCAGCACGTCGGGGCCGATGGGGATGCCCCAGCCCTCGAGCGAGCGCAGCAGCTCGTCCAGGGCGCGACGCGGCGCCGAGTCGACGTCCGGCCAGCCCAGATGCTCCAGGAGCGGGAGGATCGAGGGGTGCTCGGAGCGTCCGACGGCCTCCTCCGACGCCTCGTCCGTCCCCGACCCGTCGAGACCGATCGAGATCTCCTGCGCGGACTCGAGCGCGTCGAGCAGGGTCCTGTCTGGGTCGTCCAGGATCGCGGTGAGGCGGGCGATGCGCGCGATCGAGGCGCCGGCGACCTCCCGCAGCACCTGGATCAGCGCCAGGCGCTCGAGGTGGGCGCGACCGTACTCCTGCCGGGTCGCGGTCACCCGCCGACCGGCGGGCAGCAGGCCCTCGCGCCGGTAGTACTTGATCGACGCGGTCGAGACCCCGCCGGCCTCCGCCAGCTCCGACAGCTGCATCGCGTCCCCTCTCGTCCAGCGCGCCCGGATAGTGCGTCGACCAGCAACTATCCAGATGGCGCGGTAGTGGATAGCAGCACTATCGTGCCTCCTATGGACGCCGTGACGCCAGTGATCGCCGTGCACGCCCTCGCCGCCGGGTACGTGCTGCTGCTCGGGCCTCTGCAAATCCTGCGCCGACGCAGGGACCTCGCCCACCGGCTGCTCGGAGCCAGCTGGGTGGCGGCGATGCTCCTGGTGTGCGGCTCCAGCTTCTGGATCATGCCCGACGGGTTCTCGTGGCTGCACGTGCTGTCGATCTGGACCCTGGTGTGCATGGTCGCGGCGATACTCGGGATCCGACGAGGGAACGTGGCCGTCCACCGCGGATTCATGATCGGGTCCTATCTGGGGACCCTCACCGCCTTCGCCTTCGCGGCCCTCGTGCCGGACAGGCTGATCCCGCAGCTGCTGCGCAGCGAGCCCGTCATCGTGCTCGCCGCCGCGCTCGGGATCGCCGGGATCGTGCTCGTGCTGCAGCTGAGTGCTGTGCGGGCCGTGGCTCCGCGGCCCCGGACGGCCGCCGCGTCCCGGACGGCCTCGCCCCGGGCGGAGGGGGCCTGAGGTCGAGGGCGAGGGGCCCGAGGGCGTGGGTGGAGGGGCAGGCCGAACAGGTCCCGACAGAAGAGTGCCCCGGCTCGTCCCCACGAGCCGGGGCCATCCCTTTCCCCCGCGTCCCGGATCAGCGGATGCCGCCTTCTCCTCAGTCAGCGGATCCTCCGGTGACGCGTTGCCACTAGTAGACCCCGTCTCCCGGGAAGAGCGCTGAGCCGGGCCTGGTCTTTCCCTGAGTGCGGGGCGCCGGTGGCAGCGAAATGGCGGATGACCGGGGCGGACGCAGGCGCGGACCGAACGGTCGCTCAGCTGGTTCCTCCGGCTGTGCTCCTGCCGCTCGTTCCTCGCAGCACGTCGCTCAGCTGACGGGGAAGGTGATCTTCTCGCCGGCCGTGCCGACCTCGTCGGTGTAGCTGACCGACTCGAGCACCATGTCCTTCTCGACATCCGCGTACAGGAGCGCGGTCGCCTCCTCGCCGGGCTCGATCCGCGGACCTGAGGTCGAGTACGAGCCGTAGATCAGCGTGTACTCCTCGCCCTGGTCGTCGTAGAAGCGGAAGTTCTCGTTGGCCAGGCCGACGGCCTCGTCGCCCTCGTTCGTGATGATCACGGCCACGCCGATGAACTTGCCGTTCTCGGTCTCGAGAGTCTCGTCGTTCGTGTCCAGGGTGGCGCCCTCGGAGGGCTCCGAGACGTTGACCGTGAGGGAGGTGCCGGGCTCGGAGGTCGGATCCTCCGAGGGATCCTCGGTGGGCGTCTCGACCGGACCGTCGGACGGGCCGTCGGTCGGCTCGTCCGTGGGCTCGTCCGTCGGGTCCCCGGTGGGCTCGTCGGTCGGCTCGTCCGTCGGCGTCTCGGAGGTGGCGGGGCCGCCGGTGGGCTCCTCCTCGCCGCTGCTGCTGACGAGCCACAGCGCCACGCCGGCCACGGCGATCAGCACCGCGACGAGCAGGAGGCAGCCGCAGGAGAGGCCGACGTACAGGCCGGTGCGGCTCTTCGGAGCCGGGGTGCTGGGTGCGCCGGGCACTCCGTAGGGATTGCTCATGGTCTCCTCCAGCTCGGCATCCGATCGCTCCGACCCACGGTATCGGGCAGTCGTCCACGGCGCGATGGGGAGAACTGCCCTGCCGGGTCGCCGGTCTCTGGAACACTGGCCCCGAGGTCGTACCGTGAGGAGGCGGCCTCGCCCGCACGTGCACGACTCCCCATGACGCACCAGCCCCACGAGGAGCATGACCATGTTGACCAGACTCCATGACGCGCTGCACCTGCGCACGTCGCCGGTGATCTTCTTCGGCTCGGCGGCGATCATCATCGCCTTCGTCATCGGGACCATCGCCTTCACCGATCCTCTGAACACCGCGACCACGGCGGCCTCCGACTGGCTGCTGACGAACCTCGGATGGTTCTACATCCTCGGCGTCACCGTGTTCCTCGCCTTCCTGCTCTTCATCGCGATGAGCCGCTTCGGCCGCGTGAAGCTGGGCCCGGACGACGAGCCCCCGGAGCACTCCGGCGGGGCGTGGTTCGCGATGCTCTTCGCCGCGGGCATCGGCTCGATCCTCATGTTCTGGGGCGTGGCGGAGCCGATCAGCCACTTCGGGGACCCGCCGCGCGGGGCAGAGCTCGGCATCGACGGCGGGACCTGGTCCGCCGCGCGCGACGCCATGAACTTCACGTACTACCACTTCACGCTGCACACCTGGACGATCTTCACGCTCCCGGCGCTGTGCTTCGCCTACTTCATCCACAAGCGCAACCTGCCGCCGCGCGTCAGCTCGATCTTCCAGCCGCTGCTCGGCGAGGGGATCCACGGCCCCGTCGGCAAGCTGATCGACATCGTCGCGATCATCGGCACCGTCTTCGGCATCGCGGTCTCCGTGGGCCTGGGCACCCTGCAGATCAACGGCGGCCTGAACCAGCTGTTCGGGGTGCCCGAGAGCGCGGGCTGGAACCTCATCATCATCGGCGTGGTGTGCGGGCTGGCCCTGATCTCGGTCTCGGCGGGTCTCGAGAAGGGCATCAAGCTGCTCTCCAACATCAACATCGTGGTGGCCGTGCTGCTGCTGATCTTCGTCGCGGTCGCCGGCGGTGCCACCCTGTTCGTGCTCAAGGGGACCCTCGAGTCCTTCGGCACCTACATCGTGAGCCTGCCCGAGCTGGCCCTGTGGAACGACTCCTTCGCGAACTCCGGCTGGCAGAACACCTGGACGGTCTTCTACTGGGCCTGGACCATCACCTGGTCGCCCTTCGTGGGCATCTTCATCGCCCGCATCTCCCGCGGCCGCACCATCCGCCAGTTCGTCTCCGGCGTGCTCGCGGTGCCCGCGGGCTTCTCCGTGATCTGGTTCGGCATCTTCGGCTACGCGAGCTTCGACATCGAGCTCAACGGCGAGGGCGGGCTGGTCGAGCGGGTGGTCGACGACGGGGACATCCCCGGCGCCCTGTTCGCGTTCCTCGACCACTACCCGGCGTCGTTCTTCGTCTCGGTCGTCGCGATCATCCTGGTGATCATCTTCTTCGTGACGTCCGTGGACTCCGCCGCCCTGGTCACGGACTCCATGGCCAACGGCCACGAGGACTTCAACCCGCTGGGGCAGCGCATCTTCTGGGGCGTGGCGATCGGGCTGGTCACCGCGGCGCTGCTGGTGTTCTCCGGCGCGGACGGGCTGGACGCCCTGCAGTCGACGATCATCCTCGTCGGACTGCCGTTCTTCATCATGGGCTGGTTCCAGATGTACGCCCTGCTGCGCGCCCTGAAGGAGGATGCGGGCGAGCTCCCGAACATGCGCACCCGCGAGTGGGCGCAGGTGCTGCCCCCGGAGGAGTACGAGCGGCGCGAAGGGGACGACGAGTTCGACGCCGAGGACTACGTCGTCGAGCCGACGTTCACCACGGAGATCCCGATCCTGCGCGACCCCTACGAGGATGTCGAGGAGGTCGTCGAGACGGCGGCCGGCCCCGATCGCGGGACCCTGCCCGCGCGCACCGGCAGCTCCCGGGCCGACCTCCCGGAGAGCGGGCGGCCGCAGTCGACCTGAGCCGGCGGCCTCTCGGCTCGAGGAGCCCGGCACGAGGACGGGCCGATGCCCGCGGACAGCGGTGCATCGGCCCGTCCTCGTGCGGCGGGAGGGACGGGACGGCTCAGACGCGATCCGTCCGGTGCCGGTCGGCGCTGCGGCGGTAGTACATCGCGAGCACGGCGCCGGAGAGGTTGTGCCAGATCGAGAAGATCGCGGCGGGCAGCGCGGCGGCGGGGCTGAAGGCGCTCGCGGCGAGCGTCGCGGCCAGGCCCGAGTTCTGCATGCCGACCTCGATCGAGGTGGTGCGGGCGGCCCGCTCGCCCTGGCGGAGGAGGCGCGCGGCCAAGTAGCCGAGCAGGTAGCCCAGGGCGTTGTGCAGCACCACCGCCAGCAGCACGATGCCGCCCGCGGCGACGATCGCTTCGGTGGAGCCGCTGACCACGGCGATGACCACGAGCGAGATCCCGGCGACGCTGACCCACGGCAGGGCGGGCAGCACCCTGTCCACGAGCTTCCCGGCCACCAGGCGCACCACCAGGCCGCCGACGACGGGGATGAGCACCATCTGCACGATGGACAGCGCCATCGAGCCGGCGTCCACGGGCAGGTAGGAGCCGGCCAGCCACAGGGTGAGCATCGGTGTGAACAGCGGCGCCAGCAGGGTGGAGATCGAGGTCATCGTGACCGAGAGGGCGGTGTCCGCCCTGGCCAGGTAGGTGATGACGTTGGAGCTGGTGCCGCCGGGAGCGCAGCCCACCAGGATCACGCCCACGGCGAGCTCCGGCGGGAGCTGCAGCAGCACGGCGATGCCGAGACCGATCAGCGGCATGATCACGTACTGGGCGACCACGCCGATCAGCACCGGCAGCGGCCGCTTCGCGACCAGCGCGAAGTCGGGGATCGTGAGGGTCAGTCCCATCGCGAACATGATGACGCCGAGGTAGATGCTGGTGTGCGCGGCCAGCGCCTGGCCGACGCTCGGCACGAGGAAGCCGAAGGCCGCGGCGGCGAGGATCAGGGCGGGGAAGACGGTCACCGCGATGCGCGCGGAGCGGTCCTCCGAGGTGCGGGCGGCGGCGTCGCGCCGCGGCGCCTCCGCGGACGTGGGGGTGGGGGACGGGGTGCTCATGCGGAGCATCGTACTGCTTCATGAGACGACGTCCCATGATGTGGACCGCCGGAGGGGGTGGGATCGGCCACGGCCCGGGCGGGCCTCCGGACGGACCGGTGATGGCGAAGGAGGGAGTCAGTCCCGCTGGCGCGCCGGGACCGGCCAGGCGTGCACGGGCTCCTCGGTGTCGACGGCGGCGCGGTAGAGGCGGGTCATCTCCGCGAGGGCCTCGGAGCGGTCCGCGCCCCGCAGCTCGAGAGAGGTGACGGTGTCGATCTGCCATCGCGCCCCGTTGCGACCGGTGCGGGCGCGCCCGGTGAGGATGTCGCCATAGCGCTCGGCCACCGCCTCGTCGGCGCCGAGCCCGCGCAGGCCCTCCATCGCCTGAGGGATCAGCTGCTCGATGAGCAGGTCCGCCACCCGCACGCGCCCCACCCGCGGCCAGCGCACCCGGGCCTCCAGCCCCCAGCGGGCGCACTGCTGGAACGCCTCGGCGGCCTGCTCGAAGCTCATCCGCGACCACAGCGGGCGTCGCTCGTGGACCAGCGAGTGGAGGATCCCGTAGAAGAACGCGGCATTGGCGGCCATGTCCGCCGGGGTCGGCCCGGCCGGCAGCAGGCGGTTCTCGAGCCGCAGGTGCGGGACGTCGGTGCCGGGGTCGTAGATGGGTCGGTTCCACCGCCACACGGTGCCGTTGTGGAGCATCAGCTCGTGCAGCCGCGGGGAGGAGCCCTCGGTGAGCAGCGGCTCCTCCGCCATCTCCCGCGATTCCGGGATCAGGGCGGGGAACAGGCGCACGTTCTCCTCGAAGAGGTCGAACATGGAGGTGATCCAGCGCTCGCCGAACCAGACCCGCGGCCGCACGCCCTGTGCCGCGTACTCGGGCGGGCGGGTGTCCAAGGACTGCACGAAGGTGGGGATGCGGGTCTCGTGCCACAGCCTCCGGCCCAGCAGGTACGGGGAGTTCGCGGCGAGGGCGACCTGCGGGCCGGCGATCGCCTGCGCGGCGTTCCAGGCGGCGGCGAACTGCTCGGGCGGCACCTGCAGGTGCAGCTGCATCGAGGTGCAGGCCGATTCGGGGGCGATCGAGTCGAAGGTGACGTCGAGGCCCTTGCCCTTCCCCTCACCCTCGATGCTGAGGTAGATCTCCTCGCCGCGCGCCTCGAGCACCGTGGTCTCGAGGGCCTCGTAGCGGGCGCCCGGGGCGCGCCAGGCGTCGCCGGCGAAGAGCTCCTCGGTGATGGTGGGCAGGTGGCCGACGGGGATCACGCGGGCATCCCGGGCCCGGGCGGCGTCGTCCGCCCGGGCGACCTTCTCGCTCAGCTCCCGCTCCAGATCCGCCAGCCCGCTGCCCTGCGGGCGGGAGACGGGCAGGTTCACCTCGAGGTTGAAGCGCCCGATCTCGTGGACGTAGTCCTCGTCGTCCAGATCCTCCAGCACCAGGTCGGAGACCAGGGCGGGCTCCATGGTGTCCGTGCGGGCGAGGTTCATCTCGAGCTCGACGCCCACGGTCCCCTCGTCCACGAACTCCGCCGTGTCCAGGAAGATCTCGAAGATGTCGAGATTGCGGCGCAGCTCCCGGCGATAGCGGGTGCGCTGGGACCTGGTGTACTCGGTGCTGCCGATCTCGCGTCCCATGATGACCTCCAGGTCGTGGCGGGCGGATGCGGCTCATCCAAGCACGGCGCGGGCGGCGGCGGCGAACCGTGCTCGCGCCGGTGGTGTCCGCTCAGGCGGTGAACAGCCCGACCGCGCGGATCGCGGTCTCGACCAGTCCGTAGGCGAGCGCGACGACGACCAGCACGGCGAGGATGATCGCGGCCGCGCGGTGGCTCGCGCCGGCGGCGGCATGCGCCTCGGGGCCGCCGTTGCCGGAGATCGCATCGTGGGCGCCGGCGCGGTCGGCGTCCTTCTTCGCAGCCACCACGGATTCGTCGACGAGATGCTTCTCGTCCACCGCGCGGATCAGCAGGTTCGCGACGAAGCCGACGGCGAGGACGCCGGCCATCAGCCACATCGAGAGCGTGTACAGGTCCATGCCGGAGCGACCGGCGGCGGCCTGCGACTCGACGATGGTGTTCACCAGCAGCGGGCCCGCGACGCCCGCGGCGGCCCAGGCGGTCAGCAGGCGACCGTGGATCGCCCCCACCTGGTACACGCCGAACAGGTCCTTGAGGTACGCGGGCACGGTCGAGAAGCCGCCGCCGTAGAAGGAGATGATGATCAGCGCCGAGATCACGAACAGCGCGAGCGATGCCGAGCCCGCGGTCGCGATCACGACGTACAGCGCCGCGCCCACTGCCAGGTAGAGCGCGTAGTTGAGCTTGCGGCCCAGGTAGTCCGAGGTGGTGGTGATCCTGCTCTTCCACCTCGTGGGCACCGTGATGGAGGTGTTCAAGACGCACATGGGCTCCTGGTCCTACGAGAGCGAGGGGCTGCTGCGGATCGGGGCCGTGCCCCTGTACTCCGGATTCATGTACGCCGCCGTCGGCTCCTACATGGTCCGGGTGATGCGGCTGTTCGACCTGCGGTTCACCCGCTACCCGCCGCTGTGGGCGACCGCGGTGGTCGCCGCCGGGATCTACCTGAACTTCTTCACCCACCACCACCTGCCCGATCTGCGGTGGCTGCTGCTGGCCCTGGTGGTGGTGCTGTACGTGCGATGCATGATGAGCTTCCGGATCCGCCGCGGGGGGCGCTGGTACCGGATGCCCGTGCTCGCGGCGTTCGCGGGGGTGGCCTTCTTCCTCTGGATCGCGGAGAACCTGGGCACCGCGGCGGGAGCCTGGATCTACCCGCACCAGGCGGAGGGCTGGGAGCCGGTGCCGCTGACGAAGCTGGTGGCCTGGCTGCTGCTGATGATGATCTCGGTGGTGCTGGTGACCCTCGTGCACCGGCCGTCGGCCCCCGAGGCGCAGGAGCAGCGGCGTGGGCGCCGACGGTAGCGGTGGGGGCGGGACGGGCCTACCGTGAGAGGACACATTGGGTTCTGCGAAGGAGCGCGCGATGTCGGACCTCGAGCACAGCTACGACCACGTGATCATCGGAGGAGGCGTCGCGGCGGACTCCGCGGCGCGGGCGATCCGGGAGCTCGACCCCGAGGCGACCATCGCGATCATCTCGGCGGACGCCCACGGGCCCGTCCACCGCCCCGCCCTGTCCAAGGAGCTCTGGCACGGCGAGGACCCGGATCCGTCGAGCCAGGACCTGCACACCGCGGAGGAGACGGGCGCGCACCTGATCACCGCGACGCTGGTCACCGAACTGCGACCCGCCTCCCACAGCCTGGTCACCGCCGGCGGCCAGTGGGCGCACTACGGCCGGGCCCTCCTGGCCACGGGCGCCTCGCCGCGCCGGCTCCGGGAGGTCCACGACCCGCGGGTCGCCTACCTGCGCACCGTCGGCGACTACCGCCACCTGCGGGAGCTGGCGACCGAGGGCGCCCACCTCGCCGTGGTCGGCGGCGGCTGCCTCGGCCCCGAGATCGCGGCGGGCCTGAGCCGCACCGGCGCGCAGGTCTCCCTGGCCCATGCCGGTCGGCGGATCCTCGATCACCTGCTGCCCGCCTCGATCTCCGAGCACCTCGAACAGGTCTACGCCGAGCACGGCATCACCCTCGTGCCCGGGTACCGCCTGACCGGGATCGACACCGGCTCCGACACCCAGCTGACCCTGCACTCCGAGAGCGGCGAGCAGCTGCGGGCCGACGTGACCGTGCTCGCCCTGGGGGCGGAGCTGAACACCACTCTCGCGGCCCGGGTCGGCATCGAGCTCGAGCACGACGCCGTGGTGGTCGACCCGCGGCTGCGCACCAGCGCGACCGACGTCTACGCCGCCGGGGACATCGCCTGGTTCGACGACGCGCTGCTGGGCCCGCGCCATGTCGAGCACGTGGACAACGCCCAGGCCACCGGTGCGGCCGCGGGCCGGAACATGGCCGGGGCCGAGGAGGACCTCGAGCACAGCCCGCTGCTCTACTCCGATCTGTTCGACGACGGCTACGAGGCCGTGGGCCGCCTGGACACCGCGCTCGAGGTGCGGGAGGAGTGGAACCCCGAGCGCACCGCCGCGGTCGTCCACTACCTCGAGGACGGCGTGCTCGAGGGAGTGCTGCTGTGGAACACCTGGGACGCGGCCGACCGCGCCCGCGCCCTCATCGCCGCCTCCCAGGAGGGCGAGCTGAGCGCCGACGACCTCGCGCGGCGGATCACCCCCGGGGGCTGACCCGCACAGATCCCCGGGAGAGCGTCCGCACCCCCGTACACTTCCTGCGTGGCTGATCAGAACGAGACGACTCCCTCCGACATCCCGACCGCCCCGACCCGTGCGGTGATCCTCGCGCGCGGGCTCGGCACCCGCATGCGCAGGGCCGACGACGCCGCGCAGCTCGACGCGGAGCAGGCCCGGGTCGCCGCGAGCGGCGTCAAGGCCCTGATCGACGTGGGCCGTCCCTTCCTCGACTACGTCCTCTCCGTGCTCGCCGACGTCGGCGTCACCGAGGTGTGCCTGGTCATCGGACCCGAGCACGACGTGCTGCGCGAGTACGCCGCCCGCGCCTCCGGCGGCCGGGTGCACGTCACCACCGCGGTCCAGGCCGAGCCGCGCGGCACCGCCGACGCCGTCGCCGCGGCCCGCGGATTCGCCGGCGACCAGCGCGTGATCGTCCTGAACTCGGACAACTACTACCCGCGCGAGGCCCTCTCCGCGCTCTCCGCGGCCCCCGGCAGCGCCCTGGTCGGCTTCGACCGCACCGCGCTCGTCGAGCGATCGAACATCCCCGCCGACCGCATCCGCGCCTTCGCCCTGGTCGCGCAGGACGAGGCCGGTCTGCTGCGGGACATCGTCGAGAAGCCCGACGAGCAGACCCTCGCCGCCTACGGCGAGGACGCCCCGGTCTCGATGAACGCGTGGCTGTTCACCCCCGCGATCTTCGACGCCTGCGCGCGGATCGAGCCCTCGGTGCGCGGTGAGCTCGAGATCATCGACGCGGTGCGCCTGCTGGTCCAGGAGGGGGAGCCGATCACGGTGGTGCCCGCCGCGGCCGGGGTGCTGGACATGTCCTCGCGCGGGGACGTGGCCGCCGTCCAGCATGCCCTGGCCGGGATCGAGGTGCGCCTGTGAGCGACGTCCTCGGCCAGCTCGCCGCCGGATCCCCCTCGGCCGACCGGGTGCGCTGGTTCGTGCCCGGCCGCATCGAGGTGCTCGGCAAGCACACCGACTACGCGGGCGGCCGCTCCCTGCTGGCCGCCGTCGACGCCGGCCACACGATCGACGCCCGCGCCCGCGAGGACCGGGTGCTGCAGGTGCGCTCCGAGGTGGTGGGCGGCACCGTCACCATCGACCTCGACCAGCGCGAGGCCCGCCCCGCGGAGTCCGACGGCCACTGGGGCGGCTACGTCCGCACCGTCGCCGACCGTCTCGACGCGAACTTCCCCGGCCGCCTCCGCGGCGCCGACATCACCATCTCCTCGACGCTCCCGCTCGCCGCCGGGATGTCCAGCTCCTCCGCCCTCGTGGTCGGGCTCGCCCTGGCCCTGATCGACCTCTCCGGCATCGCCGCCGACGGGACCGGGACCTTCGCCGCCGAGATCACGACCCCCGAGCAGCTGGGCGAGTACCTCGGCACGGTGGAGAACGGGCAGAGCTTCGGCGGCCTCGAGGGCTACCGCGGCGTGGGCACCTTCGGCGGCAGCGAGGACCACACGGCGATGCTGTGCGGGGTCCCCGACGCGCTGGTCCAGTACTCCTTCTGCCCCGTGCGGCACGAGCGGACGATCGGCCTCGGCCCCGAGCTCTCCCTGGTGGTCGCGGTCAGCGGCGTCGAGGCGGAGAAGACCGGGGCCGCGCGCGAGGACTACAACCGCGTCTCCCTCGCGGTCACCGAGACCCTGCGCCGCTGGCGGGAGGACACCGGACGCGGCGACAGCTCCCTCGCCGAGGCGGTCGCGAGCGGCCCCGGCGCCGTGGCCCGGCTGCGCGAGCTCACCGCCGAGGACAACTACCTCGGGGTGCGCCTCGAGCAGTTCCTCACCGAGTCCGAGCGGCTCGTCCCCGCCGCCGCGGTCGCGCTCGAGGACGGCGACCTGGAGGAGTTCGGACGCCTGGTCGACGAGTCCCAGACCGGCGCCGAGCAGGGACTGCGCAACCAGGTGGCCGAGACCTCCGCCCTCCAGCGCCTCGCCCGCGAGCAGGGGGCGCACGCCGCGAGCGCCTTCGGGGCGGGCTTCGGCGGCAGCGTCTGGGCGCTGGTCGCGGCCGAGCGGGCCGAGGAGTTCGCCGAGCGCTGGCTCGATGCCTACCGCAGCGCCCATCCCTCGCGCACCGGGGCCACCGCCGCCGTCACCCGGCCCGGGGGAGCGGCCCGCCGCATCGCCTGACGCGCGTGACACACTGAGCGCGTGAGCACGCCGATGAACAACTCCCTGCCCTGGCCCGACACCGCCGAGGTGCTGCCGCTGGCCTCCGTGCGACCCGTCCTGGACCGCCTCTCCTCGCTGGTGAACGTGCACGAGCAGGACGCCACCGCGATCCCCGGCCTCGCCGTCACCGAGGAGGAGGTCGCGGCCGATCCGCCGCCCGCCCTCGAGCAGATCGCCGACGAGCTCGGCGGCGTCCGCGTCTGCGGGCAGACCATGCTGACCCTCCAGATCGAGGACCGCACGGACGTGGGTCCCTACACGCTGCTGGGCGAGGCGACCTCCTTCTACCCCCTCTACGAGACCCCCGACGCCGCGGTGGTGCTCACCCTCGACGAGGACGGCGCGCCCGGGGCGGTCCACGGCATCGGCGAGGACCTCGCCCTGCGCCTGGCCGCTCCGGACCTGGGCACCTATCTCGAGCTCTTCGCCGACGCCCTCGAGACGACCCTCACCGCCCTCGCCGAGCGCGGACCGGCCGCCGCCGACGTCGAGGACGATCGCGCCGAGGCCGCGGAGCGGCTGATGGACCAGCACCTCTTCGCCCGGATCCTGGGCACGACCGAGGAGGACGAGGCCCCCGAGGTGCCGCTGCAGGACCCGGTATCCTCCGATCTTCCGGGCCTGCCCGGCCTGCCCGAGGGGACGCTCGCGGTCGCCGACCTGCGCGGAGCGCCCCTCGGCGCCCGCGCGGACCTGATGGAGGTCGAGACCCCCGGCGACCCGCTGGCGATGCGCGTCGCCTTCCGCGAGCGCGGGCTCGTGGTCGCCGTCCTCGGGGACTGACCCGACCGGGCGCCGGCCCGCCCCCGGGGCCCGCCTCGTGGCCGCGTCCGAGGGGCACGGCATCCGCCGCCCGCCCCTCGATCTGCTGACCCTGCCATGGGGAGTCCTCCCCATGGCACGCCCCGGGCGCCTCTGAGTAGGTTGGGTCCGACCTCAGGGGTGTCGGCGCGGCCGGGACACAGGGGACGGGACACGGGGAACGAGAGGGGACCGGCGGTCGATGAACGGATTCTGGGGCGCGGACACCGAGGCTCTGCGGACCATGGGATCGGTGCTCGCCCGCCGCGCCGAGGCGTTCTCCGATCTCGAGGCGATGCTCTCCTCCGCCATCGACAGCACCGAATGGACCGGGGAGGACGCGGAGCACTTCCGCGCCGAGTGGAGCGGCATCGTGCGCCCCGGCCTGCAGGACCGGGAGCTCGAGCTGCGCCACTGCGCACGCCGTCTGATCCAGCACGCCGATGAGCAGGAGGCGGCCTCCGTGCCCGACGCCCCCACCGTCGGGGGCGGGGTCGGGGGAGGCGCCGGGGGTTCCGGAGGGCCGTGGACGAGCCCCGGAGAGCTGCTGCGCGACCTGTTCGGAACGGGACAGGGGCTGGCCGAGGAGCTGCGCGGCGGCACCGGGCCCGGTGGTCGGCACGGCGGGGAGGACGGCCCGCTCGCGCAGCTGCTGCGTGAGCTGCTCAGCACCCCGGAGGGTCGCGACGCCGTGCTCGGGGCCTTCCTCGGCGCCGCGCTCGGCGGGCTGCTCGCGGACCTGGTCGGCCGAGCGATCGGCCTGGGCGTCGCTGTCGAGGGCCTGCTCGCAGGGCTCGGCGCCGGTCCCGCCCTCGGTGCGCTGATCGCGGAGTCCGGGAGGCTGCCCGGGGCGGAGCAGTCCCCGACGGGGCCGGATCCGACGGGGCAGGATCCGACGGGGCAGGTCGCCGGAGGGCCGGAGCCGATGGCCGGGGCGCCGACGGCGCCCGCCGGGGGAGCGACGGGCGGCGCGGAGGGTGCCGCTGCCGGCGGGAGCGGTGCCCTGGCCGGTGCCGACACCGGGGCGTCGGAGTCGGGGATCTCGGAGGCGGGGGCAGCCGAATCGGGGGCCTCGGAGCCGGGGGCCTCGGCATCGGCCGGGTCGGGAGGCCGGGGCGCGACCGAGAGCGACTCCGCGCAGTCCCCGGGCTCCGGGGGCGGCGAGCGGATCACCGCCGCGGAGGGCTCGGGACCGAGGACTCTGCTGGAGCGGCTGCTGGAGATGCTCGGCGAGGCCCTGGGCACGGGAGCAGGCCCCGGCGCAGGGACGGGCTCCGGCGGCGCGGCAGCGATCAGCGGGGACATCGGCACGCCCGGCCCCGCCGTCGACGGGCGCTGAGCGGTCCACGGCGCGGGGTCTACCCTGGACGGACCGCCTCCGCTCCGTGAGGCCTCTCGATCAGGAGCCGCGACATGTCCACGACCAGTACTGACACCCCTGCTCCGGTTCTCGTGCTCGTCCCCGGCGCCACCGGTGCCCCGGCGGACGGCGGCGCCCGCTTCCACGTGGCGGATGCGACGGTCCCGCAGCTGTCGGTCACCGACCTCGTCGCCACCCGCGGTGACGGCGTCTTCGAGACCGTCGGCGTCTTCGACGGCCGGCCCATGAACCTCGGCCCGCATCTCGAGCGCCTCGCCCGCAGCGCCTCCCAGGTCGAGCTGCCCGAACCCGACCAGGCCACCATCGCCGAGGCGTTCCAGGCCGCCGTCGACGCCCACGACCCCGTCGAGGAGATGAGCGTGCGCATCATGCTCACCCGCGGCATCGAGGGGGTCGGCACGCCCACCTGCTGGATCCACGCCCGGGTCTCCGACGACTGGTCCTCCTACCGCGCCGGGATGCGGGTGGCGGCGCTGGACCGCGGGCTGTCCACCACGATCGCCGAGACCAGCCCCTGGCTGCTGCCGGGGGCGAAGACCCTCAGCTACGCCGTGAACATGGCGGCCGTGCGCGAGGCCGCACGACGCGGCGCGGTGGACGTGCTCTTCGTCGCGAGCGACGGCTACGTGCTCGAGGGCCCCACCTCCACCCTGCTGGTGCGCCGGGGTGAGGAGTTCCTCACCACCCCCGTGAGCGCCGGCGTGCTGCCCGGGACGTGCGTGAACACGCTCTTCGCCTGGCTGCACGAGAGCGAGGGCCGGACGGTGTCCGAGGAGCTCATGACCGTCGAGGACGTCGTCGGCTCCGACGGCGCCTGGCTGCTGTCCTCCACGCGCCTGGCCGCCCCCATCGCCCGCCTCGACGACGCCGAGCTGCCGGTGGACCACGACCTGACCGCGCAGTTCGAGAAGGTCCTCAAGGGCCGGGCCTGAGCAGACCGACCCGACCTGAGCAGCCGGACCCGTCCGCCCGGCACCGGGCCGCCGGGCGCCGTCGGCCCGACACCGGGCGGCCCGGCTGCGACGGTCCGGGGCGCGCAGGTGCCAGAATCGGGGAGCTGCCCCGGAGGAACCCAGAGCGAGGAACCATGAGCACACCACCGCGCCCGTCCGACGCCGACGACGGCGCCCCGCCCCTCGCGCTCGGCGTCGTGCTCGCACAGCTGGAGGTCTCCGACGCCGAGGACGTGCTGCGCTCCCTCGCCGGCCGCCTGCTCGACGCCGGTGCGGTCACCGTCGACTTCCCCGCCGCGCTGCGCGACCGGGAGCGGACCTACCCCACCGGTCTGCCCACCCCGATCCCCACGGCGATCCCGCACGCCGACCCGGAGCACGTGGTGACGCCGGGGCTCGCGCTCGCGACGCTCGCGCGTCCCGTCTCCTTCGGGGAGATGGGATCGCGCGACCGCGCCGTGGAGGTGCGGCTGGTCGCGATGCCGCTGCTCACCGACGCCCGCGAGCACCTCGCCGCCCTGCAGCGCCTGATGGGGCTGCTCAGCGACGAGGGAGCCGTCGCGGACCTGCTCGAGGCCGAGGACGACGAGGACCTGCGCGCCCGGGCGACGATGCGCCTGGCCGCCGCGCTGCCGGGGGCGGAGGAGGAGAGCGCGTGAGCAGTCCTCGACTGGGGGTCAAGGCCCTGATCGTCCGCGACCAGCAGGTGCTGATGAACCGCTACGTCGATCCCGACGGCAGCGAGGTCTTCGCTCTGCCCGGAGGCGGGCAGGAGCACGGCGAGGACCAGGTCGCCGCCATGGTCCGCGAGTGCCGCGAGGAGATCGGTGCGGGCGTCGAGGTGCACCAGGCCGCCTGCCTGTTCGAGGTGATGGCCGGGCGCCGCATGGTCGACGGCACCCCCGTCCCACCGTTCCACCAGGTCAACGTCGTCTACTGGTGCGGGCTCGCCGAGGGGGAGGAGCCCGGGGAGGGCACCGACCCCGATCCGGGGCAGGCCGGCACCGCGTGGCTGGGGCTGGACCGGCTGGGCGAGCACCTCGTGCACCCGCCCGAGCTCGCCCGCTGGCTCGAGTCCGACCCCAGCGACCGGCCGTTCGCCCTCGGGGTCTGCCGGCTCTGACCGGGTGGGGCCGGTTCGGTAGCCTGGACGCGCTGACCAGCGCGGCACGGTGCCGCGCCCCGAGAGCAAGGAGCACCATGACCGCCTCTCCCCGCATCTCCTTCCGTGACGGCCGTTCCATCCCGCAGCTCGGCTTCGGCGTGTGGCAGGTCGAGGACGACGTCGCGGCCGACGTGGTCGTCACGGCCCTCGAGACCGGCTACCGCCACGTCGACACCGCTCGCGGCTACAACAACGAATCAGGCGTCGGCCGGGCGCTGCGCACCGCGGGCCTCGCGCGCGACGAGGTGTTCGTGACCTCCAAGGTCCCCAACCAGGACCAGGGACGCGACGCGACCCTCGCCTCCTTCGACGCCACCATGGCCGATCTCGGCCTCGAGGAGCTCGACCTCTACCTGATCCATTGGCCCGCCCCCTCGAAGGGTCTCGCCGTGGACACCTGGAAGGCGCTCATCGAGCTGCAGGAGCAGGGGCGGATCCGCTCCATCGGCACCTCGAACTTCCGCATCGAGGACCTGATCCGGCTCGAGTCGGAGACCGGTGCGGTGCCGGTCCTCAACCAGATCGAGCTCCACCCGTACATCACCCAGCCGGAGCTGCGCGAGTTCCACGCCTCCCAGGGCATCGTCACCGAGAGCTGGTCGCCGCTGGGCCAGGGCGGCGGCGAGCTCGAGGACCCGGTGGTCACCGCGATCGCCGAGGCTCACGGGGCGACCCCGGCCCAGGTGCTGATCGCCTGGAACCTCGCGCTCGGCAACGTGGTGATCCCCAAGTCCGTCACCCCCGAGCGGATCGCGGCGAACTTCGCCTCCCTCGATCTGACCCTCGGCGAGGACGAGGTCGCGCAGATCTCCGCGCTCGACAAGGGGGACGCGGGACGTCGTGGCGCGAACCCGGACGAGTTCGCGGGGCACCAGGGGGCCTGAACCGCTCCGGACGCCCCGGGCGGGGAGAGGATCCCTGCCCGGGGCTTTCTGCCGCCCGCCCCGTCCTCACATATGTGAACTGTCGTCGTAACACTTGCGCGCCAGTGTGATCGCGGGCACGATGATCCGCATCCGCACATCGATGTGCAGATGGTCGTCACCTATGTGACGTCAAGGAGCTCGGGATCGGCTCGCCGCACACGGCACCGCTCCTCCGCCGTCCCGAGCAGCGGCGGCCCCGGCCGCCGCGCGGATCGAAGGAGTTCCACCATGACCGTCCACGCCCTCAGCGGGCTCGGCAGCCAGGCCACCGGGGGCGGTGTCCTGCTCGCGGACCCCGCCCCGGCCGTCGGCGCCGACAACCCGGTGATGCAGGCGATCACCTGGGCCGCCGAGCACTTCATCGGCCTCTTCCAGGCCGCGGCCGAGAGCTTCACCGGCCTGTTCACCGGGATCCTCCCGCTGCTGATCGTCCTGCTCACCGCGATGTACGCGATCACCACCTGGATCGGGGAGGAGCGGGTGACCCGGGCCGTGCGCTGGTCCGGGAGATTCGCCCTCACCCGCTACACGCTGATGCCCATCCTCGCGATGATCATGCTGACCAACCCGATGGCCTACACCTTCGGACGCTTCCTGCCCGAGCGCCACAAGCCCGCGTTCTACGACTCCGCGGTCTCCTTCTGCCACCCGGTGACCAGCTTCTTCCCCCACGCGAACGCGGGAGAGATCTTCGTGTGGACCGGCGTCAGCGCCGGCGTGCTCGCGATCAACCCCGATGCCTACGCCAAGCTCGCGGTCATGTACTTCCTGGTCGGCATCGTGGTGATCCTGATCCGCGGCATCGTCACCCAGTGGATCACCGGCGTGATGATCAACCGCAGCCCCGACCGCGAGAAGTTCGCCCAGTTCGACGAGGACTACGCCGCGGGCCACTTCCAGGGGGCGGGGCGATGAGCACGCGCAGCGTCCGCGTCCGACGGGGCCGCGGCGGATGGGGTGACGGTCTCACGCTCACCCCCACCGAGACCCGCGACGTGGTCCTCTCCGTCACCGGCGGCGGCATCCACCCGGTCGCCGCCCGCATCGCCGAGCTCACCGGCGCCGAGGTCGTGGACGGTTTCTCCAACCACATCGAGGACGAGCGGGTCATGGTCGCCGTGATCAACTGCGGCGGCACCGCCCGTATCGGCGTCTATCCCAAGAAGCGCATCCCCACCGTGGACGTCTACCCCGGCGAGCCCTCGGGGCCGCTGGCCCAGTTCATCACCGCGGACATCTTCGTCTCCGCGGTCTCGCAGGGCGACGTCGAGCTGCTGGACCCGGAGGAGGCGCAGACCGCGGCCGCCGGGGTCGCCGGGGTCGCCGGGGCGGCGGCCACCGACGCCGAGGACTCCGCCTCACCGGCCGCCACCGATCCGGGAACCCTGCCCTCCAAGCAGGAGCGGATGGAGCAGACCGGCGCGGCGATGTCCTCGGGCGGCATGGGCGGCTTCACCGGCGTGGTCGTGAGGTTCGGCAGCGTCATCGGCTACCTCATCAACACGCTGCTCTCCTCCGGCCGGCAGGCGGTCCAGCTGTGCCTGCAGACGATCATCCCGTTCATGGCCTACGTGTCGCTGCTGATCGGCATCGTCACCTACACCGGGATCTCCGAGGGCATCGCCCACCTGGTCACCCCGCTCGTCGGCAACCCGCTGGGACTGGTGCTGCTGGGAGTGATCACCGCGATCCCGATCCTGTCCCCGATCCTCGGCCCCGGCGCCGCGATCGCCCAGGTGGTCGGCGTGCTCATGGGCACCCAGATCGGGGCCGGGAACCTGCCCGTCCAGTACGCGCTGCCCACCCTGTTCGCGATCAACGGCCAGGTGGGCTGCGACTTCATCCCCGTCGGCCTGTCCCTCGGGGAGGCGAGGCCGGAGACGGTCTCGGTGGGGGTCCCCGCCGTGCTCTTCTCCCGCCTGATCACCTCGCCGCTCGCGGTGATCATCGCCTACTTCGCGGGCTTCCTCGTCAACTGACCCGTCGCCCGCACCACGATCCCCACCGAGCAAGGAGCCCACCGCCGTGAGCGAGACCCTCTGGACCACCACCGTCACCCGCATCGGCACCGATGCCCAGGAGATGTTCGACGCCGGGGTGCTGATCCTCTTCGCCGAACCGGTGCCGCCGGCCCTCGCCGACGTCTCCGTCGTCCACACCCCCTCGGGGCACCCGATCCGCGAGATCCGCCCCGGCGACGTCTTCGTCGTCGCGGGCCGCGAGCACCCGGTCGAGGACGTCGGCGAGAAGGCCACCGAGAACCTGCGCGAGCTCGGGCACGTGGTGCTCTACCTCGACGCCGTCGACCAGAAGCTGCTGCCCGGCGCCGTGCACGTGCGCGGCGAGGCGGTCCCGCCCGCCGAGGGCCAGCAGATCATCCTCCGTTCGGCCTGACCGGACCACCGCACCCCTCCAGGAGCACCTCATGGACCAGCTCGGATTCATCGCACTGCTGATCTTCGCGATCATCCTGTCCTTCGCCTTCAGCTACCGGCAGCACCGCGCCTACGTCGGCGCGATCCGCGACCTCGCGGACGCCCACGACCGCAATGGCGTCGTGGTCGTCTCCGGCCGCGGCAAGGGATTCCTGCGCGGATGCGTCGTCATCCTCGCCGTCGACTCCACCACTCGTCGCATCCTCGAGGCCCGCACCATGCAGGGCTCGACCGTGCTGGCCCGCTTCCACCGCGCCGGCTTCCTCGAGGGCAGCCTCAAGGGTGCCGTCGAGAAGGCCACCGGCAAGCACATGGCCGCGGCCCTCGAACAGGCCACCACCCAGTTCCGCCGGACCGCCACCACCCGGTCCCGCGCGGCCCGGGCGCGGCGGCCCCGCACCCTCACCCCGGAAGGGACCCCCGCATGAGCTCCACCCAGCGTCTGATCGAGCGGGAAGCCGCGCTCGGCCGCCCCGTCCGGGTCGGCATCGTCGGCGCCGGGCAGATGGGCGCCGGCCTCGTCGCCCAGGTCCACCGAGCCCGCGGCATGGAGGTGGCCGCGGTCGCGGACATCGCCGTAGACCGCGCCGAGGCGGCCCTCGCCGGCGCCGGCCGCACCGACGTCGAGCGCGTCCGCGACATCGCCCACGCCCGCGAGGTCATCGAGTCCGGTCGCGCGGCGGTGCTCGACGACGGGCTGCGCCTGGCCGAGCTGCCGGTGGACATCGTCATGGAGGTCTCCGGCATTCCGGACGTCGCCGCCCAGGTCGCGCTGTCCTGCGTGCTCGCCGGCAAGGACGTGGCCCTGATGACCGTCGAGGCCGACGTCACCGTCGGCCTGCTCCTGGCGCGCACGGCCGCCGCCGGCAGCGCGGTGTACACCGTGTGCCGCGGCGACGAGCCCGTCGAGTGCCTCAAGCTCGTCGAGTACGCCGAGGACCTCGGTCTCGAGGTGGTGGTGGCCGGCAAGGGGAAGAACAACCCGATGCGTCCCACCGACGTGCCCGAGGACGTCGTCGAGGAGGCGGAGCGCAAGGGGATGAACCCCAAGATGCTCACCTCCTTCACCGACGGCACCAAGACGCAGATCGAGATGGCGGCGCTCGCCAACGCGACCGGCTACGCGATCGAGACGCCCGGCATGCACGGCGCCGCGGTGGACCTCGACGGACTCTGCGCGACCCTCCGGCCCGTCGCCGAGGGAGGGATCATCACCTCGGACGGGCCCGTCGTCGAGTACGTCACCGGCGACGTCGCCCCCGGCGTGTTCGTGGTGGTCCGCTCCGACAGCGAGGTGGTCACCGAGGAGCTGCACTACCTGCGGCTGCCGGGGGAGGGGAACCACTTCCAGCTCTACCGCCCCTACCACCTCGCCTCGATCGAGGCACCGCTGTCGATCGGGGAGGCCGTCCTCGACCGCCGCCCCTCCTTCGCCCCGCGGACCTGGACCGCGGACGTCGTCGCCACCGCCAAGCGCGACCTGGCCGCCGGCACGGTCCTCGAGGGCATCGGCGGCCACCACGTCCACGGCACCGCCTACGACGCCGGGCAGGCTCGGGCGCAGGACCTCCTGCCCATCGCCCTGGCCGCGACCTCGCCGCTGATCCGCGAGGTCCCCGCCGGGCAGCCCCTCACCTACGACGACGTCCAGCTCGACGAGTCCCGCCCGCTGGTCGCCATGCGACGGATGCAGGACTCGATGCTCGCGAACGGAGTGATCCGATGACCGACACCGCCCCCGGCTCCACGCCCGACACCGCGCCCGGCACCGCGCGCGACCCCGCGCCCGGCCCTGCTCCGGCTCCCGACCCGGAGCAGCTCCTCGAGGACCCGGGGACCGCCGCCGAGGCGCTCGGGACCATGTGGCGGATCCGCCTGTTCGAGGAGGCCGTCGAGGACCTCTACGGCCGCGGCATGATGCACGGGACCATGCACCTGTCGATCGGCATGGAGGCGGTTCCCACCGGGACCTGCTCGAACCTCGAGGAGGGCGACCAGATCACCTCCACCCACCGCGGCCACGGGCACTGCATCGCCCGCGGCGCGGACCTCGGCCGCATGATGGCCGAGCTGCTCGCCAAGGACAACGGCTACTGCCGCGGACGCGGCGGATCGATGCACATCGCCGACGTCGCCACCGGCAACCTCGGCGCCAACGGCATCGTCGCGGGCGGCGTGCCGATCGCGGCCGGCGCGGGGCTGACCAACCAGCTCACCGGCAACGGCCGGGTCGCGGTCTGCTTCCACGGCGACGGCGCCGTCGGCGAGGGCGCCTGGCACGAGGCCCTCACCCTCGCCTCCATGTGGCAGCTGCCGGTGGTCTTCGTGTGCGAGAACAACCAGTACGGCATGTCCATGTCCGCCCAGAAGGCGTTCAAGGTCGAGAACCTCGCCGCGAAGGCCGCCGGCTACGGCATCCCGGGCGAGAGCGTCGACGGCAACGACGTCCACGCCGTGGCCGAGGTGACCCGGCGCGCCATCGATCGCGCACGCTCCGGCGGCGGTCCGAGCCTCGTCGAGGCGGTCACCTACCGCTGGCGCGGCCACTCCAAGTCCGACAAGAACCGCTATCGGACCAAGGAGGAGATCGCCGAGTGGAAGGAGAAGGACCCGATCGCGGCCTACGCCCACCGGCTGCTCGGGGCCGGGACCCTCGACCAGGGGCGGCTGGACGCCGTGCAGGCCGACGCCCGCACCGCGATCCGCGAGGCCGTCGTCGTCGGCACCCAGGGGGAGGAGCCGGACCCGGCCGCGCTGCTGGACGCGGTCTGCGCCCCCTCGGCCGTGGACGCGACCGACACCCGTGACGGCGGGACGGCACTGACCGCCGGCGCCACCACCGACGATGCGGAGGCAGGACGATGACCACCCGGGAGATGACGTACTCCGAGGCGATCCGCGAGGCGATGGCGCAGGCCATGACCGCCGACGAGCGGGTGTTCCTGATGGGCGAGGACGTGGGCCTGTACGGCGGTGCCTTCGGGGTCGAGAACGACCTCATCGACCGCTTCGGCCCCGAGCGGGTGCGGGACACGACGATCTCCGAGCTCGGCATCGTGGGCATGGGGGTGGGTGCTGCGATCACGGGCATGCGCCCCATCGTCGAGATCCAGTTCTCCGACTTCACCGCCCAGGCCATGGACCAGATCGCCAACCAGGCCGCGAAGCTCCACTTCATGGTGGGCGGCCAGGCGACCGTGCCGCTGGTGATCCGCGCCCCCGGCGGCTCCGGCACCGGCGCCGCAGCCCAGCACTCCCAGTCGCTCGAGGCCTGGTTCACCTGCATCCCCGGCCTGAAGGTCGTGATGCCCTCGAACGCGACGGACGCCGCCGAGCTGCTGCTGGCCGCGCTCGAGGACCCCAACCCGGTGATGGTCCTCGAGCACAAGCTGCTCTACAAGCAGACGTACGAGGTCCCCGCGACCTTCGGGACCGGACGGCTCGGGACCGGACGGATCGAGCGGGAGGGCACCGACCTCACCATCGTCGCCACCGGCGTCGAGGTGCAGCGCTCCCTCGAGGCCGCTGATCACCTCGCCGCCGAGGGGATCAGCGTCGAGGTGATCGATCCCCGCACCCTGAAGCCGCTGGACCTGCCGCTCATCGTCGAGAGCGTCACCCGCACCGGCCGCGCCCTGCTGGTCCAGGAGTCCGTGCGCTTCGGCGGCTACATGGGAGAGATCTCCGCCTCGCTCATGGAGTCCTCGGCCTTCGGGCACCTGCAGGCGCCGGTCAGACGACTGTGCGGCCTCGACGTCCCGATCCCCTACAACCCCGAGCTCGAGAAGGCCGCGGTCCCGCAGGTCGAGGACATCGTCCGCGAGGCGACCGCGCTCGTGAAGGAGTGGTGAGCCATGGCCGAGATCCCGCTGACGATGCCCAAGATGTCCATGACCATGGAGGAGGGCACGATCACCGAATGGCAGGTCGCCGCGGGTGACCGGATCGCCAAGGGCGACGTGGTCGCGGTGGTGATGACGGACAAGGTCGACATGGAGGTCGAGTCCCCGGCCGCCGGCGTGGTCGGCGAGCTCCTCCGCGCCGAGGGGGACGTGGTCCCCGTCGGCGGGCGGATCGCCATGATCACCTCCGAGGAGGAGGACCTCCTCGGCGACCTCTTCGACGGCGGCGGGGACGCGGACGCCGACGAGGACGCGGTCGCCGAGGTGGACGCGGTCGCCGGCGCGGCGTCGGGTGAGGACCCTGCGCCGGCCGATGATCCCGCGCCGGCCGCTGATCCCGCGCCGGCCGCCGATCCCGCCTCCCAGGGACCACCGCCGCCCGCCGTGCCGCTGGCCCGGACGCTCGCCCGCGACCACGGTCTGGACCTGCGCGCGATCGCCCCCACCGGGCCGCACGGCACCGTCCGGGTCAAGGACGTCAAGGAGGCGATCGCGGCCACCGGCGCGCAGCGCGGGGACGGGAGGACCGCGCAGGACGAGCCCCCGCAGGATGCTGCCGCGCAGGGCGTGGTCGACCAGAGTGCGGTCGACCAGGGAACTGTCGACCAGGGCGCTGTCGACCAGGGCACCGTGGCGGACGGCACCGCCGCCGGTGCCGCAGGAAGCGCGGCGCCCGTCGTCGAGGCGTCCCCCGAGGAGCTGCTGGGGACGGCGCGCGAGCGCCGCACCCGGGTCCTCACCGCACGGGCGATGGCGACCACCCCGCTGATCCCGCAGTTCGCGGCGTTCCGCCGGATGGATCTGTCCACCCTCGCGCGGGCCCGCACCGGAGTGCTGCAGGGCGTCAGCTGGACCACGCTCCTGCTGCGCGCCTACTCCCTGCTGCTGCGCGGGAACGACCAGCTCAACGGCTCCTGGGCGGGGGACGGCGTGAAGCACAACCCCACCGTGGACGTGGTCCTGGCCGTCGACACCCCGGGGGGACTGCTGGTGCCCGTGCTGCGCGAGCCCGACCAGCTGCCGATCCGCGAGCTCGACGGACGGATCCGCGAGATCTCCCGCGCCGCCAAGGAGGGGAGCGTCGACCCGGCGCTGTTCGGACCCGCCACCGGCACCGTGTCCAACCTCGGCGGCCTCGGCGTGGACCGGTTCACCGCGCTGATCTCCCCGCCGCAGGCGACCGCGCTCAGCATCGGGACCGTCGGCTTCGCCCCCGTGGTGGAGCCCGACGGCACCGTGACGGGACGGATGGGCTGCGAGCTCGGACTCTCCGTCGACCATCGGGTGGCCGACGGCGCCGACGCCGCCCGGGCGCTGCAGCGGATCCAGGATCTGCTCGACGATCCGTTGCACCTGGCGCTGTGACGGCACAGAATCGACCGAGAGCTTCCCCCGACCCCGAAGGAGCGGTCATGAAGAAGGTCCTCATCATCTGCGGCACCGGCGTCGCCACCTCGACGGTCGTCGCCGCCAAGGTGCGCGACCACCTCGCCGCGGCCGGGATCGGCGCGGAGGTCTCCCAGGGGAAGGTGATGGACCTGGTGCGCGGTGAGGTCGACGCGGACCTCGTCGTCGCCACCACGGACGTGCCCGAGTCCGTCACCGTGCCCGTGATCCGGGCTCTGCCGCTGCTCACCGGGGTCGGGCAGGAGGCGGTGCTCGACGAGATCTCGCAGGCGCTGAGCTGACCTCTTACCGCTGACCGGTCGGCATCCCCCATCCCTCCGCGCTCGAAGGAGAGCACCGTGGAGAACGTCCTCGCCCCCCTCTCGAGCTACCTCAACAACCTCGGGCCCTCCGTCGTCCTGCCCGTCCTGATCACGCTGTTCGGACTGCTCCTGGGACTGAAGCTCGGCAGGTCCTTCCGCGCCGGGGTCACCATCGGCGTCGGCTTCATCGGCATCAACCTCGTCATCGGCCTGCTCGGTGCGCAGGTCGCGCCCGCCGCGGCCGGGATGGCCGAGGGGCTCGGCGTGACTCTCGACGTGGTCGACGTCGGCTGGCCCTCCTCCGCCGCCATCGCCTTCGGCTCCTCGATCGGGGCGATGATCATCCCGCTGGGGCTGGTGGTCAACGTGGTCCTGCTGCTGACCGGTCTGACCCGCACCGTCGACATCGACCTGTGGAACTACTGGCACAGCGCGATGATCGGCGCGCTGGTCGGCGCGGTCACCGGGAACTACCTGCTGGGTCTGCTCAGCGCCGCCGTGCACCTGGCGATCATCCTCGCCATCGGCGACCTCACCGCCCCGATCGTGCAGAAGTACTTCCAGCTGCCCGAGATCTCCTTCCCCCACGGCACCTCCGCCCCCTACGGCCTGCTCGCCATCCCGCTGAACCGCCTGTTCGACGCGATCCCCGGCCTGCGCCGGCTCGACGCGACGCCCGAGGCGATCCAGAAGAGGTTCGGCATGTTCGGCGAGACGCTCATGATGGGGCTCGTGCTGGGACTTCTGATCGGGATCCTCGGCTACGGCTTCGACTCCCCGGCCGAGGACTCCACCGCGATCCTCACCCTGTCGATCTCCCTGGCCGCGGCGATGTTCCTGCTGCCGAGGATGGTGTCGATCCTGATGGAGGGGCTGATGCCGATCTCCGAGGCGGCCCGCGTGTTCGTGCAGAAGCGGTTCCCGGGCCGTACCTTCTACATCGGCCTGGACTCCGCGGTCGCCGTCGGGCAGCCCTCCGTGATCGCGACCTCGCTGCTGCTGGTGCCGATCACGCTGCTGGTCGCCGTCGGTCTCGCCCCCGCCGGCAACCGTGTGCTGCCCCTGGTGGACCTCGCCACCATCCCCTTCATCGTCGCCGTGATGGTCCCGATCTTCCGCGGGAACATCGTGCGCTCCGTGATCGGCGGCGGGATCCTGATCGGTGCGGGACTGTTCATCGCGACCTGGATCGCCCCCACCTTCACCCGGATCGCCGTGGACTCCGGCTTTGCGCTCGAGGAGGGGCAGGCCACGATCTCCTCGCTGGTCGACGGCGCGAACCCGCTGACGGGCCTGTTCTTCGCCGCCGCCGAGCTGGGGACGGCCGGCGTGCTGGGCGCCGCGGTGCTGTGCCTGGGCGGGGTGGTCGCGATCCGCGCCGTCATGCGCCGCCGCGACCGTCGTGCGCTCGCCGAGGGCGGCACCGAGGGCGGCACCGAGGGCGGCACCGAGGACGGCACCGAGGACGGCGTGGGGGCGTGAGCGAGGAGCGCGTCGCGGACCTCGGCGGAGCCGCCGTCCTGCCGTGCGCCGCGATCGCCGGGCTCGCGGCGGAGGACGTCCCCACCCGGCCGGCCGTTCTGCCGTGACGTGCGCCCTCGCCCCTACACTTGCTCCTGCACCGACCCCGACGAACACACCATGGTGACGCGGTGAGGACGGGAGCGCGCAGATCTCCGCCCTGGACGCGGGCGCCGCCGGCCGCCGCGGACCCTCACGTGCCCACCGGGGCACGAGCTGGGACAGGAGGTCCCGATGAGACGACGCACCCTCGTCAGCGGCATGCTCGCTGCGACGATGCTCGCGGCCTGTGACGGCGACGGCCCGGACGGCGCCCGCGACCCCGGTGCGGAGGGCGCCTCCGATCGCGGCGGCGGGTCCGACGGGACCGCAGGAGCCCCACCACGCACGTCGGTGCCGGTGCCGTATGGGCCGGTGGAGATCGATGTCTCGGTCGTCTCGGTGACCCGCATCGAGGAACATCTGGTGCTCACCCTCGAGCTGACCGCGGAGGATCCGGAGGGGGATCTCGACGCCGGGCCCGTGAGCAGGCTGCACCAGCTGGTGTCCGGGGACTACGGCGCGGCACGCGCCTTCGACGGGCTGCGGCTGCTCGATCTCGAGGGCGACCGGGCGGCGGTGATCGCGATGGACGACGACGGTCGCTCGGTGCGCACGGAGCCCGGGGCGAGCTGGTCGGAGCGGTCGGGCACGGAGGGCTCCGAGAGGGTGCAGCTCGCGTACGGCGATCTGGGCACCGACGAGGTCGCGGTGCTGATCCCCAAGGGAGGCCTGCTCGAATCGATCCCGGTCCTCGACGAGGAGCTTCCCGATGCCGATGCCCTGGGGGCGCTGGACCTCGGCGCGATCGCCTCGGCACCGATCACCCCTCTGATCTCCTTCTCCCGTGACCTCACGACCACGACCAGGATCGAGAGCACCGAGGAGTCCACCACCGTCAGTCTGGGATCCGACGTGCTGTTCGATTCGAGCTCCGCCGAGCTGGACGGATCGGCGCAGGTGGTCATCGAGGACGCCGCTCGCGCCCTGGCCGAGCACGCTCCGGGGCCGGTGCGGGTGGTGGGACACACCGACAGCGTCGATGACGAGGCGTTCAACCAGACCCTGTCCGAGAAGCGCGCCCGAGCCGTCGCCGACGTGCTCGCGACCCTGGTCGACGGCGACGAGTATCCGCTGGAGGCCTCGGGGAAGGGCGAGAGCGAGCCGATCGCCGACAACGGCACGGACGAGGGTCGCACCCTGAACCGGCGCGTCGAGCTGAGCATCGACACGCCGGTCGTCTCGGAGCAGACCGTCGCCCGTGAGCTGCCCGAGTTCGAGGGGCAGGTGGCGACGGGGGAGGAGGGCGTGGAGCTCACGGACAGCGGGACCACCCCGTATCGAGTCCGGGCCGTCGGCGCCCGCCTGGTGCACGATCACCTGGTGGTCACGCTCGGGTTCACCCGCCTGGACGAGGAGGTCGATTCCGTCTCCGGCATCCAGGACTCCCCCGGCGCGGCGGGGAGCTGGCTGTCCGCCGGGCACGAGATCACCAAGACGGAGGGCGGCATCGCCGTGATGGACGGCCCGGTCGCCACGTTGCCCGCCCTGCATCACATGGCCGACGAGGACTCCGCCATCCGGCCGCTGACCGATCTGCGCACCAACTCCCGGATCGACGGCGGCACCACCCGCATCTCCGAGATCGTCTATCCGGCCGACGTCCCCGTCGACGACATGGTGACCCTGCAGGTGGGGGAGACGAACGGCTGGCGCCTGACCGAGATCCCCGTGAGCTCCTGAGCGACGAGCGGAGCCCGGCGAGGGGCACCCGCCCTTCCACGGCCCCTACACTGACGCGGACGATCACGCCATGTACACGATCTGATCCTGTGAGGTGAGCGCGATGATCGACCTGCTCTGGGGCATCGGCGGGATGGCGGGCCTGCTGCTGATCGCTCTCGCCTTCTCCAGCAACCGCCGCGCGATCCGCCTGCGCACCGTCCTGTGCGCGCTCGGCATCCAGATCGGACTGGGTGTGCTGGTGCTGTACTGGGGGCCCGGCCAATGGGCGCTGCAGCAGGTCTCGGCCGGTTTCCAGGCCGTGATCGACACCTCCGGCGAGGGCATCTCCTTCCTGTTCGGGCCGCTGCTGCCCGCGGAGGGGGAGGGGAGCATCTTCGCCCTGCAGGTGCTGCCGGTGATCGTCTTCTTCGCCTCCCTGACCGCGGTGCTCTACCACTGGAAGATCCTGCCCAAGGTCGTGGCCTGGATGGGAGGCGGTCTGGGCCGGCTGCTGGGCACGAGCCACGCCGAATCCGTCAACGCGGCCGCGAACATCTTCGTCGGGCAGACCGAGGCGCCGCTGGTCATCCGCCCCTACATCAAGCGGCTCTCCCGGTCGGGACTGTTCGCCGTGATGGTGGGCGGGCTCTCGACGGTCGCCGGCTCGGTGCTGGTGGGCTACTCCCTGCTCGGCGCGCCGCTGGAGTACCTCATCGCGGCGAGCTTCATGGCCGCCCCCGGCGCCCTGCTGATGGCCAAGATCCTGGTGCCCGAGGACGATCCCGAGGCGGTGGCCCGCGAGGCCGCACTGGTCGAGGCCAGCAGCCGCGCGGGGCGCCAGCGGTCCGCGGGCGCGCCCTCGCTCACCGCGTCGGACGCGCAGCCCGACGAAGCGACCTCGGGCGCGCGGGGCGCGGAGACGCAGCCCGCCGACGCGGAGGACGCCGAGGCGGAGGACGCCGGCACCGGCGCGACCGAGGAGGACGAGGACCTGGAGGAGCTGCAGTACAGCAACGTGATCGACGCGGCGGCCGGCGGGGCCGCCGACGGGCTGCGGCTCGCCGCCACCGTCGGCGCCATGCTGCTGGCCTTCATCTCCCTGATCGCCCTGCTGAACCTGCTGCTCGGCACCGTCGGCGGCTGGTTCGGCGCCGGGGACCTGACCTTCCAGCAGATCCTCGGCTGGGTGTTCGCCCCCGTCATGGCCATGGTGGGCGTGCCGTGGGAGGAAGCGGTCCGCTCCGGCAGCTACGTCGGCCAGAAGGTCGTGGTCAACGAGTTCGTGGCCTTCGCCGGCTTCGGACCCGAGGTCGACACCTTCAGCGACAAGTCCGCCGCCATCACCACCTTCGCCCTCACCGGCTTCGCGAACCTCAGCTCGCTGGGCATCCTGCTGGGCGGCCTGGGAGGGCTCGCCCCGAGCCGCCGCTCCGAGATCGCGCAGCTGGGGATGAAGGCGGTCCTCGGCGGCACCCTCGCCAACCTCATGAGCGCGGCGATCGCGGGGATCCTGCTGGCCTGAGAGGAGCCGGCCCCGGGGGAGCGGGCCCGAGGGGACCGGCGCGCCGGCTCAGGCGCGCGGCCCCAGGTCCACGATGTGCTCGGGGAGCCGCTCGTTGCTGCCGTACATGAAGTGGTTCTCCATGCGCTCGGAGTAGCGGCTCGCCTCGGTGGTGCGGCCGACGGCCTCGGCGACCTCGCGGATGTGGATCGGGGCCGCGCCACAGCACACCCCCAGGTAGTTCACGCCCAGATCCAGCGCCTCGCGGGCGAAGGCACCGATCTCGTACCGGTTGGTCAGCAGGGGATCGAGGGCGGTGGGGAAGGTGCGCCCGTGCGGGGAGGGGACCTCCGCCCCCGGGTCGGAGAGGTTGAAGAAGGTCGGCTCCTCCTCCGTGGTGCGGTACGGGATCGGGAGGGCGCCCACGTGGCAGCTCACGGCCTCCCGGATCCGATGCAGCCACGGCAGCATCGTCGCCGGTCCCCGGAAGCAGTTCAGGCCCACCACGTCGGCGCCGGCCTGCTCCAGCCGCTGCGCGGTCTCCACGATGCCCGTCCCGTCGGCCATCTCCTGGAACGCCATCGGGGCGAGCGTGATCACCACGGGCAGCCCGGAGGCCTTCGCGACCTCGAGAGCGGTCAGCGCCTCCTGCGCGTAGTAGAAGGTCTCGCCGACGATGAGGTCGGCCCCCTCCTCGACGGCCCAGCCGACCATCTCCTCGAACATCCCCCGCACCTCGCGCTGCGTCGCGGTGTCCGCCGGGTCCCAGATGTTGGTGTTGGAGATGTTGCCGGCCACGAGGTTGCCCGGGACGGCGTCGGCGACCTCGCGGGCGATCCTCAGGGCGGACCTGTTCAGCGGCTCGAGCAGGTCCTCCTTGCCGATGACCCGCATCTTCTCGCGGTGACCGTTGTAGGTGAACGCCTCGACGATGTCGGAGCCGGCGCGCTGGAAGTCCACGTGCAGGGCGCGCAGCGCCTCGGGATGCTCGAGGGCGACCTCGGGCACGAACTCGCCGGCGGTGAGGTAACCGCGACGCTCCAGCTCGAAGAGGAAGCCCTCCGCGCAGATCACGGTGCCGGCATCGAGCCGCTCGGTCAGGAGGTTCCGGGTCATCATGTGCCTCGTCGTCGGTGCCCGGTGATGGGCGAAGGGGGTGGTGGCCGCTGGCGACTGTATCCGTGCCCGGGCCGTGCCGCCTCGGATGTGGCGATGTGTGAACGCGCGAGGTGCGCAGCAGGCCCGGGCCGACCTGTCGGGGCCCGCTGCGCGGCCCTGCTGCAGGGCCCCGCTGCGGAGTGCGCCCCGCGGTCCGTCAGAGGGTCGCGGCCCCGGGGTCGAAATCTGCCGGCATCGGCTCGACCTCCGCGAAGGAGGAGCTCACAGCGATCGTCCCGTTGCTGCTGATGGCCGTCTCGATGGCCACCATGACGTCCAGGACGTGCGCGGCGATCTCGCCCTGGGCACGGTGCGGGACGCCGGCGCGGAGCGCTCGGGCCATCTCGAGCACGCCCAGGCCGCGTCCGGTGGTGGCACCCGAGGCAGGGACCGGTGTCGCGCTGTCCCCGCGGTACGCGGTCAGTGCCGAGTCGCCGCCGAACACGTTGGGGTCGGGGAGGGCGAGGGTCCCTTCGGTGCCGTACACCTCGACGAAGCCGGTGCGCGAGTGCGGGGAGTCGAAGCTCAGCAGCACCGTCGCGTTCTGGCCCGAGGCGAAGCGCAGCAGCGCCGCGACCTGCGTGGGCACGGTGACGTCGAAGACCCCCCCGGCCCGGGGCCCCGAGCCGATGGTGCGCTGCTCCCGTGCCCGGGAGCCGACGGCGCTCACCGAGACGACCGGGCCCAGCGCGAGCACGAGGGTGGTCGCATAGTAGGGCGCGATGTCGTACAGCGGCCCCGCGCCCTCCTGGAAGAGGAAGGCGGGATTGGGGTGCCAGGACTCCGGGCCGGGGGACTGGAACAGGGTCAGGGCGCTGGTCGGCACCCCGATCGACCCGTCACGGAGGGTGCGCAGCGCTGTCTGGATGCCGGCGCCGAGCACGGTGTCGGGCGCGCCGCCGACCCGCACCCCGGCCCTGGCCGCGGCCTCGAGCAGGGCCTTCGCGTCGGCCGGTGCGGTGGTGATGGGCTTCTCGGTCCACACGTGCTTGCCGGCCGCGACGATCGCGGCGGAGACCTCGGCGTGCGCGACGGGGATGGTCAGGTTCACGACGATCTCGACGTCCGGGTGCGCGAGGACGTCCTCGGCGGTGCCGGAGGCGGGCACGTCGAACTCCGCGGCGCGCGCCGCGGCGGCCTCCGGGACCAGGTCCCCGATGATGTGCACCTGCACGTCCGGGAAGGAGGTGAGGTGGGTGAGGTACTCGGAGGAGATGGTGCCGGCGCCGATGATGCCGACGCCGACGGGGCCGGTCGGGTTCCGGTCGGAGTCACGGGTCGCATCACGGGTCGAGGCGTGCGTCGAGGTCCGGGTCATCAGGGGAGTGTCCTTCGGGGTCGGGGTCGGGGTCGGAGGTGCGGCGTGCGGGATCGCGGGTCGTGGGCGGGCAGGGATCACTTCACGGCACCGGCGGTCAGGCCCGCGACGAAGTTCTTCTGCATCATCAGGAAGCCGACGACCACCGGGATCGACACCGCGATCGAGGCGGCGAGGACCTGGTTCCAGTAGACGTTGGTCTGGGTGGCGTACTGGCGCAGGCCCACCGCGAGGGTGCGGGTGTCCTCCGTGGTGAGGACGGAGGCGAACAGCACCTCGCCCCAGGCCGTCATGAACGCGTAGATCGCGACCGCCACGATGCCCGGCCGGGCGGCGGGCAGGATGATCCGCAGCAGGATCGTGAGGTTGCCGGCGCCGTCGACCTTCCCCGCCTGGTCCAGCTCCTTGGGGATGCCGTCGAAGTAGCCGGCGAGCATCCAGATGGAGAAGGGCAGGGAGAAGGTCAGGTAGGTGATGATCAGTCCGATCCGTGTGCCCACCAGCGGTACGCCGAAGGTGGCGTCGATGTTCACGAAGATCAGGTACAGCGGAAGCAGGAACAGAACGCCCGGGAACATCTGGGTGGACAGCACCGTGGTCATGAAGGGTCCGCGGCCGCGGAACCGCCAGCGGGAGACGGCGTAGGCGGCGAAGATCGCCACCACCACGCTGAACAGGGTCGCCACGGAGGTGACCACGAGCGAGTTCATGAAGTACCGCGCGAGCGGCACGGTGGACCACATCTCGATGAAGGGCGCGATGGTGATGCGGCTGGGGAGCCAGGAGAACCCGGCCTGCACGTCTCCCAGGGGCTTGAGGCTGGTGGTCACCATGACGTACAGCGGCAGCAGCACGAAGCCGCTGAGCCCGCCGATCACGACGACGCGGAAGATCTTCTCGCCGAGGGTCTCACGCATGGGAGGACTCCTTCCGCCACTGGGTGAGGTAGAGGTACACGAGGGACACCGCCAGCAGGAACAGCAGCAGGAGCACGCTCATCGCGCTGCCCACGCCGAAGTCCCAGGACAGGAACGAGGCGTTGTAGATGTGGAAGCTGATGAGGTTGCCGGCCGGGGGCTGGGCGGTGCCGAACAGGATGTACGGGGTGTTGAAGTCGTTGAACACCCACAGGAACATGACCAGCAGCAGGGTCTGGTTGACGGGGGCCAGCATCGGCAGGGTCACCGCACGCCACTGACGCAGCGGCGTGGCGCCGTCCATGGCGCTGGCCTCGTAGAGCTCGGCGGGGACGGACTGCAGGCCGGCCATGAACATGAGGAAGGCGAAGGGCCACATGCGCCAGATCGCGACCACCACGACGGAGACGAAGGCGTTGTCGCCGATCAGCCAGAACGGGGCGCCGTCCAGCACGCCCAGCTGGTCCACGAGGATGTGGTTGATGACCCCGGTGTCGCGCTGGAGCATGAAGTTCCAGGTGATCACCGCGGCGTACAGGGGCAGGGCATAGGGGATCAGGAACAGCGTGCGGAACACGCCGCGGCCGCGGAAGGGGCGCTGCAGGGCGACGGCCGCCGCCATCCCGAGCCCCCAGCTCAGCCCCACCACCAGGACGGTGAAGGCGATCGTGACGAGGAACGAGTTCACCAGCTCCTGCCCGATCGGGGTGGAGACGTCCACGGCGATGCGGTAGTTGTCCAGCCCCGCGAACGGGGCCTCCGTCCAGCGGCGGATGAAGAACTTGGTGAGCTCGACGAAGCTCATCCAGAAGCCGGTGATCATCGGGATGATGTGGATCAGCAGCTCCAGCAGCACGGCGGGCAGCAGGATCAGGTACGGGAACCATTCGCGGCGCGGTCGACGCCGCGGCGGCGGGTCCTGGGGGCGCGTCGCGGGAGGCGTGCTCCCGCTCCGGGCGGTGGTGGTCATGGGGCACTTCTCTCCGGGGACGGCGCGGGGCGGGGCACTGCAGGGTCGGCGGGGGCAGGCGGCCGACGGGGGAGGGCACGCAGCGGCGCGCGCTCCCGACACTCCCGTCGGCCGCCGGATCCTCAGGCGCGGATCGAGTCCTGCGCCGTCTGCATCGCGGTGACGATGTCCTCGCGGGTGACCGTGCCGCCAGTCGCGATGGTCGCGAACATCGAGTTCATCGCCTGGCCGACGGTGGTCTCGAACTGGTCCTCCCACGGCACCAGCGGCAGCGGCTCGGAGCGCTCGGCGTAGACCTCCATGAACATCTCCGCCTGCTCGGAATCGTCGGTGAAGGTGGGCTCGCCGTCCACCAGCACGGGCAGGGAGGCGAAGGGCCTGCCCAGCTCGGCCTGGATCTCCTCGGACGTCATGAACTTCATGAAGGCCAGGGCGCCGTCGCGGTTCTTCGTGTCCGCCATGGCGGCGATGTTGATGCCGGCCAGGTGCGAGGCGCAGTCGTCGACGGCGTCCTCGGGCGCGGGGAAGGGGACCGCGGCGAACTCCTCGGGGTCCATGCCCTGGGACTCGATGGTGGCGTTGGCGTTGTTCTGGTTGATGATCAGCGCGGCCTCGCCGTTGGCGAAGGAGGTGACGGACATGGTGCCGCTGTCGAACTGGGCGTTGGAGGGGTTGACGACCTTGTGCTCCTGCATGAGGTCCAGGTAGCGCAGGATCCCGTCGACGACGCCGTCCTCGGTGAAGGTGGGCTCGCCGTCCGCGCTGTTCAGCGCGGCGCCGTTCTGGACGGCGTTGATGAAGGCGAAGTGGTTGTTCTCGGTGTAGGAGCCCGCCGCGAGGGACATGCCGTACACACCCGCCTCCTCGTCGGTCAGCTCCTTCGCGGCCTCGACCATCTCCTCCCAGGTGGTGGGCGGCTCGAGGCCGGCCTCCTCGAACATCCCCACGTTGTAGTACATGCCGTAGGCCAGGCCGTACAGCGGGATCGACGTGGGATCGGTGTCGACCGCGCCCCCGGTGGCCAGGGCCGCCTCGACATAGCGATCGCGGCCGCCGAGCGCCTCGAACTCCTCCTCGCCCAGCTCGAGCAGACCGCCGGTGGCCTGCAGGCTCACCCCCCAGGTGTTGCCGATGTTGAGCACGTCCGGTCCCTGACCGGAGGTGATCGCGGTCTGGATGCGGGTCTGGAGGTCCGCCCACCCGATCACCTCGAGGGACACCTCGATGCCGGTCTCCTCGGTGAACCTCTCCAGGACGGGGGTGAGCACCTCCTTGTCGTGCTCGAGGCTGGTGCCCTGGTTCGAGGCCCAGTAGGTCAGCGAATCCGGCTGCTCGTTCGAGCCTCCGGACCCGGAGCCGGCGCCGCAGGCGGCCAGGCCGGCCGCGGAGACGGCGGCGAGAGGGGCAGCGGACAGCAGTGTGCGTCGTCGCATCGGGAGGACTCCTTGGTGCACCGTCGTTGGTGACTGGTCGCGGAACGGGGTCGGATGGCGGCGCGGTCCGACCGGGCCCACCATGCTTAATCGATTCGGTACTTAATCGATTCGGCGAGTATCGCGCGGCCGGGAGAGAGCTGTCAACGAGGAAGGGTCACGGAGCGGTCACGGTCCGTGGCCGGGTCACTCCGAGGCGGTGGAGCGGCGGGGGATCAGCGTCGCCGGTTCGTTCTGCACGACGGTGCCGCCCGGGGAACGCCCCTCGATCTTCTGCACCAGCAGGTCGCCGGCGAACCGTCCCATCGCGAAGGGCCGTCGACCGAGCGCGGTGATCCCGGGGGAGGTGACCTCGGCGATCAGCGAGTCGTCCCAGCTGACCAGGCCCATGCCCTCGGGGACGTCGATCCGGTGCGAGAGCGCCGCGCGCAGGGCGCCCAGGGCGATCAGGTCGCTCGAGGCGACCACCGCCGGGCGGCGGCTGATCCCGCGGTCGGCGCTCTCGAAGGCGGCGGACCCTCCGTCGATCGTGTATCTGCCGGAGGCGTGGGTGTGAGGGATGCCGTGCCCGGCGCAGAGCTGCTCGAGCAGCTCGAGGCGTCGGCGCTCGTGGGCGTACTGGGGCGGCCCCGAGAGCTGGATGCATCCGTCGTATCCGCGCTCGACGACGTGGTCGACCACGGTCGCCGCGTCGTCGGCCTCCGCGGTCATCACCTTCACGAAGTCCTCCGGGCCCACGTAGTGGCCCAGCACGGCGAAGTCCATCGCCAGGGACTCGAGCACGGCCGGGCGATGGTCCCCCTCCGCCAGGTCCAGCAGCACCACGCCGTCGACCCGGCGCTGATGGGACCAGGTGCGGAACACCTCGATCTCCTCGTCGGCCCCACCGCGCACGAAGCGGATGAGCAGCTCGTAGCCGTGGGCGCTGGTCGCGGATTCGATGCCCGCGGTCACCGCGGAGTAGAACGGCTCCCGCGAGACCTCCTCGGGGTCGCGCACCAGCACCAGACCGATGTTCCCGCTGCGACCGCGGCGCAGCGCCTGGGCGCCGGAGTGCGGTGTCCAGCCCACCGTGCGGGCGTGCTCGAGGACGCGCTCGCGCATCGCGGCGCCCACCCCGGGCTTGCCGTTGAGCGCGTAGCTCACCGTCGCGGGGGAGATGCCGAGGTCATGGGCGATCGTCGCGACGGTCGGGCGAGCAGTTCTCCGCGACATGGGGTGCTTCCGGGTCGATGACGGCGAGGCCGAGGCAGGGGCGTGCGGCGCGGGCGGGCCGGAGGGCCGACGGCGGCACGGATGCGCACATGATAGGTCCCGGGAGCGGCCCCGACCTGCGGACGGGGGTCAGATCCGGGCGAGGATCTCCCGGGCCAGGTGCTCGTCGAGCACCACCGTGTCCAGCGCGCCGCTGCGCAGCACGCCGCTGACCCCGGGTGCCTTCTCGACGCCGAAGGCGACCCCCACCACCTCCGGAATCGCCTGCAGCTCCTCGAAGGTCACCGCGAGCACGCGGTCCTGCGCAGGGGGGCCGAGAGGGCGGCCGTCGGGGTCGACCAGGCGGGCGCAGATGTCGCCCACCGGGTGCTGGGCCGCGAAGCGCTGCCGCTCCTGGTCGCTGAGCTTCATCCGTTCCACGATGTGCAGCGAGGAGTGCACGCCCACCGATCCGATGCCCACCAGCGCCAGCTCGACCGCGGCCGCCGCCTGCAGCACCGAGCCGATGCTCGACTCCGTGCGCAGGGATCGCACCGTCTCGGCGGATTCCAGCACCGCGGGCGCGTAGAGGGTCTGCGGCTGCGCCCCGAGCTTCGAGGCCAGCGCGCGGAGCACCGACTCCCCGGTCTCCAGCTGGTCCAAGGCGCTGAGTCCGCCCACCAGCGGAAGCACCTGCGGTGCGGGGCGCAGCCGCTGCTGCTCGAGATGGTCGATCACGCTCTGGACCGCCTGCCCCCAGGACACCCCGATGCTGCTCACCCCGGCGAGCTTCTCCGTGATCACCGCCGCGGCCTCACGGGCGGTCGCCTCCGGGGCGGCGGTCCGGGCGGCCGCGACCACGTGGACGTCGCGCAGGCCGAAGGCCGCCTGCAGCCGCACCTCGAGGGAGCTCTCGCGCACCGGGGGCCCGTCGGGGTCGTGGATCGTGATCTCCACGATCCCGCGCTCGCGGGCCTGCGTGAGGATCCGCGAGACGTTGGAGCGGGAGAGGTTCAGCTGCGTCGCGATCTGGGACTGCGAGAGGCCCTGGTCGTGGTACAGGCGCGCGACGCTCACGATGAGGCTGGTCTCGCGCGCTGCGGGCATCGGGGCTCCTCGGGCTCTCTCGGGCGCCGCCGGGGTGGATCGGGGCGTGCGCACAGACTACGCAGGTCCGGGGCCTGTGTGGGGCGGGGAGGGTGGGGAGGGGCTGAGCGGGTCCGGGAGGGTGGGGAGGGACCGGCCGGGTCGTAGGGTCGGAGCATGTCGATCCCCACCGCGTCCGTGCCCGAGCAGGTCCGCGTCGCGCACTGCCTGGTCGATGCGCAGGGGAGGGTGCTCTCCGCTCGCGACGAGGACCGTCCCCTCTACGCCGCCAGCACCATCAAGCTGCACGTGCTGCACGCCGCGCTGGGAGCCGTCGCGGACGGCGCCCTCGACCTCGACCACGCCGTGCCCGCCACGCGGGCCTTCACCGGCGCCGACGGGGCGCCCTTCACCCTGACCGGCGACCATCTGGATCCCTCCCATCCCGCCGACGGCACTCCGGTCCCGATGGGCGACCTGCTGCGGCGCATGATCGACCGCTCGAGCAACGAGGCCACCGATCACGTCCTCGAGCTGCTCGGCCTCGACGCCGTCGCGGAGGCGATCCGCGCCCTGGGCCTGCGCTCGACGCGGGTGGAGCGACTGATCGGGGACGGGGCCGCGCTCGCCGCCGGGGCGACCAACGAGACCAGTGCTGCGGACCTCGCGGCGACCCTGCGCGCCCTGGTCGTCGATCATCCCCATCCGCTGGCCCTCGACGCGCTGCGCGCCCAGCGGATCCCCGTGATCGGCACCGTGCTGCGCGACGGCGTGGAGTGGGGGTCGAAGTCCGGCTGGGTCGACGGGTACCGGCACGACGTGGCCTACGTCGGCGCCCCCGGGTCCGAGGAGCTGCAGGTGCTGGCCGTGATGACCGCGGGGCTCGGGGAGGACGAGGCCGACGCGCGGATCCAGGGACTGGCCCGGGAGCTGCTGCCCGGCGCGGCGGCCTGACCCGGCCCGCCGGGCAGGGCCTCTCCGCCGGGCCGGACCATTTCCGCCGGGCCGGGGCGCTCCGCCCGCCGGGCGGGGCCTCTCAGCCGGCCAGCGCCACGCGGCGTGCGCCGGCGTACTCGTCGTCCACGTCGTACTCGGTCAGCGACATGATCTCGACGCTGCGCTCCGCGTTCGGGGCCTGCATGATCTGGTCGTCCCCGAGGTAGAGGGCGACGTGACGGATCGAGTCCCCGCCCGGCTCGGTCGCGAAGAACACGAGATCGCCGCGCCGGAGGTCGTCGCGCTCGACGGGCTCCAGGTCCGAGTGGTTCATCTGGTCTCCGGCGTCACGGTCGATCGAGATGCCGTGGTGATGGAACAGCGTGTAGGTGTAGCCCGAGCAGTCGAAGCCGTAGGCGCTCACACCGGCCCACAGGTAGCGCAGCCCCAGGAATCGCTCACCGGTGGCGATGATGTCCTCCGCAGTGGGCAGGGGCGGTGTCTCGCCGGCGGCGCGCACCACCACGTCCTCCTTCGGGAGGTAGGCAGGACGGCCGCCGGGCACGGCCACTCGCACCGCGGTCGCGGTGCGTCCCAGCACCGGCAGGATCGTGTCGAAGGAGACGTCGATGCCGGGATGGTTGCCCGAGAGGGTGCCGGTGAGCGTGCTGGTCAGCGCGGTGACGGTCGCCGTGGGGCCGTCGGCGGCGCGGTGGGCGAAGCTCCCGTCGGCCACCAGGTGCACCGTCGGCACCCAGCCGGGATAGCCGCGCGGATCGCGCGGGGTGCCCTGGGCGGTGACGACCACGTGCGCCCAGTCGCCGTCGATCTCGTCGACGATCACCTCGCTGCCCAGCACGGCCTGGCTCTCGAGCATGCCGGTGAGCCAGCGACGGGTCTCGGTGTCCTGCATGTTCGCGTTCCAGGCGTCGAGGTCCACCGGGTTGGACAGCGACGGTCCGTCGATGTCCGGACGTTCGGTCCAGGGGTCGACCCACAGCGTGGTGGCGGTGACCGCCACGTGGGCGGCCTCGCCCGGGACCAGGCCGGTGCCCGGGGCGGGGAGCTCGGCGGGGACGTGCGCGGGCGCGCTGCCGGCGCCCGCAGCGCCGGGGTCGCCGGTCGGGCCGGCGGCGAGTGCGGCGGGGGACACGCCGGTCAGGCCCGCGACGGCGAGACCGGCGGTGCCGGTCGCGGCCAGGCGCAGCCCGTCGCGGCGGGTGAGGCGGGGATCGGTCGGCATCGGGGACATCAGCTCTCCTTCGGCGGGGCGCCGCGAGGTCGCGGCGGCCGATGGTCATGGGAATGTCGGGGGTGGGAACGTCGGTCGTGGGCTCAGCGGTCGTGGGCTCTGCGGAGGTGGACTCTGCGGCCGGGGACCTCTCGGCCCGGGGCGCCCTGCGGTCATCGACCACCCCCTGCTGGACCCGGCACCCTACGCCCGTCCGCCGTGGGGGTGGTGGAGGGATCAGGGACCTGGGCCGGATCGACGTCGGAGGTCAGGCGCTCGAGCCCGAGCCCGGGCCCGCCGGTCAGGCGCAGCCAGGCGCCGTCCTGGTCGTACCCGCCCCGGGGGACGTCGGAGGCGAACCAGGACGGGGAGTCCAGGTCGATCATCGTGATCGCGGGATGCGCGACGGCCACGTGCGCCGCGGCCGCGATCGAGATCCGCGGCTCCATCATCCCGCCGAGCATGCAGTCGATCCCCGCTCGCTGCGCCACGTCGGCGACGGCCAGCGCGCCCTGCAGCCCGCCCGCCTTGGCGAGCTTGATGTTCAGCAGGTCGCAGGCACCGGCGTCGACCAGGGCCCGGGCGTCCTCGGCGGTCCACACCGCCTCGTCGGCCATGATCGGCAGCGTGACGGCCGCGCTCACCCGCGCCAGGCCCGCGACGTCCGCCGCGGCGACGGGCTGCTCGACGAGGTCCACCGGGAGCCCGGCCGTCTCGAAGCCGGTGATGATCTCGACGGCCTGGTCCGGGCTCCAACCCTGGTTCGCGTCCAGACGCAGCCGGGCCCGCGGAGCGGCCTCCACCACGGCGGCCAGTCGTTCCCGGTCCAGGCCGATGTCGCGGCCGAGCTTGATCTTGAGGATCTGCTCGCCCGCGGCGACCGCCCGGCGCGCATGGTCCGCCATGACCTCGGGGGCCTCGAGGGAGATGGTCATGTCGTTCATCAGGCCGTCCTCGAGCCGGCCCCCGAGCATCTCGACCAGAGGCCGCCCGGCCGCACGCGCCCAGGCGTCGTGCACGGCCACCTCGAGCGCGGCCTTCGCGCTGGTCGCCCCTTCGAGCGCGGCCGAGATCCGGGCGGCGTGGCCGGTGACCGACGCCGTCGCGCCCTGCACGGCCGCCCGCAGCGGGCCCTCCAACGCGGCGGCGATCGTGCGCGCCGACTCGCCGGTGACCGCGACGGTCTCCGCCGCGGAGCCCTGCCCGATGGTGCCGTCGGCGAGCTCGACCTCGGCGACCACGTACTCGACGGCCTCGGTGCGGCGGGCGGCGGTCACGAAGGGGCGCAGCAGCGGTGCGCGGTGGCGGTGGCAGCGGACCGCCACCACGGTCAGAGGCACCGTGCCCGTCGTCGACGGCGCACGCGCGCCGTCGGCCCTCATCGCGTCGGCCCCGCTCACAGCATCGACATCAGTTTGGCGGCGGCGAGCCCCACGAAGGTGCCCATGAACGAGCCGATCAGCGCGTAGAGCACACCGACCGGGACCAGCTGGCGGTTGAAGGCCGCGGCCACGACAGGCGCCGAGGCGATGCCGCCCACGTTCGCGGTGGAGGCCACCGCGAGGGAGAACAGCTCGGTCCGGGTGAGCTTCGCGTAGACCAGCATCACGGCGGCGTGGAAGATCAGCACCAGCGCGCCCATCAGCAAGTAGATCGGTGCCTGGGTGAGGGCGGAGAAGTCCGAGCCGGAGGCGATCTGGCCGATCACCACGAACAGCATCAGGGTCGCGACCTCGCTCGAACCGGCCGTCTTCCCCAGCGGGGTGACGGCCACGACCAGACCGAGCAGGGAGACGATGAGGATCGACCACGTGGTGCCGTTGACGACCTCCCCGTACTCCGGGAGCAGCTCGCCGATCCAGATCGACAGGGTCGAGACGAAGATCGCGCCGAACACGACGATGGACAGCGAGGCGACCGTGACCGGGCGCTTCTCCTCCTCGAGCGTCCCGGAATGGGAGTCGAGGTAGGTGGTGTCGGCCTTCGTCCACTTGTTGAATCTCGGGGAGACCGCGACCGAGGCGAACATCAGCATCAGCCACACCGAGTAGCCGATGGTGTCGGTGATCAGCGCGTAGCCGAAGATGTTCTCCGGGGCCTGCAGGATGTCCTGCACGGCGACCATGTTCGCGCTGCCGCCAGTCCAGGAGGCCAGCAGGGCGCCGAACACCTTCCACGCCTCGCTGTGGACGGCGTTCTGGAAAGCCGCGTAGACGATGATCATGCCGGCCGAGAGCGAGGCGGCGGCGACGAAGAAGGTCAGCAGCAGCTTCGGGCCCAGGCGGATGATCTTCCGCAGGTCGCAGCCGAACAGGAACAGGAAGATCATCGCGGGCAGCAGCACGTCCTTGACCTGGGCGATCGGCTCGCGGGTGGCATCGTCCTGGCCGAACACCCCGATCGTGTTCAGGGTTGCGCACAGCAGGTACATCAGCACCATGCCGGGCACGAACTTGAACAGCTTCCAGCCGGTCGTGCGCTCGAGCACGATCAGCACGCACGACAGCGCCAGCAGGACGCCGAGCATGAGCAGTCCGTCGGTGATCACGGGGTACTCCTCGTTCGAAGGGGAAGTCACCGCCCTCCGGATCCCGGTGGGGACGAAAAAATCGGAAGCACCGAGGGCCGCCACCTCGGACGAGGTGCGGTCGCGGTGCTTCCGACGGGATCCGGTTCGGTGAGGTTCCGGGCGGGCGGCAACGGGTATGCGGTTATCGGGTCATGCCCTCACCCGGTGGGGCCGGCCGACAAGTCGCGGTACTTCGCGGCGGCGCTGCGCACTGCGGCGGCGAGCGCCCGCTGCGAGGACCCGTGGTACCTGTCGGTGATCGACTCCACCAGCGCGTCGTCCTCGAGCAAGGACCGCCCCACCAGGAGCTCGCGGACGAACTCGACCGTGAGCGCCAGGGTGGCGGTGCAGTCCGCTGCGCGGATGACGTGCGTCTCAGTATCGATCACGAGGCCGATGAAGAAAAGTCCCCATTGCGAGGTGATCGGATTGTTGGTCGGGGACTTCGCCTCCCCGGTGAGGTAGATCGTGTGCGCCATGGGAGGTCCTCGGGGTCGGGTCCTCGTGGACCGGAACGGGGCGACCCCGGGCCGGAGAGGTCTCCGGCCCGGGGTCGCGGTGGTCGTCGCCGGCCCGGGGGCCGACGCGGCATCGGGGGTCAGCGCAGGTTCGCGGGACCCGAGAGCTCGGCCGCGTCCTCGGCCGCGGCACGGCGCTCCTCGCGCTGGGCGTCGAGCTCCTTGGCGTGCTCCTTGGTCGAGGACTGGGCGGACATCGTCGACGCGGCCGGGGCGAGGTCGGCGAACTGGCCGGAGGACTCGCCGCGCACGCGGTTGTCGGCCCCGGTGGGCGCGGGGTCGTTGCCCTCGCCGGCGAGGTCGCCGCGCACGATGTTGCCGCTGACGTCCACCCCGCCGGTGTTGTCCGAGACGGTCACGTCACCGCCGAGGTAGTTGGTGTCCTCGCAGTCGATCAGATTGCCACCGGTGCCGATCTGCACGCCGACGTTCGCGGTGTAGGTCGCCGCGCCGTCGACCTCGCTGCCGCACAGGGCCGAGCCCTCGGCAGCGCCCGTGACCGTGAGGTCGCGGCTGACGGTCGAGTCGATGACGTCGGTGTACTGCGAGTTCTCACTCGTCAGAGCGCCGCCGACGGTCACGGTCTGCAGGTGCAGGATGCCCTGCTCGACGGCGACCCGGCCGTCGATCGCGGTGTCGTAGGAGTAGAGGAACGGATCCGCATCCTCGCCCGCGCGGCCCACGTAGCTGCCGGCGACGGTGGAGTCGTCGAGGTACACGCCGTATCCGCCGTTGGAGACGACGTTGGCTCCCACCTCGGAGCCGGTGGAGTCGAAGTAGCCGTCGGCCTGGACGACCACGCGGTCGGCGACGCTCGAATCCGTGATCAGGAGGTCGGCGCCCGCCTGCACCCGGACCTCGCCCTCGATGGTGACGCCGGTGAGGACGCAGGACTTGTCCTTGGCGACCACCAGGTCGCCAGGGACGGTCACGTCGGCCGCATCGCCGTCGCAGTAGGTGGTCAGCGCGGCGCTCGCGGAGCCGGCGCCGAGGGCGAGACCGGCGGAGGCGAGGGCCATGGTGGACAGGGCGATGGCAGATCGTGAGATGGTGCGCACGTCGAGCTCCTAGTGCCGTCGAGCCCGACTCTGGGCGCCGACGAGGGTTGTGGGTGTGAACCGTTCCGCATAGACCGTAGCGACTCAGATCACACGGGGCAATCGGTGGCGGGCGATTCCCCAGTGTTCATCGAGGGTTTCCCGGCCCGTGGCCGTCCCCGACGGGCACGGGCCGCGGCGAGGGCGTCGACCGCCCGGCGTCGGGCCGGTGCGCGTCAGCCGACCTCCGACCCCTCGTCGGCTCCGGCGCCGGTGACCCACTCGGACAGGTGCTGCGAGAGCGCGAGCCGACTGGGCTCGTGGCAGTACATCATGTGCCCCGCCTCGTAGTACTCGACGCGGATCCGCTCGCTGTAGTCCTCGCGCGGGATCGCCAGCTGCGCGAGCACGTGCTCGCTCGCATGGAACGGCGTGGCGGCGTCGTGATAGCCGTGGGAGACCAGCACGCGGGTGTGCGGGGACTTCCGCAGCAGGCGGGAGAGGTCCGAGGCGACCTCCGCCGAGCGGCCCTCGAAGTCCTTGTAGCTCCACGGATGCACCCGGCCCGACATGATCTCGTAGACCACGTCGGAGGAGAAGTCGAGCTCCCCGCGCAGGTACTGGTTGATCGTCGCGGTGTAGGAGGGGGCGAGCTGGTCGATCGACGGATCGGTCTCCATCCGGCCCGCGTTGCCGTTGCCCGCCGGAGCCGTGAAGCGTCCGTCGATCCGACCGGTGACCAGGCCCTCCTCTCGCAGCAGCTCGGCGAGGAACGCCATGTGCTCGACGCGCAGATCCGCTCGCTCCACCCACGCCGGGTCCACCCCGATCAGCGCGCCGATGCGCGCGGCCGCCTCCGCCTTCTGCTCCGGGGCGAGCCGCAGGCCGGCCGCCAGCAGCGCCGGGTACTCCTGCTCGGCGAAGGCCTCGGCCTCGTCCACGACGTCCTGCAGGAGCCGCCCCTCGTGCTTGCCGTGCGCATGCGCGATCGCGGCATAGGTGGGCAGGTAGTGCAGGAAGGGGCGGTCGTTGCCGGCGTCGAAGCGGATGGTGCCGAAGTCGAGCACCGGGGAGATCAGCGCGATCCCGGCCACCGCCACGTAGTAGCGGTCCATGAGGCGCGCGGCCACCGCGGAGGCGCGGGTGGTGCCGTAGGACTCGCCCGCCAGGTAGATCGGGGAGGTCCAGCGCCGGTGGCGGGTCAGCCAGTCGATGACGAAGGAGGCGATCAGGTCGCGGTCCTCGGCCAGTCCGTGGTGGCGGGCCGGCTTCTGCCCGGGCGCGGGACGGGAGTAGCCCGTGGTCATCGCGTCGACCACCACGAGGTCGGCGTCCTGCAGGATCGTCTCGTGGTTGTCGAGCAGGCGGTGCGGAGGGGCGGCCGGGGAGCCGGCGTCCCCGGAGTCCACGCGGCGCGGCCCCAGCAGGCCAAGGTGCAGCCACACCGTGGAGGCGCCGGGCCCGCCGTTGAAGGCGAACATCACCGGACGCGGGCCCTCGCCCCGGTTCTGCGCGACGTAGGAGACGGAGAACATCTCCGCATGGGCGGCGCCGCGCCCGTACTCCTCGCCCTCGGGCTCCTCCGTCAGCACGACCGTGCCGGTGGTCGCGGTGTAGTCCAGCGGGCCGTCGGGCAAAGACAGCGAGTGCAGTGTCGTGACCAGGGAATCCTCGGGGGTCTCGGGCGTCCCGGCGCCCGTGCTCGGGCCGGTGGCCCCTGCCTTCTCGGCGTCGGCGGGGGCGGTGTGCTCGGCGTTCACTCGGGCTCCTTCGATCGGTGCGGCGTCGGCGTCGATGCTACGCGGGAGCGGAAGGGCCGGGCGGGCGGACGATGCGCGCTCAGGCGTGGTGTGCGATGCTGGCCCCGCCGGGGCGTGAACGTTCACGAACCGTGATCTGAGCAATGCCGCCCCCGGGTTACCCTCACGGGGAGCTCAATGACGAGGAGCGATGAGGAGAGCGATGAGTCCACACCTGTCACGACGATCCGCGCTCGCGGGAGGTGGCGCGGCGCTCGCCGCCGGCCTCGCCGCGTGCGCACCCCCGAACACCGGGGCCGTCAACGCCGAACCGACGATCCCTGCGGCTCAGGGGCCCGTCACCATCACCTACTGGGCCTGGCTCAAGGACCTCCAGAAGGTCGCCGACGTGTTCAACGCGTCCCAGGACCGGATCCGCGTCGAGACCACTTGGATCCCCGGCGGCAACACCGGCGGGTACGCGAAGATCCTGTCGGCGGTCGCCGCCGGCGGCGGTCCCGACATCGCCCAGGTCGAGCTGCGCCAGGTCCCGGAGTTCGCCCTCGCCGGGGCGATCACGGACCTCACCCGCTACGGCTTCGGCGACCAGGAGGAGGCCTTCGACCCCGGCGCCATCAGCCAGGTCAAGGTGGGCGACTCGTTCTGGGCCGTCCCGCAGGACACCGGGCCCATGGCGACCTTCTACAACCGCGAGGTCCTCGAGGGCGAGCTCGGGCTCGAGGTCCCCACCACCTGGGAGGAGTTCCGCGACGTGGCCGGGGCCGTCTCCGAGGCGGGCAAGAACCTCATCAGCCTCGACCCCTCCGACGGCTCCCACCCGATCGGCTGGGTGATGCAGTCCGGCGCGACCTGGTTCCGTCCCGAGGGCGAGGGCTGGGTCGTCGACATGACCGACGAGGCGTCCATGCGGGTCGCCGATTTCTGGGACGGCATCCTGGCCGACGGCATCATCGGCACCGGCTACGGCTCCTACACGACGCCCTGGTACGCGGCGGCGGGACGCGGCGACGTGCTCGCCTCCATCTCGGGTTCGTGGTCCGACGCCCTCAACGAGACCGTCCCCGACGGCTCCGGGAAGTGGGCCGTCGCCCCGATGCCGACCTGGGAGGACGGATACGCCTCGGGCGGCCACGGCGGCTCCTCGGCCGCCGTCCTGGCCAATGCGCAGCACCCCGCCGAGGCGCTCGAGTTCCTCACCTGGATGTGCACCGACCCCGCCGGGATCGACGCGATGATCGAGTTCTCCGGCATCGGCTGGTCCCCGGCCGCCGACTACATCGGCGAGATCCGCCAGCAGCCCTCCGAGTTCTTCTCCGACCAGAACTACAACGAAGAGGTGATCGTCCCGATGGCCGAGGGCCAGAACCTCGAGTGGACCTGGGCGCCGCTGATGCAGCGCGCGCAGGCCATCATCGGCGACGGCATGACCAACGCCGTCAGCGGCGCGGTGCCCCTGGCGGACATGTTCGCGCAGGCGCAGACGGAGATCGTCTCGATCATGCAGGACATGGGACTCGACGCGGAGGAGGCACGATGAGGTCGAAGACAGCTCCCTGGATGCTCCTGACACCCTTCCTGGTGCTCTTCGTCGGCACCATGATCATCCCGATCCTCATGGCGATCGGCTACAGCTTCACGAGCGTCGAGCGCTCCGGTCTGCTCGGCGAGGGCGGACTGACCAACACCTTCGCCTGGTTCGACAACTACGTCGCCGCACTGAGCAACGCCAACTTCATCGAGGCCATCGGGCGCATGATCCTGTTCGGGATCGTGCAGGTGACCGTGATGATCGTGGCCGCGACCCTGCTGGCGCTGCTGCTCGAGAGCGCCTCGGCGAAGTGGCCCGGGTTCTTCCGCGCCACCTACTTCCTGCCCTACGGGATCCCCGGCGTCATCGCCACGATCCTGTGGTCCTTCCTGTACATCCCCGGGCTCTCGCCGATCGTGGACGCCCTCGGGATCGTCGGCATCGACATCGACTTCCTGGCTCCGGAGATGGTGCTGTGGTCGATCGCGAACATCGTGACCTGGACCTACACCGGCTACAACATGCTGATCATCATCGCGCAGCTGAAGTCGATCCCCGGTGAGCTGTACGAGGCCGCGAAGATCGACGGCGCCAGCTCCTTCCGCGTGGCCACCTCGATCCAGCTCCCGCTGATCCGGCCGGCCCTGATGCTGACCATCATCTTCTCGATCATCGGCACCCTGCAGCTGTTCGCCGAGCCGCGGCTGCTGCAGACCATGAGCGCCGGGATCACCTCCGAGTACACCCCGAACATGGCCGCCTACGCCTTTGCGTTCCAGTACAACGACATCGGCATGGCGGCGGCGCAGTCCGTGATCATCGCGGTCTCCGCCTTCCTCCTCTCGGCGATCGCGCTGGGAATCTCCAACTGGACGGAGAAGCGCCGATGAACACCACCGACACCGCACACCTCGAGGACACCACGCGGCCCGCCGGGCGTCGCGGAGCCTCCGGCAGGCCGCCGCGGGCACCGAAGGACGACGGGCGCGCCGGCAGTCGCGATGCGGGCCGCAAGCCCACCACCACGATCATCGTCACCACCGTGCTGGTGCTCGTGGCCCTGTACTTCCTGGTCCCCGTGTACTGGGTGGTCATCAATGCCACCAAGTCCACCGAGGACCTGTTCGCCACCAACGGCTTCTGGTTCGGCGAGAACTTCCAGCTGATCGAGAACCTCCGCGCGGTGCTGACCGCCAACGGCGGCATCTTCCCGCGCTGGGCGGTCAACTCACTGATCTACTCGGGCGTCGGCTCCGTGCTGGCCACCTACTTCGCGGTCGCCGCCGGGTACGCCCTGGCCAAGTACCGCTTCCCCGGCCGGCGCGTCGTGTACGGGCTGGTCCTGGGCGGTGTGCTCGTGCCGGGCACCGCGGTCGCCCTGCCGCTGTTCTTCCTGTTCAGCTCCCTCGGGATCACCAACACCTACTGGGCGGTGCTGATCCCCTCGCTGGTGAGCCCCTTCGGCCTGTTCCTGGCCTCGATCTACGCGAGCGCCGCGGTGCCGGACGAGCTGCTGGAGGCGGGCCGGATCGACGGCGTCGGGGAGATCGGGCTGTTCCACAAGCTCGCCCTGCCGCAGCTCACCCCGGCCGTGGTGACCATCGTGCTGTTCCAGTTCGTCGCGATCTGGAACAACTACATGCTGCCGCTGGTGATGCTGGCCGACGAGCGGCTGTACCCGATCACCCTGGGCCTGGACAACTGGCGTGCACAGACCGACCGGCTGCCGGAGTTCTACCAGCTCACCACCGGAGGCGCCCTGCTGTCCGTGATCCCGCTGGCGATCCTCATCCTGGTGCTGCAGCGCTTCTGGCGCGGCGGCCTGACGGAGGGGTCGGTCAAGGGCTGAGCACCCCCGGGCACCGACCGGGCGCCGCCCGGTCGGTGCCCGGTCGGTGTCCCGTCGGCGGCGCGGGCCTTGCGCCGAGACCGCCCGACCCCCTTCGATGGGGGGATGAGCATCGACGCCACCCGCGCCCGCCGACGGCTCCCGTCCAGCCCTGTGTCCTCCCGTCCCGTCTCGTCCCGTCCTGTCTCGTCCAGCCCGCTCCCCGGCGGCCCGCGTCCCGGCGGTGCCCTTCCCCGGCGCCGCCTGCTCGCCGCCGGGGCGATGGCGCCTCTGGTCGGGGCGGGCCTCGTCGCCTGCGGGGGCGAGGAGGGTCAGGAGACGGGGACCGAGCCGGACCTGCGCGCCGAGGTCGACCGCGCCGAGCCCGGCCCGCCCGAGGGTGCGGGCGAGCTCGTGATCCCCTTCTCCGCGGCCCTGCTCGGCGCGATCGACCGTGAACCGGTCAACGCCGTGTGCTCCCCGCTGTCCGCGCAGGTCGCCCTCACCATGATCGGGATGGGCGCGGCGGGGGACACCCTCGCCCAGATGGAGGACGTGCTCGGCGGGAGCATGGAGGACCTCGCCGCGAGTGCCAACACGCTCTCGCAGCTGCTGGCCGCGGTGGGCGACGAGGAGCGGGAGGCCGCGGACGAGGAGGCCCCCGCGCCGGCCGTGGCCTCCCTGGTGAACGGGACCTGGCTGCAGGAGGGCATGGAGGTCCAGGAGCCCTTCCTCGAGGATCTCGCCACCTGGTTCGGCAGCGGTCTGTTCGAGGCGGACTTCACCGAGGAGACCGCGCGCGAGGAGGCCCGCGAGGAGATCAACGGCTGGGTCGCCGAGAACACCGAGGACCTCATCGAGGAGCTCATCCCCGAGGGCATCCTCCGCGCCGACACCCGCCTCGTGCTGGTCAACGCCCTGCACCTGCGTGCCGCCTGGCAGGACACCCTCACCACGACCGGAGGCACCTTCACCACCGCGGACGGCGAGGAGCGCAGCGCCGAGATGCTCCAGAGCGCGACCACGACCTGGTTCGAGGACGAGCTGTGCCGGGCGACCTCCCTGGACACCTACGGCGAGGATCTCGCGCTCGCGCTCGTGCAGCCGGCGGGGGAGCTGCCCGAGGTGCTCGACGCCTGGGCGCAGGACGCCGACGACGCCGCCTCCGGCCTCGGCGCGGTGCTGGCCGGCCTCGAGGAGTCGCAGGCCTCGGTGCAGCTGACCGTGCCTGCTTTCGACATCTCCTGGGAGGAGTCGCTGAAGGAGACGCTGCAGGGGCTCGGGATGACCGCCGCCTTCGACGACGACGCGGACTTCTCCGGCGTGACCGGTGCACAGGACCTCGTGATCGACGAGGTGCTGCAGAAGGCCGTGATCATGATCGACGAGGAGGGGATGGAGGCCGCGGCGGCGACCGCGGTCATCGCCTCCGAGACCTCGGCCCAGGTCCCCGATCAGGAGCTCGTGCTCGACGCCCCGTTCCTGGTCGTCGCCTACGAGCGCTCGACGCTCGCCCCGCTGGTGGTCGGTTGGATCGGGGACCCGACGCAGACCCGCTGAGAGGCCCGGCCAGGGGGTGGGGCGCGCTCTGCCCCCGCGCCGCGTGCCCCCGCGCCGCGTGCCCCGTGCGCGGGTGCCCCGCTTGCCCCGTCGTCCGTCCCCGGATTGGATGGACCGATGCCCACCGCCCACAGCACCTGCACCGCCTTCACCGCTCGCCTGCTCGCCGGCCTGGACCGCGCCCCGGTCAACGCCGTCTGCTCCCCGCTGTCCGTGCAGGTCGCCCTCACCATGGCAGGGCTCGGCGCCGCCGGGACCACCCGCGAACAGCTCGAGCAGGTGCTCGGCGCGGACGCCGAGGAGCTCGCCCGCACGGCGCAGGAGCTGCGGGAGCTGCTCGCCGCGGTGGGGGAGCAGGAGCGCTCCCGCGGGAACGCCTCCGGTCCCGAGCCGGCGCGCGCGAGCCTCGTCGGCGGCGCCTGGGCGCACCAGGGCCTCGCGGTGCGCCCCGAGTACCGCGAGCTGCTGGCCGACCGCTTCGGCAGCGCGCTCGGGGAGCTCGACCTCACCGACGACACCGCTCGCGAGGCCGGTCGCCGGGAGATCAACGACTGGGTCGCAGCCCGCACCGACGGCCTGATCGAGGACCTCGTCCCCGCCGGCGCCCTCACCGCCCGCGAGCGCCTGGTGCTGGTCAGCGCCCTGCACCTGAGGGCCGCCTGGCCCACGCCGTTGACCCGCGCTCCCGGCGCCTTCACCACCGCGGGAGGCGAGGTCCGCGAGCTGGAGATGCTCCGCGGGACGGGTGCCGGCTGGTACGAGGACGAGCACTGCCGCGCCACCGCGCTGCCCACGGCGGGCGGGGAGCTCGCGCTCGCCGTGATCGCCCCGACCGTCGGCGTCCCCGAGGTGCTCGAGGCCTGGGCCGACGCCGCCGAGCGTCCGGCCGACGACGGGACAGGAGGCCCGGCCGAGGCAGGGTCCGGCCTCGCCGCCCTGCTCGCGTCCCTCGCCGTCTCGCACGAGCGCGTGGAGCTCACGCTCCCGGGCGTCGACGTCGCCTGGGAGGAGGAGCTCAACGGCCCCCTGCAGCAGCTCGGCCTCACCGAGCCCTTCACCCCCGGTGCCGACTTCTCCGGCGTCGCCGAGGGTGCGGACTGGTTCCTCTCGCTCGTCCTGCACAAGGCCGTGATGACGATCGACGAGCACGGGATGGAGGCCGCCGCCGCGACCGCCCTGCTGACCCGCCTCTCCGCCCCGGCGCCCCCGCGGCGCCGCCTCGTGGTCGACGCCCCGTTCCTGCTGGTCGCCTACGAGACGCGCGCGCTCGCCCCGCTGGTCGCCGGCTGGATCGGGGATCCGGCGCTCACGCGGTGACCCGCCCCGTCGGGGCCTGTCACGGAGGGTGCGGATCCCGGTAATCCCCGTGCGAGCGTCGGCCCCCTGTGAAAGGTTCTGGTGGTGAGCATCTTCGCGGTGGGGGTCTGGAGCATCCGGCAGGGATGGGCGGCGCAGCCGCGGATGGTCGCCGCCGCCGCGGTCCTGAGCCTGCTCGTCGCCGCGGTGCCCTCGCTGCAGGTGGTGCTGATGGCGGAGTTCGTCCGCACCCTCACCGGGGCGGACCGCTTCTCCGACGTCGCCGCCCCCTTCGCGGGCCTCGTGCTGCTGATCGCGTTCACCGGGCCCGTCGAGGCGATCGTGGGCACCCTGCAGTGGCGCGTGGTGGACCTCATCGGGCTGCGCGCGAAGAAGGAGGTCGCCGGGGCGCTGTCGACCCTGCCGCCCACCGTGCTCGCCGACCCGGGCGCCGCGGCGGACATCGAGGCCGGCAACAAGGCCGCGGAGGACGAGCTGTCCTTCCTCTACCCCTTCGTGCTGAGCCTGCTGCGCGACATCCTCTCCGTGGTCGGCGTGTTCCTCACCCTGGCCACCATGAGCCCGCTGGCGGCGGTGTTCGTGCTCGTCTCGCTGGTCCCGATGCTGGTGGCCTCGCAGCGCATCACCCGCATCAACTCCCGGATGTGGGACGACGTCGGCAAGCTCTACTGGCGCTCCCGCTACCTCCACCAGCACCTGGTCACCACGGCGCCCTCGATCGAGCTGACCTCGCTGGGCGCCACCGGGCAGATCTCCTCCCAGGTGGCGGCGACCGTCGGCCGCATCACCGATCGCAAGGCGCAGACCTATCTCCCCATGCTGACCTGGCGGCTGCTCGCGGGCGCGGCGACCTCGCTGCTGCTGGCCGGGGCGCTCGGCGCCCTCGTCGTGGGAGTGAACTACGGTCCCGCCGCCGCCGGCGGGGTGTACGGGGTGATGGCCGCGATGGCGGCGGTCGGCTCCCTGGGCACGAACCTCGGCCAGATCGTCGAGGGCGGAGCCCCGTTCGAGCGCTACCGGAAGCTGCTGGGCATGCGCCGCGAGTCCCGGGAGCCCGTCATCGCCGAGGACGCGCGCTCCCTCACCGTCACGGGCGTCTCCCATACCTACGACGGCAAGGAGGAGCCCTCCCTGGTGGGTCTCGACCTGCGGATCGACAAGGGCAGCATCGTCGCCCTGGTGGGGGTCAACGGCGCCGGCAAGACCACCTCCGTCAACGCGATCGTGGGGACCCTGGAACCGCGGCAGGGCAGGATCGCGATCGACGGCCGCACCCGGGAGGACATGCCCTTCCAGGAATGGGTGGGCCACTTCGGCACCCTCACCCAGGAGTTCGGCCGCTACGAGCTCACGGTGCGCGAGTCGCTGCTGCTGGGCACCCCGCGCACCGACGTGGGCGAGGAGGAGCTGTGGGCCGCGCTCGAGGCCGCGAACGCCGCGGGGATGGTGCGCGGCTTCGCCGACGGCCTCGACCAGCAGCTGGGCTCCCAGTGGGAGGGCGGCGTGGGCCTGTCCGGCGGGCAGTGGCAGCGGCTCTCGCTCGCCCGCATCCATCTGCGCTCCGCCCCGATCTGGATCCTCGACGAGCCCACCAGCGCGATCGACGCCGAGGCGGAGCAGGACATCTTCCGCGAGCTGCAGCGCTCGAAGCACCGCCGCATCACCATCGTCGTCTCCCACCGCGCCTGGACCCTGCGGGGGATGGACGAGATCCTGGTGGTCGACGAGGGGCGGGTGGTCGAGCGCGGCCGCTACGACGAGCTGCTCGTGCGCGGAGGACGCTTCGCGGAGATCTTCGCCGAGCAGGCGGCCTGACGGGCTGAGGGCCGCGGCAGGTCGGCGCTGTCGGCGCGGGCCTGTCGGTGTGGCTCTGTCGGCGCGGGCCTGTCGATGCGGGCCTGTCGGCACGGCCCCCGACGGCGGCGTCGGTGCCACAATGGAGTAAACCGTTTCACCGAGAGGATCGACGACGATGCCCGCCCTGCTCACGCCCACGCCCGACGGGTTCCTCCGCGACGGGGAGCCGCACCTGGTGATCTCCGGCGCCCTCCACTACTTCCGCGTCCACCCCGAGCAGTGGCGCGATCGTCTGCGCCGCCTGGTCGCGATGGGCTGCAACTCCGTGGAGACCTACGTCGCCTGGAACCTGCACCAGCCCGCCCGTGGCGTGACCACCTTCGAGGGCTTCGCGGACCTGGGGCGATTCCTCGACATCGCCGCCGAGGAGGGCCTGGACGCCATCGTGCGCCCCGGGCCCTACATCTGCGCGGAGTGGGAGAACGGCGGGTTCCCCGGCTGGGTCCTCGCCGACCGCAACCTGCGCCTGCGCAACCGCAACCCTGCCTACCTCGAGCTGGTGGACGAGTGGTTCGACCAGCTCGTCCCGGTGATCGCCGAGCGCCAGTCCGGCCGCGGCGGGAGGGTCGTGATGGTCCAGGTCGAGAACGAGTACGGCAGCTTCGGCGACGACACCGCCTATCTCGAGCACCTGCGCGACGGCCTGCGCGAGCGCGGGATCGAGGAGCTGCTGGTCACCTCCGACGGCCCCGCCCGCACGTGGCTCACCGGCGGCACGGTCGAGGGCGCGCTGGGCACCGTGAACTTCGGCTCGCGCACCCTCCAGGTGCTCGAGATGGCACGGCGGGAGCTGCCCGACCAGCCGCAGATGTGCATGGAGTTCTGGAACGGCTGGTTCGACCACTGGGGCGAGGAGCACCATGAGCGCACCGGCGGGAACGCCGCGGCCGAGCTCTCGGACATGCTGGACCACGGCATGAGCGTCAACTTCTACATGGCCCACGGCGGCACCAACTTCGGCCTGCTCGCCGGCGCCAACCACGACGGAGCCCTCCAGCCCACCACCACCAGCTACGACTACGACGCCCCGATCGCCGAGAACGGGGCGCTGACCGAGAAGTTCCGGGCCTTCCGCGAGGTGATCGCCGAGCACGTCGAGCTGCCCCCCTACGAGGAGCATCTCGCGCAGCTGGGCCTGAGCGCGCAGCCGGCGACCCTGCCTTCCGCGGAGGTCGCGATCGAGAAGGTCGCCTCCGTGCGCGGCCTCGATCGCTTCACCCGCTCCGCCGAGGTGCACCCCACCCCGCCGTCCTTCGAGGACCTCGGCCTCGAGCGGGGCCTGCTGCGGCTCTCCCGGGAGATCGAGATCGCCGTGACGGAGCGCGACGGTGCCCGCACGATCTCCCCGCTGAAGCTCTACGACCTGCACGATCGTGCCTGGGTGTACGTCGACGGGATCGCCGTCGGTGCGGCGGGCGTGGTCGGGAACGAAGTGCGCGAGACCGACCCGGCCACGGTCGAGCTCACCCCTCACCTCGAACGTCTGCTGCCCGACGGCGGCCACCGCACCGTGCGGGTGGACATCCTGGTCGAGAACCTGGGCCGGGTGAACTTCGGGCCGCGGCTGGGCGAGCGCAAGGGCATCCTCGGCGGCGTGTGGCAGACCATCCGCTACCTCAACGACTGGGAGGCCGATGCCTGGCCGCTCGAGGAGATGGGCGCCGAGCTCGCCGCCCAGCTCGCCGCGGCACCGCCGCTCGAGGTCGGGCGCAGGGGCGGGGCCGCAGGAGCGGTCGACGGAGAAACGGTCGACGGAGGGGCGCGGGACGAGGGGGCGGACGCCGACGCCCTGCCGGTGCTGGTCGGGGGCTCCTTCGAGGTGGAGACCCCCGCGGACACCTTCCTCGACGTCTCCGACGGCGGCCACGGCGTGGCCTACGTCAACGGCTTCTGCGTGGGGCGCTACTGGGACATCGGCCCGCAGCAGACCCTCTATGTCCCGTCCCCGCTGGTGCGGGCGGGGCGCAACGAGGTGCTGCTGCTGGACCTCGAGAGGCGGCCGACGCGGCTGAGGCTCGCCGAGGAGCACCTCTTCGCGGCCATGCGGGCCGGGCGGTAGCCCTCCGCACCGCCGCTGCCCGGAGGGCCCCTCGACGACGGGAGGGTCCTCCGGACGGCCGGTCCGCACGATCACGATCGGGCGCGCGACCGCCGGACCGGGCTCGCAGGGTCCCCGGGACGGATCGAGACCCGGCCGAGATCGGACCGCATTGACCTCAAGAGTGGTCTCCGTTACCTTTGGTGAAAATGGATTAACACCACGCGTGTCGATCCGCCGCCGGACGGCCCGTGTCAGCCGACCGACCACGTCCGACGGCCGAGCGCATGTGCGGCGTTGCTCATGCACGGCTCTGAATGTCCCGAAAGGACTCCCATGAACATCCGTCGTCGAACACTCATGACCGGATCCGTCGCGACGGCCGCTGCTCTCGCGGCCGCGGGCTGCAGCTTCGACCGGGGCTCCTCCGGCGAGGGCGGCGGTGAGGACGGGCCCACCGAGGTCCGGATCGCCGGCTGGGGCGGCACTCAGTGGACCCAGAACTTCAACCTGTTCTCGCCGACCGCCACCGCGGTCACCCCGGGGACCTCCTTCTTCTACGAGCCGCTGGTGTGCCTGGACCGCACCGAGGCCGGCGTGGTGCTGCCCTTCCTCGCCGAGGAGTGGGAGTTCAACGACGACGGCACCGAGCTGGTCTTCACCCTGCGCGACGACGTCACCTGGAGCGACGGGGAGCAGTTCACCGCCGAGGACGTCGCGTTCACCTGGCAGCTGGTGCTGGACGGCGAGACGAACACGCACTACCCCTTCACCGCCGTCGAGGCCGTCGACGACACCCACGTCATGGTCACCTACGAGAGCAGCTCCTTCACGGATCTGGTCCCCTTCAGCCAGCGCCGCATCGTCCCCCAGCACATCTGGGAGGACGAGGACCCGGCCGCCTTCACCGACCCCGAGCCGGTGGGCACCGGGGCCTTCGTGCTGGACTCCTTCTCCCCGCAGCAGGTCTCGCTGCGGGTCCGCGAGGACTACTGGGGCGGAGCCTCCAACGGCGTCCAGACCGTCAAGCTCCTCGCCATGAGCGACGACGCCTCCAAGGACGCCCTGATCAAGGGCGACATCGACTACGGCACCATGGGGTGGGAGAACGGCGAGGAGGAGTTCGTCGCGCGCGATCCGGAGAACAACGAGTACTCGTTCTATCCGACCGGGACCTGCGCCGGGATCGCCTTCAACACCAAGGTCGCCCCCTTCGACGACCCGGCCGTGCGCCGGGCCCTGCGCGACTCCCTCGACCTCCAGGCCGCGGCCGACGCCGTGAAGGTCGGCTACGAGGTGCCCACCAAGGCCGGGATCGACGCCGGGGTGTACTCCGAGCTTCTCGCCCCCGACCAGGAGCAGACCCAGGACGTCGAGGGCGCCAAGCAGACGCTGGCCGACGCGGGATGGAGTGTCGAGGGCGGCAAGCTCGTCAAGGACGGCGAGACCTACACCCTCCGCCACGACGTCTACCAGCCCTACACGGAGTGGGTGCTCACCGCGCAGCTCCTCACCGACCAGTGGAAGACCGGGCTCGGACTCGACGTCGAGGTCAACCAGCTCGCCGACCAGCCCTACACCGATGTCCAGGAGGCCGGCGAGTACGGCATGCTCTCCACCAGTCCCACGAGCGGGTCGAGCATCGCCGAGGTCGTCAAGCTGTTCGACGCCCGCCTCGTGGGGGAGATCGGCGACAACGCCCAGGGCAACGAGTGCTACTTCGAGGACGAGCGCCTCACCGAGATCGGCGACGCCCTCGGCGAGATCCCCCCGGGCGAGGAGGTCGAGCGCGTCCGGGAGCTCGCCGTGGAGGCGCAGGAGATCTTCGCGGAGGAGTGCCCGTTCATCGCCACCGCGACCGCGGGGTGGAAGGCGGTCTTCAACAAGTCGCGCTGGGACAACTGGCCGGCGATGGGGGAGACGGCCTACGTCCCCAACAACACCCTGCCCGCCGACGCCATCCTCACCCTGATGAACGTCACCCCGAAGCAGTGAGCCGGGGTGGAACGGCTCCCTCCGGGGCCGAGCCACGCACCCGTCCCTGCCCCCTACGGATCCCTGACCAGGAGGCGATGTGTCCCTCGAGGGAACGGTGAGCGTCACCGAGACCACCACCCAGCTGAAGGCGAAAACGCCGCGACGAGCCAGCGGTCTGCTGTTCCTCGGCAAGCGTCTGGGCATCTATCTGGCCACCGCGCTGGTGGCCGTCGCGCTGAACTTCTTCATCCCCCGCTTCATCCCCGGTGATCCCGTGGTCGCCCTGGTGCGTCAGCTCGAGCAGCAGACGGGCACCAGGATGTCGGTCGAGCAGGTCTCGTCCCTGTACTCGCTGTACGGCGACCCCGATCAGAACCTGCTCCAGCAGTTCTTCACCTATGTGTCCGACGTCCTCCGAGGGGACTTCGGGATCTCCGTGATGCGATATCCGACCCCGGTCGGTCAGCTGATCGCCGAGGCCATGCCCTGGACGATCTTCCTGGCCGGAGTCACCACGATCCTCGCCTGGGTGATCGGCACCGCGCTGGGCTCGTTCGTCGGCTGGAAGCCGGGATCGCGTCTGGACAACGTCCTCACGCCGGCCTCGCAGCTCTTCACCTCGTTCCCGGCGTTCTGGATCGGCATGGTCATCCTGTGGCTGCTCTCCTTCATCCTGGGGTGGTTCCCCCGCGCCGGCGGCTACAGTCCCGACGTCCCCTTCGAGATCAACAACGTCTTCTTCCTGCTCAGCGTGCTCGAGTACGGGGCGCTGCCGATGTTCACACTGATCCTGGTGGGCTTCGCCGGGTGGCTGTTCTCCATGCGCAACATGATGGTCACCACGATCTCCGAGGACTTCGTGACGCTGGCCAAGGCCAAGGGCCTGCCGGAGCGTCAGGTGATGTTCCGCTACGCGGCGCGCAACGCCCTGCTCCCCAACGTCACGAATCTGGCCATGGCCATGGGCGGCATCGTCGGCGGCACCGTGCTGGCCGAGATCGTCTTCACCTACCCGGGAGTGGGCATGCTCCTCCTGCAGTCGATCATCACGCAGGACTACCCGCTGATGCAGACGATCTTCCTGATGCTGGTGCTGTCCGTGCTGGTCGCCAACTTCATCGCCGACTCCGTCTACGTCATCCTCGATCCGCGGACAAGGGAGAGCTGATGCTGCGTCGATTCCTCGCCAGCTGGAAGGTCAGGCTGGGCCTGAGCATCCTGGGGTTCTTCGTGCTCCTGGCGATCTTCGGGGAGCTGATCGTGGTCCATGTGCTGGGGATCGATCCCCTCGCCGTCGACTACGACAACCTCGCCCAGCCCCCGAGCTCCCAGTACTGGCTGGGCACCAACATGGTGGGCCAGGACGTCTTCGCGCAGGCCGTGATCGGTGCCCGGGGCTCGGTGGTGGTCGGATTCGTCTCCGGCACCATCGCCGTGGTGATCGGCGTGCTGGTGGGCACCTGGTCGGGCTACTCCGCGGGCCTCATCGACCGGGTCACCATGGCCGTGGTCAACGTGCTGATGACCCTGCCCAGCATGGCCGTGCTGTTCATCCTGGCCGGGTACGTGCGTGACGCCGGGCTGGTCATGATCGCTGTCGTGATCGGGGTGCTGGCCTGGCCGGGCAGCGCCAGGGCGATCCGCGCCCAGACCCTCTCCCTGCGCAACCGTGACTTCACCACCGCGCTGCGCGGCATCGGCGAGTCCCGGTGGCGGATCGTGGCGGTGGAGATCATGCCGCACCTGGGCGGCATCATCTCGGCGATGTTCCTGACGGCCCTGGTCGGGGGGATCCTCGCCGAGTCCGGTCTGGCCTTCCTCGGGATCGGCAACACCAACGGACTCTCCTGGGGCCTCCTGATCGGGCAGGCGCAGCAGCAGGGCGCTCTGCTGCGCGGCCTGTGGTGGTGGTTCCTGCCGCCCGGCATCTGCATCGCCCTGATCGGCTTCGCCACCGCGATGGTCAACTTCGGCCTGGACGAGATCACGAATCCGGCGCTGAACGCGAAGCTCGCCGCCCGCACCCGCGAGTTCAACCAGGGCCGTCGCCGCGAGCTCGCCGCCGAGCGCAGGGCCGTCAGGACCGCCGGACAGGGCACCGCGACCGGGGCGGCCGCCGACCCGAACGCCGGTGCCGACCCGAACGCCGGTGCCGACCCGAACGTCGGCGCCGAGCCGACCGTCGGCTCCGCCTCGACCGCCGCCTCCGATGCGAAGGGAGCCCCCCGTGGCTGACGACCTCCTGCTCGACGTCGAGGAACTCGATGTGGACTACCTGGGCGAGCACCGCAACGCCCGAGCCTGCGACAAGGTCTCCTTCACCCTGCACCGCGGCGAGATCCTCGGTGTGGCGGGGGAGTCCGCCTCGGGGAAGTCGACCCTGCTGAACGCCCTGATGCGCCTCCAGCGTCCCCCGGCGGTGATCGCCGGCGGAGCGGTCCGCTACCACCGCGAGGACGGCACCGTCGTCGACCTCGCACGGGTCACCGAGCAGCGCATCCGACCGTTGCGCTGGGTGGACCTGTCGATCGTCATGCAGTCGGCGATGGCCTGCCTGAACCCGGTGCTGCGTCTGGGCGCACAGTTCGACGACGTCCTGGTCGCCCATGAGCCTCGGCTGTCCGCGGGGCAGCGCCGGGCCCGTGCGGTCGAGCTGCTGGAGATGGTCGGCATCACCGGCGATGCGGTGACCAAGTACCCTCATGAGCTCTCGGGCGGGATGCGCCAGCGCTCGCTGATCGCCCTGGCCATGGCCTGCGATCCCGAGCTGGTCGTGATGGACGAGCCGACCACCGCGGTGGACGTCGTGATGCAGCGCCAGATCCTCGAGCAGATCCTGCAGCTCCAGGAGGAGCGCGGCTTCGCGATCATCTTCGTCACCCATGACCTGTCCCTGCTGCTGGAGATGGCGGACAGGATCGCGATCATGTACGCGGGCCGCCTCGTCGAGGTCGCCGACGGCGAGGACCTCGTCGACGGCGGTCTGCACCCGTACGCGGAGGGCCTGCGTTCGGCGTTCCCCTCGGTGACGGGTCCGCAGCGGACCTTCACCGGCATCCCCGGCTCGCCGCCGAACCTCCTGGACCTGCCGCCGGGATGCCCCTTCGCGCCCCGCTGCACGCTGCGTGAGGACATCTGCGATCAGGTGGATCCGCCGCTCGAGCACCTCGGCGGGGGGCGGCTGGTGGCGTGCCACGTCCGCTCCCGCGAGGCCGAGGAGAGGAAGGCGTCATGACCGTCCAGGACTCCCTCGCCCAGCCTCCGGCGCCGCCCGCCGCCGAGGCCGCCCTCGAGGCGCATGAGGTGACCGTGACCTTCGAGGGCAAGGGTCGCGACGGATCCCGTCAGACGGTCACCGCCTGCGACGCGGTCTCCCTGAGCCTCGCGCCGGCGGAGATCGTGGCCCTGGTGGGCGAGTCAGGCTCCGGCAAGACGACGCTGGCCCGCGCCCTCGGGCTCTTCCAGGACATCGACTCCGGGCAGATCCGTCTGTCCGGTCGGCCGGTGCGGGGCCGCGGGAAGGACAGCGTCCGACCCCGCGACTACTACGGCGAGGTCCAGATGATCTTCCAGGACCCGTTCGCCTCCCTGAACCAGCTCAAGACGATCCGTCACATCATCGGCCGTGCGGTGCGGATCCACAGCGGGCTCCGCGGGCGGCGGGCGGTGGAGGAGCGCACCCTGGAGCTGCTCGAGACCGTCCACCTGACCCCGGCGGAGGACTACATCGACCGCTACCCGAGCGCGCTCTCCGGCGGTCAGCGTCAGCGCATCTCCATCGCCCGGGCCCTCGCGGTGGACCCGACGGTGATCCTCGCCGATGAACCCACCTCGATGCTGGACGTCTCGATCCGCATCGACGTGCTGAACCTCCTGTCCGAGCTGCGCCGCGAGAAGGGGGTGGCGATCCTCTACATCACCCATGACATCGCCAGCGCCCGCTACATCTCCGATCGCATGGCGGTGATGTACAAGGGGACGATGGTCGAGTTCGGCGAGACGGAGCAGGTGGTCCTCTCTCCGCAGCACGACTACACCAGGACGCTGATCGCGGCCGCCCCGGATCCGGGACGCCGCACGCGGCGGAGACGCCGTCGCGGCGACTCGCCGCTCTCCGCATGATCGACTGCTCGCACGAGAACGGACGTGCACGCACCCACGAGCCGAGGGAGCACGAGATGGACGACAGCACCAGGACCCGATCGACGGCGCAGGGCGCCCCTCCCAACATCGTCCTGATCGTCTCCGACGACCACGGGTTCGGGGACCTCGGCTTCCGCGGGGTGCAGGGCGACGTCTCCACCCCGCACCTCGACGCCCTCGCGGCCGACGGCCGGGTCTACGACAACGCCTATGTCACCGCGCCGATCTGCAGCCCCTCGCGCGCCGGGCTGATCACCGGGACGCACCAGGCGCGCTGGGGCGCGCACTGGTTCACCGACTCCGCCATGGCGCCCGAGGCGGTGCCCAGCCTCCCGGAGCGCCTGGGGGCCCACGGGTACCGCACCGGGTACTTCGGGAAGGTGCACTACGGGGCCGACGAGGAGGGCAGCCGCGCCTGCCCGCCCCACCACGGCTTCGAGACCTCCTTCTACGGCCTGGCCGCGCAGTCCATGGGCCGACTGCACTACCTGCACCACTCGCGCGCCCACGAGGAGGCCTACGGCGAGGCCGCGCGCCGGCACGGGGTCTCCCCGATGTGGGAGGGCGAGGAGCGCGTGGACTGCGAGCGCCACCTCACCGAGGAGTTCGTCGAGCGGGCGATCGGGTTCGTGGACGCCCCGGACGAGCGGCCGTTCTTCGCGATGATCGCCTTCAACGCCGTCCACAACTTCACCTGGCAGCTCCCGCAGCACGAGCTGGACGCGCGCGGGCTGCCCGCGCATCCGGACTTCGACGCCGAGACCAACGACTACCTCGACTGGTACGACGGGGCGGTCGAGCCGAATCTCGAGAACGGCCGCGCGTACTACCTCGCCCAGCTCGAGATCATGGACCGCGAGATCGGTCGGCTCCGGGCGCACCTCGACCAGCAGGGGCTGGCCGAGAACACGATCGTGGTCTACATGACGGACAACGGCGGCTCGCACTGCAACTACGGGCGCAACGCCCCGCTGCAGGGCTCGAAGTACACGCTGTACGACGGGGGCGTCCGCACCCCGATGCTGATCTCGTGGCCCGGCGTGACCGAGCCCGGATCGGTGTCGAAGGCGCTGGTGAGCTCCTTGGATCTGGCGCCGACGTTCCTCGCGGCGGCCGCTGCGGAGGGCGGCGGTCGGTCGGACGGGGGCGCCGTGCCCGTCGACGGGATCGACCTGCGGGCCTCCTTCGAGGACGCCGACGCCCCCGTCCACGAGGTGCTCCACTTCGACACCACCTTCCAGTGGGCGGTGCGCACCCCCGAGTGGAAGCTGCGGTACGTGGACCCCGAGTCCCGGGCGCGGCACAGCATCCTTCAGGTCGAGCACACCGACATCGGAGAGGGTCTGCAGCTCAGCCCGTCCACGGAAGGGCTCGCCGGCGTGGACGAGACCGTCGACCTCGCCGCAGAGCGCCCGGACGTGGTCGCCGAGCTCACCGGGCTCCACGAGCGCTGGCTCGCCGAGATGCGGCGCAGCGCGGCCGAGCTGGCGGCCTGAGGAGGACCTGTGAGCACACCGGAGCATGACCGGGCGACGCCGCCGAACATCGTCCTGGTCTGCGTGGACCAGATGCGGTTCGACGCGATGGGCTGCGCGGGCGACGACGCGATCGACACCCCGTACCTGGATCGTCTCGCGAGTCGGGGCAATCGCTTCACACGGGCCTACTCCTCGACCCCGACCTGCATCCCGGCCCGTGTGGCCCTGATGACCGGCCTCGGGCCCGAGAGCCACGGGCGGTACGGCTACCGCGAGGGGATCAGCTTCCCGGACGCCTACCCGACCACCCTCCCGGGCACGCTGCGGGAGAACGGGTACCAGACCTTCGGGGTGGGCAAGATGCATGTCTGGCCCGACCGTGCCCGGTGCGGCTTCGACGACGTGCTGCTGCACGACGGGTTCCTCCACGTCAGCCGCCGTCGGGACCAGGGTCCGAGCCTGCGGTCCGACGACTACGTCGCCTGGCTGCGGGAGCAGACCGGGGACCCGCGGGCGGACTACCAGGAGACCGGGCTGGGCTGCAATTCGATGGTGGCCCGTCCCTGGGAGCGCGAGGAGCGCCTGCACCCCACGCGGTGGGTGGCCGACCGGTCCTTCGAGTTCCTCCATCGCCGGGACCCGTCGCGACCCTTCTTCCTGTACATGTCCTTCCACCGCCCGCACGCTCCGTTCGACCCGCCGGGATGGCTGTGGGACAAGTACTCGCGCCGGGAGTTCCCCGAGCGCCCGGTGGGGTCCTGGGTGGAGCGGTTCGACCGCTTCCGCCGTGACGGGGACGATGAAGCAGAGTTCGCCCATCGCAGCGACTCGCGGCACCACGACGTCAGAGCCGGCTACTACGGGAGCATCGAGTTCATCGACTTCCAGATCAACCGCCTGCTGGAGAGCCTGCACGACCACGATCTGGAGCAGGACACCGTGATCCTGTTCGTCTCCGATCACGGCGAGATGCTGGGCGACCACGACCTGTACCGCAAGTCCGTCGCCTATGAGGGGTCGAGCCACGTCCCGTTCCTGCTGCACCTGCCTCCCCGGCTGAGGAAGGACTGGGGCCCGGCCGGGGACGTGGACGCGATCGTCGAGCTGCGGGACGTCATGCCGACCCTGCTGGACCTGGCCGGGGTCCCCGCGCCCGAGGGGCTCGACGGGGTGAGCCTGCGGCCCGCCGTCGCCGAGCGCGCCGAGGTGCGGGGCCATCTGCAGGGCGAGCACCTGATCCATCAGCTGGGGCGGCACTCGATGCAGTGGATCCTCACCGAGCGCCACAAGTACGTCTGGTTCTCCGGGGACGGGCACGAGCAGCTGTTCGACCTCGTCGAGGACCCCCTGGAGACGACCGATCTGGCTCCGCGCGCCGAGTGCGCGGCCGAGCTCGAGCGGCACCGCGCCCTGCTCGTCGAGCATCTCCGGGGCCGGGAGGAGGGCTTCGTGGTCGACGACGCCCTCGTCCCGGGCCGCGAGCTGCGCAGCGAAGCGGACTGGGTGCGCGAGTTCGCGCGCCTCTGAGCAGCTCCGCCGACGCGCGATCGGGCCCGGACGGCGGAGGGCCGCCGACGGGATCGCCGACGCCGGGATCGCCGACGACGAGGGGCGCGGCACGGAGGATCCCGTGCGGCGCCCCTGCGGTCGGTCCGGCCGGTCGGTCTGCTCAACGCCTCACAGGGTGCTGCTGGGGGTGACCGGGACGTCGTCGGGCAGCACCGCGGCGAACTCCTCGAGGATCTGGTTGCCGCCCTTCTCCTCCCACTCCGTGACCGCGGCCCGGAAGTCGTCGATGGTCTTGCGGCCCTGGATCACGTCGTTGCGCACGTCGTTCAGGCGCTCGCCGAGCTCGGTGCCCTTGTCCGAGTTGGTGTCCGAGTACAGGCCGTTGGTGGGCCGGCGCATCATCAGCTCGAGCAGCTCCTGCTCCTTGCCGTAGATGTACTCCGAGTCCGAGGGGATGGTGTTGTAGATGACGCCCTCGCCGGCGGACATGATGTTCAGTGCGCTGGCCAGGCCCGGGACCTCGGCATCGGCGTCGCCGATCGGCACGTAGTTGCCGTCCTTGACCTCGTAGTCCTCGCCCTCGGTGCCGTAGTTCTTCTGCATGAACTCGACGGTGCCGAACGGTGCGGAGAGGTAGTTGACGAGGTCCAGCAGCTCGCGGATCTTCGCCTCGTCGTCCGTCTTCTTGAAGGGCGTGAAGCCCACGGTGCCGTAGCCCATGTTGTACACGGGGCGGCGGCCCTCGACGGCCGAGAACGGCACCATGATGTCCGCGAGCAGATCGGCGTTGTAGTTGCGGTACTCGGAGGCGCCGCGGGGGCCGACGGAGACCAGCGCCGCGATGGAGCCGTTGGCGAAGTCCTGGGCGGACTCGGCGTGGTTGAGATCGGGGTAGAAGGCCCCGGCCGCGAACACCTTCTGCGCGTACTCGAGGGTCTCGAGGTACTCGTCCATCTGATGGTTGGCGGTCAGGGTGCGGTCCTCGTTGACCCGGTACTGGTTCGGGACGCCGAACCACTGGGAGAACATGTGGAAGGCGTTGGGCAGGAACGGCTCGAGCGCCCAGCGCTTGCCGGGGACCAGGATCTCCTTGCACTTGTCGAGGAACTCCTCGGCGCTGCTGCACTGGAAGCCGTCCACCTCGTCCCACACGCTCGGATTGCCCAGGTACACCTGGCCGAACGGGGTCGAGGGGATCGGGGCGCCCCAGATCTTGCCGTTGACCACGGCGGTGCGCCACGAGCCCGGGGTGAGGGCGGCGAGGTTCGGGTACTCCAGCACCGCGTCGCCGGAGAGGTACTCGGTGAGATCGGTGAACTGGGACTCGAGCATCGGGCCGATGTTCGGGATGCCCTGGTTCGGCGGGACCCACATGAGGTCGGGCAGATCGCCGGAGGCGAGGATGGTCGCGAACTTCTCCGGGTAGGAGTCGATCGCGATGTCGATGTTCAGGGTCCCACCGAGCGCCTCGTTCAGCCGTCCCCACATGCCGTTGCTGGCCATGGGGGTGGGCGGGGTGGCGAAGGTCTGGGAGAGGGCCGTGATCTCGCCCGAGGTGATCGGCTTCGCGTCGGTGGTGGTGAGCAGCTCCTCGGGCGCCTTCAGATAGACGTTGTGGAGGCCCTCCTCGTTGCCGGGAAGGTCCGGGGTGAGGCCCTCGAGGGGCTGGTAGGTGGGCAGCTCGAGGGTGGCGGAGGCCTCGGCGCCGCCGCTCTGGCCGCCGCCTCCTCCTCCTCCGCAGGCGGTCGCCGTTCCGGCCACTGCTGCGGCACCCGTGAGGGCGAAGAGGTCACGTCGTCGGATCTCGAAACGCATCCGGGGTTCCTTTCATGGGGGTGCCCCGCGGGGCACCGGAGGAGAGCGGGCTGATCAGCCCTTGATGGCGCCGGTGATGACGCCCTTGGAGAAGTACTTCTGGAGGAACGGGTAGACCATGACGATCGGGGCCAGCGCCACCACGACGACGGCCATCTTGATCGACTGGGGCGGCGGGGCCTGCTGGACGCCGAGCTGATCGGCGGTGAGCGAGGTGCCCTGGATGACGTAGCTGCGCAGGATCATCTGGATCGGCCACAGCGACTGGTCGTTGATGTAGAGCATCGCGTTGAAGAAGGAGTTCCAGAACCCGACCGCGTAGAACAGGCCGATCACCGCGATGACGGCCTTGGACAGCGGCAGCACGATGGTGCGCAGGATCCGGAAGTCGCTCGCCCCGTCGATGCGGGCCGCCTCCATCAGCTCCGAGGGGATGCCCATGAAGAAGGACCGCATGACGATGAAGTTGAAGCCCGCGAACACGCCGGGCAGGATCAGCGACCAGATCGAGTTCAGCAGGCCCAGCTCCTTGATCATGAGGAACATCGGGATCAGGCCGGGGCTGAAGAAGAGCGTCAGGATGATCGCCATCAGCATGAACTTCCCGCCCAGCACGGGGCGGCTGAGGGCGTAGGCCATGCAGATGGTCACGAACAGGGCCAGCAGGGTGCCGACCACGGTGACGAACACGCTGACCCCGAGGGCGCGGAAGATCAGAGGGCTGGCGAAGATGGTCTCGTAGGCCTCGAGCGTCGGATCGGTGGGGAAGAGCACGTATCCGCCGGCTTCGCGGATCTGGTCGCCCGAGGCGAAGGACGTCGAGATCACGACCAGCATCGGCACCACGATCGACAGCGAGATGGCGACGATCACGAAGGTCTTCGCGATCGCGAGCGAGGTGCTGGGCTTCTCCATCCAGGCCGGGCGGACGGACTCGCCGAAGGCGAAGGCCCAGACGCGGTGGTGGAGGCCGCGGTCCGCTCGGGCGGCGGAACGGTCCGGGGTGCTGCTGTTCGGAGTGGAGGTGGAAGTGCTCACTGCGGCCTCCCGCGGTAGATGCCGTCCTCGCCGAGCATGTGGGCGACCTTGTTGGCCAGGACGATGAGGATGGTGCCGACGACGCCCTTGGCCAGGCCCGCCGCAGCGCCCATCGACCAGTCACCGCCGATCACGCCGGTGTAGTACGAGTAGGTGTCCAGCACCTCGGCGGTGTCCGCGCCGACGGCGTCGCGCTGGAGGATGAACTGCTCGAAGCCGACGGTGAGGATCGAGCCGAGGTTCAGGATCAGCAGCAGCACGATCACGGGCCGCATGCCCGGGAGCGTGATGTGCCAGGTGCGGCGGAAGCGCCCCGCGCCGTCGGAGGCGGCGGACTCGTACAGCGACTGGTCGATCGAGGCGAGCGCCGCGAGGAAGATGATCATCCCCCAGCCCGCGTCCTTCCAGGCGACCTCGGCGACGATCAGCAGCGCGAAGGTGTCCGAGTTGGTCATGAACGGGATCGGGTCCAGGCCGTTGCGCACCATGGCCTGGTTGATCAGGCCCGCTCCGCCCAGCATCTGCTGGAACAGGGCGATGACCAGCACCCACGACAGGAAGTGCGGCAGGTACACGATGGACTGGAACGCCTTGCGCAGGCGCTGGCTCATCATCGAGTCGACGATCAGCGCCAGCAGGATCGGCAGCGGGAAGAACAGCACCAGCTGGAACGCCGCGTAGACCAGGGTGTTGCGCAGCGCCAGGGCGAAGCGGTCGTCCTGGAACAGCTCCACGAACTTCTCGAAGCCGACGAACGGCGCCTCGGTGATCGTGTAGTAGGGCTGGTAGTCCTGGAACGCGATCACGTTGCCGAGGATCGGGATGTAGAAGAAGAGCAGCAGGGCCAGGGCCCCGGGGACCATCAGGACCAGCATCTGCCAGTCCTTGCGCAGTCGCGCCGCGAGGGACTTCTTCGGCCGGCGCAGGGGCGCCGTGTCCACGTCGAGCGCGTCCCGGTCCGGATCCCGCAGGCCGTTCGGGGCGTTCGGCTCCCCGGCGGTCACGACAGCCGGGTCCGGACCGCCGGGCGGTGCGGACTGCTCTGCTGGGCTTCGCGTCTTCACGAGCGGTGTCCTCTCGGTCGACCCGTGTCAGGGGACTGCGTCGGCGCCGGCAGCGTCTCTGCTTGACAGGGTGATCCAGATGGTAAAAGCTTGCGAGTAGTTTGTAAAACGGTTCACGATTCGTGGACGTCCGATCACGATCAGGACTCGTTGTCGGCGGACGGGTCGTGCACTCCTCTCGAAGGCGGTTCTCCCTCATGTACGACCTCCGCATCGGTGTCATCGGCTTCGGGCTGCGGTCCAACGTGGCCGTGCATGCCCACAGGCCCGGCGAGGGATCGGTGGTGACCGTGGTCGCCGATCCCAGCGAACGGGGCAAGGAGCTGGCCCGCGAGCGGATCGGGGAGGACGTCGCCACGGTCGACTCGGTCGACGAGCTGCTGGCCGAGCACGAGGTCGACGCGGTGATGGTGCTGACGCCCGACTTCGCGCATGCCGAGGTGGCGCTGAGGACGCTCGGCGCCGGCATCCCCACGTTCTGCGAGAAGCCGATGGCGATCCGCATCGAGGACACCGACGAGATGCTCGCGCTCGCGATGGAGAAGCGCACTCGACTGTTCGTCGGGCACAACATGCGCCACATGCCGGTGATCCGCCAGATGAAGGCGATCGTGGACTCCGGCCGCATCGGCCGGGTGCGGGCCGTCTGGTGCCGTCACTTCGTGGGCACGGGCGGGGACTTCTACTTCAAGGACTGGCACGCGGACCGCTCGAAGTCGACCAGCCTGCTGCTGCAGAAGGGCGCGCACGACATCGACGTCATCCACTGGCTCGCCGGCGGGTACACGCGCCGGGTCTCCGGCATCGGGGACCTCGCGGTGTACGGGGACGTCACGGATCGCCGGGACAACTCCGACCGCCGCATGGGCGACTGGTACGACGCGGACATCTGGCCGCCCACGGCGCAGAAGGAGCTCAACCCCGTCGTCGACGTCGAGGACATCTCGATGCTGAACATGACGCTCGACAACGGCGTGCTGGCCTCCTACGAGCAGTGCCACTTCACGCCGGACTACTGGCGCAACTACACGGTGATCGGGGACGCCGGCCGGATCGAGAACATGGGCGACGGCGCCGGATCGCAGATCCACATCTGGGAGTCGCGCCGCTCCGGGCCCGGCCGGCCCGACGCGGTCGAGGTGGTCGCCCGGGCCGAGGGCGGGCACGGCGGTGCGGACCCGGCACTGGTCGCGGAGTTCCTGCGCTTCGCGCGGGAGGGCGGTGCGACCGACGTGTCCGTGGTCGCGGCGCGCGAAGCCGTGGCGACCGGAGTCTGCGGTGCGGAGTCCATCCGCAGCGGCGGCATGCCCGTCCAGGTCCCGCTGCTGCGGGCCGAGATGCTGGAGTACTTCGACAACGGCCAGATCGTGACGGAGCCGGTCCGGGCCTGACCGGCATCGACGACCTCCGCGGACAGCCCCTGTCCGCACCTCCGGGCAGACTGGCGAGCATGAGCGCCGCCGAGCTTCCACCGCCCCTGGTGATCCCCGACCCGCCCGCCTGGCGCGCCTGGCTCGAGGAGCACGAGGACAGCTCCGACGGGGTGTGGCTCCTGATGGCGAAGAAGGGGAAGGACGCCCCGACCGCGCTCACCTATCAGGAGGCCCTCGAGGAGGCGCTGTGCAGCGGCTGGATCGACGGCCAGCGCCGCGGCCATGACGAGCACGCCTTCCGGCAGCGCTTCACGCCGCGCCGGCCCCGTTCGATCTGGTCGCAGCGCAACGTCGAGATCGTCGCCCGCCTGGTCGCCGACGGGAGGATGCGCGAGCGCGGTCTCGCCGAGGTGGACCTCGCGCGGGCCGACGGCCGCTGGGAGCGCGCCTACCCCGGCCCGGCGACGGCCGAGGCGCCCGAGGACCTGGTCCGCGCCCTCGCCGCGGCGCCTCCCGCGGAGGTGGCCTTCGCCCGGCTCGCCGACACCGCGCGGTACTCCGCGCTGCACCCGGTCCTCAGCGCTCCGAACGAGGCCACCCGCGCGCGCCGGATCACGGCGCTGGTCGAGAAGCTGGGGCGCTCAGCGACCTGAGGAGTCCGCGGCGCCGCCCGTCGAGCCGGCGGCCGCGCCGACGGCTCTGTCCTCCGCGCTGCCCGCGGTGCCGCCCCCGGCGCTGCCCATGGTGCCGCCCGCCACCGTCGGCGTCGGCAGGTACACCGTGCCGCCCTGCTCGCGGAACTCCCGGGATTTCGCGGCCATGCCCTCCCGGGCGATCCGCTCCTGGGCGGAGGCGTCGCCGTAGGTGTCGCGGATGTCCTGCGAGATCCGCATCGAGCAGAACTTCGGACCGCACATGGAGCAGAAGTGCGCCGTCTTCGCGGGCTCCGCCGGCAGGGTCTCGTCGTGGTACTCCTCGGCCAGCTGCGGGTCCAGGGACAGCCCGAACTGGTCCCGCCACCGGAACTCGAAGCGCGCCTTCGACAGGGCATCGTCCCGGGCGGAGGCGCCCGGATGACCCTTGGCGACGTCGGCCGCGTGGGCGGCGATCTTGTAGGTGATCACGCCCGTCTTCACGTCGTCGCGGTCCGGCAGCCCCAGGTGCTCCTTCGGGGTGACGTAGCAGAGCATCGCGGTGCCGTGGCGCGCGATCTCGGTGGCGCCGATCGCGGAGGTGATGTGGTCGTAGGCAGGGGCGATGTCCGTGACCAGGGGGCCGAGCGTGTAGAAGGGCGCGCCGTCGCACAGCTCCTGCTGGCGCTCCACGTTCTCGCGCACCAGGTGCAGCGGCACGTGCCCGGGGCCCTCGACCATCACCTGCACGTCGTGCTCCCAGGCGCGGCGGGTCAGCTCCGCGAGGGTGTCGAGCTCGGCGAACTGGGCGGCGTCGTTCGCGTCCGCCAGGCACCCCGGGCGCAGCCCGTCGCCCAGCGAGAAGGACACGTCGTAGCGGGCGAAGATCTCGCACAGCTCGTCGTAGTGCTCGTACAGGAAGTTCTCCCGGTGGTGGGCCAGGCACCAGCCCGCCAGGATCGAGCCGCCGCGGGAGACGATCCCGGTGACCCGGTTCGCGGTCAGCGGCACGTAGCGCAGCAGGACCCCGGCGTGGATCGTCATGTAGTCCACGCCCTGCTCGCACTGCTCGATCACCGTGTCGCGGAAGATCTCCCAGGTCAGCGCGTTCGCATCCCCGTCGACCTTCTCGAGGGCCTGGTAGATCGGGACGGTCCCGATCGGCACCGGGGAGTTGCGCAGGATCCACTCGCGGGTGGTGTGGATGTCGTCCCCGGTGGACAGGTCCATGACGGTGTCCGCGCCCCAGCGAGTGGCCCATTCGAGCTTGGAGACCTCCTCGGCGATCGAGGAGGTCACCGCCGAGTTGCCGATGTTGGCGTTGACCTTCACCAGGAAGGCGCGGCCGATGATCATCGGTTCCGCCTCGGGATGGTTCACGTTCGCGGGGATGATCGCGCGGCCGGCCGCCACCTCGCTGCGCACCAGCTCCACGTCGCAGTCCTCCCGCAGCGCCACGTAGCGCATCTCCGGGGTGATCTCGCCGCGACGGGCGTAGTGCATCTGGGTGACGCGGCGCCCCGGGAGGGAGCGCAGCGGGGGTCGGCTCGCGCCGCGCCACTCCGCGCTCGCCTCGCCGCGGCGCACGGCGCTGCGTCCGTCGTCGACGAGGGTGCGGCCGCGGCCGCTGTAGGTCTCGACGTCCTCTCGGCCGTCGATCCATGCGGAGCGCATCGGGGCCAGGCCCACCTCGGGCTCGCAGCCGGGCCCGGCGGTGCGGTACACCTCCAGCGGCGGGTTCGGCACACCGGCGGGGGAATCGTCCTGGGCGATCCGGGTGACGGGCACCCGGATGCCGTGGGCGGGGTCCTCGAGGTGGCCGAGGCTGTGGGTGGGGTAGTTCTCAGGGCGTGCGGACATCGTCTCGCTCTCCTTCTTCCTTCGCCGGCATGACCCGGGGCAGGTTCGGTCGGTGCTCGAACCGCGACAGTTCGATCTCAGCCCGCTGCGACGGGCACCCGAGGGATCGGCGACGACGGTAGCAGATGCCCGGCCGGTCACGGGGAGAGGACCCCTGGCCGGGACGCGGCGGATCGCTCGGACCACGGATCGCTCGGACCACGGATCGCTCAGACCACGGCTCACTCAGACCACGGCGCCGAGGTCGACCCCGGCGTCGCGGCGATGGATGCCGAGATCCGTGCGACCGGTGGCGATCCGCGGATCCAGGGCGCGCAGCTCCGCGGGGTAGTCCCCGTCGCGCAGGCGTCGATAGGGGCGGCTCGGCTCGCTGTCGATCCCGGCCAATCGGTCCACCAGGCGCCGGGTCTCGCGCTCGCCGTCCACTTCGTCCAGTCCGTCGGCGTCGTGGACGACGTGCAGGTCCAGCACGTCGATGCCGACGTACCAGAGGGCGCCGTGGGTCAGGGGGAACAGCAGCGAATCCAGGTCGCCGCTGACCCCGCGCGGCCCGATCGTGCGCTCGTCGTCCCCGGCGGTGACCACGATGAGCGCCCGACGTCGGGTGAGACCGCCGTCCCCGTACCGCCGCGGCATCCCGAGCTCGGGGTCGAGCTCGCTGTCGTAGGCGAAGCTGTCGGTCAGCACGCGATCGAGCCAGCCTTTGAGGATCGCCGGGGGGCCGTACCACCACAGGGGGAACTGGAGCACGAGCAGCTCGGCCTTCGCGAGCTTCTCCTGCTCGGCCCGGACGTCCGTCGCGGTCAGCCCCCGGGTGTAGGCCTCACCGGCGAGCGCGGCCAGATTGCCCGGTCGGTCGGCGGGCTCTCCGAGGTCGCGGTCGCCGAGCACGGGATCGAATCCCTGGGCGTACAGGTCCGAGGTCATCACGTCGTGGCCCTGGGACAGGGCCCGGGTGCCGGCGCGGAACAGGTGGCCGCTCAGCGACTGCTGTCGCGGGTGGGCGAGCACCCACAGGGCGGAGCCCGGGAGCGGGGGATGGTCGACGGTCACGAGGGACCTCCAGGTGGGGCGGTCGGTGCGGAGCGCAGTGTCGCTCCGTCGGTCATGACCCAGTCCACCGCACCCCGAGAGAGACGGAGAATGCTCTGAACGCTGAGATCCATATGCCAGCGTCTACGCTGGAGGGATGGAGATCCTCACCGAAGTGCTCGGCAACCTCCGCTCCTCGGGCGCCCTGATCGACCGCAGCCTGCTCACCGAGCACTGGAGCGTCCGGGTCGAGACCGGATCCTCGATCACCGTCGCCACCCTGCTCCGCGGGAGCGGCTGGCTCCACCAGCAGGGACGGGACGCCGAGCCCCTGGGAGCACGGGACCTGGCGATCCTCACCGGCCGCGGGCCGATCCTCCTGAGCAGTGACCTCGACGGCGCGGCGGAGCCCACCTGCGTCGTGACGGCCGAGGGCTCCTGCCTCGACGCGGAGGGCGCCGTGCTCGCGAACGAGCGCGTGGGCCTGGACGCCCGGGTCCGCCGCGAGCGGCTCGCGGCGGAGAGCGTGCTGCTGACCGGGACGCTCCCGACCTCCGGCCGGATCGCCGAGCGGCTGCTGAGCGCCCTGCCGAACGCCGTCGTCGTCCCGCGCGAGGAGCAACGGTCGACCGCCCTGGATCTCCTCGAGAGCGAGCTCGGCAACGACGAGCCCGGTCAGCAGGCGGTTCTCGACAGGCTGCTGGACCTCGTGCTGATCGGGGCGCTGCGGGACTGGTTCGCCCTGGCGGAGGTCTCCGCCCCCGCCTGGTACGGCGCCGCCGGTGATCCGGTCGTCGGCCCTGCGCTGGGTGCCCTGCACGCCGATCCCGCACAGGAGTGGACCGTCGCCTCCCTGGCCCGCCGGGCCGGGGTCTCCCGGGCCGCCTTCGCCCGCCGCTTCGCGGAGGTGATGGGCGAGCCGCCGATCTCCTATCTCTCCGGATGGCGACTGTGCCAGGCGGCGGATCGTCTCGAGCTGAGTGACGACACCCTCGACTCGATCGCCCGGCAGGTGGGCTACTCGAGCTCCTTCGCGCTCAGCGCCGCGTTCACCCGGGAGTACGGGATGCGGCCCAGCCGCTATCGGGAGACCACCCGTGCGCGCCGATGAGCCGCGTCTCCGCCGCGTCCTCGCCGTCGGCCGTGCTCCTGCGTAGAGTCGACCGCAGTCCCGCACACCGTCGTCACGCCCCGTGAGGTCCCGATGTCCCCTCCCGCTCCGCGCACCGTCCAGGCCACCGACAAGTCCTTCCCCGCCTCCGCGATCGGACGCCCGGTCACCGATCTGGGGCTGGGGCTGCGGGACCTCTCCACCCCGCTGCTCGTGCTCGACGACGCGGCGATCGACCACAACCTGCAGGTGATGGAGGCGTGGACGCAGGAGCGCGGCCTCGAGCTGATGCCGCACGGGAAGACCACCATGGCGCCGGTGCTGTGGCGCCGCCAGCTCGCGGCCGGATGCACCGGGATCACCGTCGCGACCGGCTGGCAGGCCGATGTCGCCCTGCGTGCCGACATCCCCACCGTGCAGCTCGCCAACGCCTGCACCGACCCGGCCCTGCTGCGCCGCCTGGTCGCTCACCTCGCGGCGCATCCCGAGCAGGAGCTCGTGCTCTGGGCGGACTCTGTCGCCACGATCGACCTGCTCGAGCAGGTGCTCCCGGACGACTCGCGGCTCGGGGTGCTCGTCGAGCTGGGAGCCGACGGGGGTCGCACCGGTGCCCGCACCCTCGAGCAGGCGCTCGAGGTCGCCGAGCGCGCGGCCGCCTCGAGCACCCTCGTCCTGCGCGGGGCCGCCGGTTACGAGGGGGCTCTCGGCCATGACCGCTCGGAGTCCGCGCTGCAGGCCGTCGGCGCCTACTGCTCCCGCCTCGCCGAGCTCGCGGAGCAGCTGCGTCCGCTGGTGGAGGGCGTGCCGTGGGCGACCGCGGGCGGCAGCGCCTATCCCGACCTGGTCGCCGAGGCCCTCGCGCCGCTGCAGGGCATGCGCAGGATCCTCCGCTCCGGCGCCTATCTGGTCCACGACTCCGGCTTCTACCAGGGCATCTCCCCGCTCGATGTCGAGCGGGGGATCGCCCCGGACCAGGCGCTGCGCCCCGCGATGCGGGCCTACGCCCGGGTGGTCTCGAGGCCCGAGCCGGGGCTCGCCCTGCTCGACGCCGGCAAGCGGGACGTGCCCTTCGACGAAGGCCTGCCGCGCCCCCTCGCCCGGGCCGCCGCGCTGGGCGGCGAGGAGCTCCCCCTGCCGCAGGCGGAGATCACCGCGCTGAACGACCAGCACGCCTTCCTGCGCTGGGAGGGAGAGGACGGCCCTGCCGTGGGCGAGGTCGTGGTGCTCGGGCTCTCGCACCCCTGCACGGCCTTCGACAAGTGGCGGCTCGTCCCGCTGCTGGACCCGGCCACCGGTGCCGTGGACGAAGCGGTCGAGACGTTCTTCTAGACCTGACCCCCGGACGGGCCCGGAGGGGCTCGGAGGGGCTCGGAGAGGGCTCGGCCGGGATCCGGGTAGGGCCGGTCAGGGCGCCCCCAGGGCTCAGCGCGGGAGGCGGGCCACCAGGTCGATCTCGACCAGGATGTTCGCCAGCTGCGAGCCGACGGTGGTGCGCACCGGGAACGGCTCGGAGAAGAACTCGCGGTAGGCGTCGTTGAACTCCGCGAAGTCGGCGAGGTCCGCGAGGTGCACCGTGGTCTTCAGCGCGTCGTCGAGGCTCGCCCCGCGCTCGGCGAGGACGGCCCGGAGGTTCCGCAGCACCTGCCGGGTCTGCTCCGCGACCGAGTCCGCGACCTCGCCGGTCGCCGGGTCCTGCGGTCCGAAACCGGCGGTGAACAGCAGGTCGCCGCTCACGATCGCCTGGCTGTAGGGGCCGGCGGGCTGCGGTGCGCTGCTGGTGCGGACGGCGTCCTTGGGGGTCATGCTGCTCCTCGGGTCGGTGGAGACGGGTTCGTGGCGGTCGGGGTCATGTCGGTCGGTCCCCTGCCGGCGGGTCGGCGCGGAGGCCGCCGCCGGGATGCTCTCCGGTCAGCCTGCCATCTGCGAGCACCGCCCTGCCACCGACCACGACGTCGTCGATGCCGACGGCGAGTCCGTGAGGGTCCGCGTAGGTCGCCGTGTCGCGGACGGTGTCCGGGTCGACGAGGACCATGTCCGCGACCGCGCCGGGGACGAGGCGGCCGCGCGCGCCGAGGCGGAAGCGGCGGGCAGGTGCGGTGGAGAGGTGATCGATCGCGGCGGGCCAGTCGAGGAATCCGTGCTCGCGCACGTAGGTGCCGAGATAGGAGGCGAAGGTGCCGCGGGCGCGCGGATGCGGATGGGCGCCCACGAAGATCCCGTCGGAGCCGCCGACGTGCCGCGGATGCGCGATCAGGCGCCCGAGGTCCTCCACGCGGCGCTCGTCGCGCACGGCCATCACCACGTTCACCTCCAGTCGCGAGGCGGCCAGGAGGTCCAGGGCCGCGTCCACCGCATCGCTCCCGCGGCGCGCGGCGAGCTGCGCGAGGGTGAGCCCGTGGGCGTCCGCGAACTCCGGGGCGGTGGCGTGGGCGATCGTGATCAGCTCGGGCCACTGCGGGCCCAGGCTCGCGTTCTCGTCCACGCGCGGGAACCACTCCCGTCGCAGCCGTCGGCGCTCCTCGGGCTCGCGCAGCAGCGCGGCCGCCTCCTCGCCGGCCAGGGCGTTCAGGGCCGGGGGCAGCAGGGACATGCCCAGCAGCGAGCAGCCCCGCGTGTACGGGTAGGCGTCGAAGGTCGCGTCGACCCCCTGCCGGGCGAGCTGGTCCATCAGCCGCGCGGCCTCGGCGGCGCGGGTGTGGAAGTGCGAGATGTGCACCCCGACCCCTGCGGCGAGTCCGATCCGGGCGACCTCCTCGATGCCGGCCTGCGAGTTCTCCTCGTAGCCGCCGCGCATGTGGGTCACGTACGGCAGGCCCGCCGGCGCGAGCGGGCGGCACAGCGCGGCGATCTCCTCGGCCCCGGCGAACAGCCCGGGGGTGTAGTCCAGCCCTGTGGAGAGTCCGGCCGCGCCGTCGGCGAGCCCTTCCGTGACGAGCCGGGTCATCGCGCGGACCTCGACCTCGGTCGCCGGGCGGTCCGCGCTGCCCATCACCTCGTGGCGCACCGTGCCGGCCGGCACCAGGACGGCGACGTTCAGGGGGATCGTCCGGTCGTAGCTCGCGAGCAGGTCAGCGATGCGCGGTCCGCGGTAGTGGGGGTGGGGGCCGTTGATGGCGGCGAAGTACGCATGGGCGTAGGCACCGTCGCCGGGCGCGTAGGAGACGCCGTCCTGTCCGCCGATGATCGTGGTGACGCCCTGGCGCAGCAGCGCGAGCTGCACCTCGGCGTCGAAGACCAGGCCCTCGGCGTGGGAGTGGGCATCGACCAGGCCGGGGGCGACGAGGCGCCCGTCGGCCTCGAGGATCCTCGCCTCCGGATGGTCGCGGGGGGAGAGGTCGCCGGTCGCCGCGATGGTCCCGTTGTCGACCAGCAGGTCGGCGCGGACGATCCGACGGTCGTCGACGAGACGGCCGCCGCGGATCAGCAGGCTGCCCCCGGCGGGCGCGTCAGCGGGTGAGGGCATGCGCGTCGAGCACCTCCTGCACGTCGGCCGTCGCGACCGCCCCGGCGTGCACCGGCCAGGAGGCGGCGACGAACCCGTCGGGCCGCACCAGCAGGAGGCGGTCCGTGCGCAGCCGCCCGAGCGGGTCCTCGGGGAAGGCGAACGGGCCCTCGATCCGGTCGGGGAGCCCGACGGGGCGGTCGGCCTCGGCGCCGTAGGAGTGCAGCTGCCAGGTCATCGCCCGCAGCGCGGAGCGGTTCTGCGCGGTGGGCGGCAGGCGCAGGCCGACGGCGCGGTCCGCGGCCCATCGAGGCACAGGATCGCCTGCCGGCACGGCGCGATAGCGGATCCGGTACTGGCCGAGCAGTCCGCCCAGCCGCGGCCCGGCCCGGGAGGCGAGCAGGCGCGGGGCGAGGCGGGCCAGCACGTCGCGGGCACGCCGCCGGGCGAAGGCGGTGCCGCGCCCGGGGCGGGCGATCGCCCCGAAGGCGCGGTCGGTCGCGGAGATCAGGGTGAGCGCCACCGGTCGGCGCTCGCGCTCGTAGCGGTCGATCGCCGTCGGCCCCAGACGGCCGGTGGAGAGGTCGGCGAGCAGGTGCGCGAGGTGGTGGGCGTCCTGCAGGCCGGTGTTCATGCCCTGTCCGCCGACGGGGGAGTGCACGTGGGCGGCGTCCCCGGCCAGCAGCACGGAGCCCTGCCGGAAGCGCGCGGCCACCCGGTGATGGACCCGGTAGGAGGAGAACCAGTCGAGCCGGTCGTAGGCCAGCCCCAGGTCCGCGCGCAGCGCCGCCAGGGCCTCGTCCTGCTCCGGATCGTCGGTGCCGTGCAGCCACACCACCCGGACGTGCCCGCCCGGCCCCATCGGGAACGTCACCGCGAACCGCTGCCTGCCGAAGCGGGCCGCGAGGGAATCCTCGGGGATCCCCTCGACACCGTGCAGATCCGCGACGCAGAAGGTCGCCGCATCGGTGACGCCCTCGAAGGGCAGGTCCAGCGCATGGCGCACCGGGGAGCTCGCGCCGTCGGCTCCGATCACCCATCGTGCACGGATCCGCAGCGGCCCCTGGGGCCCTTCGACCAGTACGTCGACAGGAGCGGCGGCGCCGGCCCCGTCGGTCCCGGCGGCATCGCTCAGCAGGGCGATGAAGCGATGACCCCAGCGCACGGGGACGCCCTCGGCGGCGAGTGTCGAGGCGAGCAGCTCCTCGTTGCGGGACTGCTCGAAGATCGGGGCCCCGGGGAACGGCGTCCACCCGGTCTGGGCGGCCGCGAAGTCCGCGCGGGCCGACGGCGCCCCGGCCAGGATCTGGATGCTCTCGGCGCGGTGGGAGCGGGCCAGGACCTGCTCGGCCAGGCCCAGCTGATCGTAGATCTCCATGCTGCGGGCCTGGACGACGAGCGCCCGTGACTCCCGGGTGGGGCCCGACTTCCCGTCGATCACCAGCGCCGGGACGCCCCGACGGTGCAGGACCAGCCCTGCCATCAGCCCCGTCGGCCCGGCGCCCACCACGAGCACCTCGGTCTCGAGCCCGTCGGGATCTGGCGCCTCGGGAGCGGGCGTCCCGGTACCGGGCGCGCGGGCTCCCGGAGCGTGTGCGGACGGGCAGGCGGTCATGACGGGACCTCGTCTCGAGGGGCTGGGCGGCTCTGTTTCCACGGTAGTCCTCGGCTCCGCGGGAGTCCGCTGCCCCGGGGTCGTTCCCCGGGCGCGTGCGAGAGGGGCGGCCGGAGACCGATGACGCGATGGTCAACGATCCCGGGCCGCCCCTCGGCACCGCCCGGATCAGACAGTGCTGATCAGGCGGTGAGGATCAGGCGGGGGCGCCGACCAGCTCGCGCCGGCGGTCGCCCTCGCGCTCGCTCTCCAGGTGCGCCGCGGAGGACAGATCCACCTCGACGACGGGATAGATGTTCCCGTCCTCCCAGGTGGTGGTGTGCTCCGAGGTGCGGTGGGAGCGGGTGAGGTAGCGCAGCCCCGCGCTCTGGTCGCGGAAGACGACGAGGTGGGACTGCGGACTGTGCTGTCGATGGTCGTTGTACTGCATGGTGCTGCTCCTTCGAGGTCGGCGCGAGGGCCGACGGATGTCGTGATCCGGCGGGTCGCCGGGATGCGCGAGTCGCGCAGGGGTGCGCCCTGTCCGCTGGGGCGGACGGTCGCTCGGCCGATCCCGCTGGGGCGGGAGGCCGGTGGCGCGCACCGGTCGGGCTGCTCCACGGGAGGCCGCCTGGTGGGCGGGATGGAGGCGGCACGAGGGCGCAGGCCGTGCGGGTCGGGCTCCCGCCTCTCTGCCGTCATGGCAGGGCGTGAGCCGCGGGTCCCGCGGCGGTCGGACCGAGCGGGATGGCGCTCGGGTGGCGGGTCTCTCCGCCGGTGGCGACGAGGTCGCCGGTCCGGGTCGCGGGTGTCGACCGCCCACGACCACAGTGGACGCTACCAGGGAACAACGCCCCGGCCAAGGGTTTATTCCCGCAGTCCGTCGAGGAGCGGTCGTCGGTCGGTCCGACGGGGACGGGGGAGGTCCTCCCGGGGCGCGGATCCGCCCGCCCCGGAGCGCGCTGTGCGTGCCGGGCGCGGTGATCGGGGGGCACCGCGCCCGGCACCGGTCACCGAGTCGGCGTCCCGGGATCCGGGGCGTCGGTGCTCGCGGCCGCGTAGCGGCGGCGGAACCTCTCGACGCGCCCGGCGGTGTCGAGCACGGTGGCCCGACCGGTGTAGAAGGGGTGGGAGGCGGAGGAGACCTCGATGTCGATCACGGGGTACTCGACGCCGTCCTCCCAGGTCACCGTCTTGTCGGAGGTGCGGGTGGAGCGGGTGAGGAACGAGAACCCGGCGCTCGCGTCGCGGTAGACGACGGGTCGGTACTGCGGATGGATGGTGCTCTTCATGGTGTCCTCTCGGCGACGGGTTCGACAGGGCGGGGCGGGTGCGCGGCGATCACCAGCTGGACGTGGTGACGCCCGGCAGCTCCCCGCGGTGCGCGGCGGCCCGGAACCTCACGCGGGAGAGTCCGAACCGACGCAGGTGGCCGCGCGGGCGGCCGTCGATCGCGTCACGATTGCGCAGGCGCGTCGGACTCGCATCGCGCGGAAGGCGCTGCAGGGATCGCTGGGCCTGGAGGCGCTCGGCCATCGTGGAGCCCGGGTCCTTGACGACGGCCTTGAGCGCGAGGCGCTGCTGCGCGTACCGGGCGACCGTGCGACGCCGGCGGGCGTCGGCGGCGATCTTCGAGGTCTTCGCCATCAGCGCTCCTCCCGGAACTCGACGACCTCGCGGAGGCGCGGATCGAACTTGCGCATCACCAGGCGGTCCGGGGAGTTCCTGCGGTTCTTGGTGGTCATGTAGGTGTAACCGGTGCCGGCGGTGGAGCGCAGCTTCACGATGCCGCGCAGTTCGTTCCTCGTCGCCATGGGGTGGCTCCTTCGGGGGTCCGGGCCGCGCGGCTGGGCCGGCGACTTGACAGTGCTGCGATACGGGCGGCGATACTAGTTACTGAGAATCATTATCGTCAAGGCAGGGAGTGGGGCGCGACATGACCGATCCGAACGGGGCCGAGCGGTTCGAGCAGTCCGAGCAGTCCGAGTGGGCTGGGCGGTCCGGGCAGGTCGAGCGGCCCGGCGACGACGGCGGGGGGTCGGTGCCGGTCGCGACGGTCACGGCGATCGACCCGGTGCTGAGGGACTCTCTGACCGCGAGCCTCCTGCTCGACGTGCCCGGCGCCGTCGAGCTGCGCTACGCCGTGGACGTCGACTCCGGGGTCCTGCGGCGACTGGTCGTCGACCTCGCCGGAGTGCGGGAGGACGAGGAGGTCGAGCTCGAGCACCCCTGCGTCTCCTGCGCCATGCGCGAGGACGCCGTCCCGACGCTCGACCGTCTCTCGCGCGATCCGCGCATCGGCGCGATCCTGCTGGTCCCTCCGATCAGCGCGGACCCCCAGGCCGTGGCCGGCACCCTGGTGCATCAGGAGGACCGCTGGCGGCTCGCAGGGTCGGTCGCGGTGCTCTCCGGGGTGCGGGCGCGCCATGACCTGCTCGGTGCGGACACTCTCGCCGAGCGTGGGCTGCAGTGGGCCGTGGACGACCGACGCAGCGTGGGGGAGGCCCTCGCGGCGCAGATCGAGTACTCGGGGCTGATCGTCGTGGACGGCGGTGGCGCGCTCGCCGGTGCGGGCGACGGCGCAGAGGTCGAGGGAGCCGCCGGCCTCGAGCTGGTCGAGCACCTGCGCGCCCCGGACCAGTGGCTCGCCACCTCGGTCCACGACCTCGAGGCCGCCGCCGTGCTGGGCCTCGACCTCGACCATGTCGGCGGTCTGCGCCGGCGCGACCCGCGCCGGATCGAGTCCTACGGAGGGCCCACGGAGCACGGCACCTGGACCGTGGACATGCACTCCGACCGGCCCTTCCACCCGCGGCGGTTCCTCGAGAACGTGGAGGACCTCGGGGCGGGGCGCCTGCGGGGGCGCGGCCGGTTCTGGGTGCCGGACCGCCCGCGCTCGATCTGCCAGTGGGACGGTGCCGGCGGCCAGGTCTCGATCGGTGCCGTGCTCGAGACGGGAGCCGACCTCCCGTCCACCCGGATGGTGGTGACGGGGGTCGAGGCGGCCGACGCGGTCCGGGTGCGGGACGCCTTCGCCCGCAGCCTGCTCACCCCCGAGGAGTGGGCCCAGGGGCTGGCGCCCTGGCTCGGCACGGAGGATCTGCTCGCCCCCTGGCTCGGGCGGCGGGACGCCGGTCGGCGCCACGCCGCCTGAGCTGAGCTGAGCTGAGGAGAGCCGAGCCGCGCAGGGCCTGCTCCGCCCCGAAGGGCTCAGGCCGTCGCGGTCCGGGCCGGGAGGGTGTTCCGGCCGTAGCGTCGGCGGAACCGCTCGATCCGTCCAGCGGTGTCGACGGCCTTCGACCCGCCCGTCCAGTACGGATGGGAGGCGGAGGAGACCTCGACGTCGATCACGGGGTACTCCGTCCCGTCCTCCCAGATCACGGTGCGATCCGACGTGCGGGTGGAGTTGGTCAGGAAGGCGCTCCCGGCGCTCGCGTCGCGGAAGACGACGGGGTGGTACTCGGGGTGGATGTTCTTCTGCATGGATGCTCCTCGACTCGCTGTTGCCTGAACTTTCAACGAGTGGAGGGGCGGGGATATTCCCGCGGCGGACGACGGGTCACCCAGGGCGCCCGGGGCCCGGTGGGGCCTCGAGTGCCCGGTCGCCTCACTCGTCGGTGTCCCGCCGGTGCCCCTTGCGGGCCTCGGGGTCCACGACCATGAACACGTCGACGGGGCCGCCCTCCGCACCGAAGGCGTGGGGGAGCATCGTGTCGAACTCGGCGGACTGGTTCTCCGCGACCCGCAGACGGCGATCGCCCAGCAGCAGGGTCAGCGTTCCGGAGAGGACCACGAGCCACTCGCGGCCGGGGTGGGCGCGCATCCGCGAGGCGTCCGGGGGTCCGGTGACCCGGCGCCGCAGCACCACCGAGTCCGGGGAGTGCCGGATCCGCCAGCGCAGGGCATCCATGCCGTGATCGTTCCGCGCATTGGCGACGACCTCGTCCGACTGCGCCTCGACCAGCTCGTCGAGGCTCGTGTCCAGGGCGCGGCCCAGCGTGACCAGCTGGTCCAGCGCCAGCCGTCGCTGGCCGTTCTCGATCCGCGACAGGGTGGAGGGGCTGAGGTGGGCCCGTGCGGCGAGGTCTCCGAGCGAGAGTCCCTGCGCGTGGCGCAGCGCACGCAGTCGCTGTCGCACAAGGCCGTCCACCGACTGTGAATCTTGCGTCATGGGCAAGAGGGTATGCCGTTGAGGCAAGCCATGTCTACGGTCGTGCCGTGCCTCCCGACGGAGGCGCCCCACACCGAGAGGATCGCCATGACCACCATCGACCAGCTTCCTGACTCCCTCGTCGACGTCGCCGTGATCGGCGGTGGCGCCGCCGGACTCAATGCCGCGCTGATGCTGGGCCGCTCCCGCCGCAGCGTCGTCGTGCTGGACACCGGCGCGCCCCGCAACGCCCCGGCCGACGGCATCCACGGCCTGCTCGGCAACGAAGGCGTCGCGCCCACCGACTACCTGGCCCGCGGACGCGAGGAGGTGCGCTCCTACGGCGGTCTGGTCGTCACCGCAGAGGTCGGCGCCGCCCGCCCCGGTGCCCCGGCGGCCGACGGCGACCTGCGCTTCGAAGTCGATCTCGCCGACGGCCGCCGCCTCACGGCGCGTCGCGTGCTCGTGGCCACCGGAGTCCGGGACGAGCTGCCCGAGATCCCGGGTCTCGCCCAGCACTGGGGGCACGGCGTGATCCACTGCCCCTACTGCCACGGCTGGGAGGTGCGCGATCGGTCGATCGGGATCATCGCCCGCGGCCCCGCCTCCGCCCACCAGGCCCTGCTGTTCCGCCAGCTCGCCGACGACCTGGTCTACTTCACCGCCGGCTCCGCGCTCGACGCCGAGTCCCGGGACCGCTTCGCCGCCCGGGGCATCCGCATCGTCGACGGGGAGCTCGCCGAGGTGCTCGCCGCGGGATCGGGAGGCGTCGCCGGGGTGCGACTGGCCGACGGCGAGGTCGTCGAACGCTCCGTGCTCGTGGTCGCCACCACCCTGCACCCGCGCCTGCAGGGCCTCGGCGACCTCGCGCTGCCGCTCGAGGATCTCCCGGGAGGCATGGGCCGTCGCGTCCCGGCCGGGATGGGCGGGACCACCAGCGTTCCCGGGGTGTGGGCCGCGGGCAACATCGCCGAGCCGATGGCGCAGGTCGGGGCGTCGGCTGCGGGCGGCGCCATGGCCGGTGCGCATCTCAACGCCGCCCTCGCCCTCGCCGAGGCCGACGCGGCCGTCGTCGCCTCCGCCGGACTCTCCGCCGCCTGAGCTCACCCGACCCACCTCTCCGGAGGGTCGCCGCCCGCTCATGACCCCTGCCGCCGGCACCAGCGCCGCGGCAGGGGTCTTCCTGTGCCCGCAGTGCCCGCAGTGCCCGCAGTGCCCGCAGTGCCCGCAGCGCCCGCCGTGCTCGCAGCGGCGCTGACGTGCGCAGATGGCGCCGTGTGACGGCGCTCCTCGTCCGCTCGCTCGCAGGGATCTACTGTGTGCCTCGCATCGGTGCTTATGACCGACATAAGCACTGCTTCGATGTGAGGCGTGGACACGGAGGGCCCGGCACGGACCGGGGGGAGGAGGAGCGGGACGATGGGATACCTGGCGCGCCGCGTGCTGTACGGCGCCGTGGTGGTCTGGGCGGCGTACACCGTCACCTGGCTGCTGCTCTACCTGCTGCCCAGCGACCCCGTCTCGATCATGCTCACCGGGTCCGCGAACGCCTCTGCGGAGACACGCGCCGCGCTCGAGGCCAAGTACGGCCTCGACAAGCCGGCGGCCCTGCAGTACCTCACCCTGCTCGGCCGGGCTCTGGTCGGCGACTTCGGCGACTCGATCGAATACGGCCGCCCGGTCTCCGAGATCGTGCTCGGCGCGGTGCCCTACACCGTGCAGCTCGGCATCGCCGCCCTCGTGGTCAGCATCGTCGTCGGCTTCGGGCTGGCGATCCTCGCCAACGCCACCCGTGCCCCCTGGCTGCGCAACATCCTGTTCTCGCTGCCCTCGGCCTTCCTGTCCTTCCCGATCTTCCTCACGGGTCTCCTGCTGGTGCAGGTCTTCGCCTTCTCCCTGCACCTGCTGCCGGCCGTCGGCACCACCGGCTGGCGCAGCCTCGTGCTGCCCGCCCTGACCTCGGGCGTCCCCGCGAGCGCCGCCATCGCCCAGGTCGCCACCAAGGCCGTGCACGACTACCTCCGCTCCCCGCAGGCCGCGTACCTGCGCGCCCGCGGCGTGACCCGCGGACGGGTCCTGCTGGCCCACGCCCTGCGCAACGCCACCATCCCCGCCCTGACGATCCTCGGCATGCAGGTGGGCGGCATCCTCGCCGGGGCCGTCATCACCGAGACGGTGTTCTCGCGGCAGGGGCTGGGACGCGTGCTGCAGACCGGCGTGCTCAGCCAGGACATCCCGCTCGTGCAGGGCGTCGTCGTGTTCTCGGCGCTGCTGTTCGTCCTCACCAGCGTGCTGGTGGACCTCATCTACCCCGTGGTGGATCCGCGGATCAGGAGGGCCTGACCATGAGCGAGAGGACCCTGCTCACGGGACCGGCGGTGCTCGCCGATGTGGCCGCTCCCGCCGATGCCGCCGTCCTCGCCGACGGCGCCTACCGAGGCGCCGGCACCCCGGGAGCGACCGCGGCCCTCGGCTCCGCCGTCGAGGAGCACGCGCCACCCGCCGCGAGAGGTCGCGCCCGCGCCGTCCGCCCGCGCCGGGAGCGGCACGACAGCACCCTGCTGCGCGAACTGCGCCAGCCCACCCTCGTGCTCGCCACGGTCCTGATGGGCGCCGTGATCCTGGCGGCCTTCGTGCCGGGGCTGTTCACCGGCCATGACCCCTATCGCACCGACGTCCTCGACAAGTTCGCCGCTCCCAGCACCGCGCACTGGTTCGGCACCGACGGACTGGGCCGGGACCAGTTCTCCCGCTTCGTCCACGGCACCGCAAACACCCTGGTCGCCTCCCTGGTCGCCGTGCTGATCGGCGTCACCGTGAGCTCCGTGCTGGGTGTGCTGGCCGGGTACTTCCGCGGCCTGCTCGACGAGACCGTCTCCCGCCTCGTGGACGTGTTCCTCGCGGTCCCCGGGATGCTGGTCTCGCTGCTGCTGGTCACCGCGCTCGGCTTCGGCACCGTCGAGATCGCGATCGCCGTGGGCATCGGCTCGATCGCGACCTTCACCCGCATCCTGCGCGCCGAGGTGCTGCGGGTGCGGGAGGCGGATTTCGTCACCGCCTCCGTCCTCAACGGCCTGCCCTGGTACAAGACCCTCGGTCGCCACGTGCTGCCCCACGCCCTGGGCCCGATCATCGCGCTGATCCCGCTGCAGTTCGGCGAGGCGGTGCTGCTGATCTCCGCCCTGAGCTTCCTCGGCTTCGGCGTGCAGCCGCCCGAGCCCGAATGGGGCGTGATCGTCGCCGACGGCCGCACCTACCTGTCCACCGCCCCCTGGCTGGCGCTGATCCCCGGGGTGCTGATCGCCCTGGTGGTCCTCTCCGCCAACCGGATCGGCACGTTCCTCGGGAGAGCGCTGTGACCATGCCCCGACCCACCGCCGCCCCGCTCCTCACCGTCGACGGCCTCCACGTCGACTACCGCCGCCCCGCGTGGCGCGGGGGCGAGGCCGACGTCCCCGCCGTGCAGGGCGTCTCCTTCACCGTGGGCCGCGGGGAGCGGCTCGCGATCATCGGCGAGTCCGGCTCCGGCAAGTCGACCATCACCCAGGCCCTGCTCGGCGTGCTGCCCCAGGCCGCCCGCGTGCGCGCCCGTCGGATCGACATCGACGGCGTGCGGGTCCAGGAGGGCGTCACCGGCCTGGACGAGAGGGCCTGGACCCCGCTGCGCAGGGGCCGCATCGCCTACGTCCCGCAGGATCCGAACATCGCCCTGAACCCGGTGGCCCGGATCGGCCGGCAGCTCGCCGAGGCGCTGCGCCTGGCCGAGCCGCATCTGGAGCGGCTGGACCGCGAGAGGCGCGCGCTCGAGCTGCTCGAGCGGGTGGGCCTCGAGGATGCCCGACGGATCCACGACGCCCACCCCCATCAGCTCTCCGGCGGCCAGCGTCAGCGGGTGCTGATCGCCATCGCCCTGGTCGGGGACCCGCGCCTGATCATCGCCGACGAGCCCACCAGCGGGCTCGACGTGGAGGTGCAGAAGCGCGTGCTCGACCTGCTCGACGAGATCGTCGTCCGCACGGGGGTCTCCGTCGTGCTGGTCACCCACGACCTCGCCGTCGCCGCCGGTCGCTCGGACCGGATCCTGGTGCTCAGCGAGGGAAGGATCCTCGAGCAGGGGCCGACCGGACCGCTGCTGGCGGCACCCCGCGCCGAGTACACGCGCCGCCTCCTCGCGGCCGTGCCCCGCCCTCGTCGCGATCCGCTCCCGGAGCCGGCGCCGGGTGCGACCGACGGGGTCGGTGGACCTCACGTGCGCGCCGAGGGACTCGAGAAGACCTACCGGGTGCGCGACCGGCGGCGCGGGCGCCTCGTCGTCCCCGCCACGCGCGGCGTCAGCTTCGAGATCGGCCGCGGCCTCACCTACGGGCTGGTGGGGCAGTCGGGCTCGGGCAAGTCCACGCTCGCCCGTCTGCTCGCCGGGATCGACCGGCCCGACGGCGGGGACGTACTGATCGGCGACCGCTCCCTCACGCGCGGTCCGCGCGCCGAGCGGCGCGCCGTCGGCCGCACCGTCCAGTACGTGTTCCAGAACCCCTACGGCTCCCTCGACCCGCGGCACAGCATCCGCCGGATCCTCGCCGAGCCCCTCGAGGGCGCCGGGCTGCCCGTCCGCGGGGCTCCGGCCGAGGCGCGCATCCGGGAGGCGCTGGACGCCGTCGGCCTCCCGGCCGCGACCGCGTCCCGGCGCCCGCCCGAGCTCTCCGGCGGCCAGCGCCAGCGGATCGCGATCGCCCGCGGGCTCATCACCCGTCCCGAGCTGCTGGTTCTCGACGAGCCGGTCTCCGCCCTCGACGTCTCGGTGCAGGCGCAGGTGCTGGCCCTCCTGGCCGAGCTGCAGCGCGAGTACCGCACCAGCTACCTGTTCATCTCCCATGACCTCGCCGTGATCAGCCAGATCGCCCATCGCGTGGGAGTTCTGCACCGCGGCGAGCTGGTCGAGGAGGGCACCCCCGCCCAGCTGCTCACCCGACCCGCCGCCGAGTACACCCGGCGACTCGTCGCCGCCGTCCCCGCCCTCGACCTGGCTCCTGCCGCCACCGTCCGCCACGACCACCCCCTCCGAGAGGACATCGCATGACCGCCACGCCCCCGACCCCCACAGCCCTGACCTCCGCGGCCCCGACCTCCGCAGCCCTGACCTCTGCCCTCAGCCGCCGCCAGGCGGGCGGCCTCGGCGCCGCGCTGCTGGGCGCGCTGGGCCTGGCCGCCTGCGGCACCGGGGCGGCGGCCCCCGGCGCCGAGGTCTCCGAGGAGGACCGCGTCGACGGCGGTGAGCTGCGGATCTACCACGCCAACATCACCGTGCTGGACCCGCGCCAGAACCACGGCATCGTGGGCCGCGCTCTCGCCGACTCCCTGATCGACGCCGACCCCGACACCGGCGAGATCCTGCCCTGGCTGGCGAGCGCGTGGGAGGTCAGCGACGACGGCCTGACCTTCGCCTTCACCCTGCGGGAGGGGGTCACCTTCTCCGACGGCACGCCCCTGGACGCCGAGGTCGTCAAGCTCAACCTCGACCAGGCGGCCCAGCAGGTCGAGGACGGCGAGGGCTGGTACTTCCAGGGGCTGTTCGACGACTACGAGGGCACGGAGGCCGTGAGCGAGCTCGAGGCCGAGGTGACCTTCTCCGCCCCGAACCCCTCCTTCCTCCCCACCCTCGCCACCGGTCAGCTCGCGATCCTCGCCCCCTCGGCCTTCGACCTCACCTACGAGCAGCGCGACAACGGGGAGTTCCTCGCCTCGGGACCTTTCGTGCTCGAGTCGTACACGCCCAACGAGGGCATCGTGCTCAGCCGCCGCGAGGACTACGCCTGGCCCTCCGGTGCCGCCACCCACGAGGGGCCGGCAAGCCTCGAGACCATCACCATCTCCTTCGTCGACGAGCAGAGCGTGCGCGAGAGCGCCCTGCAGGCCGGCGAGGCGGACATCGCCCAGAACCCGACCAACGAGGGCGCCGACCAGCTCGAGGCCGCCGGCTACCAGCTGACCTACCGGGCGCAGTCCGGTATCCCCTACAGCCTGGTCCTGAACTTCTCGGTTCCGGCGCTGCAGGACATCGCGGTGCGCAGGGCCCTCAGCGCCGCGATCGACCGCGAGGCGATCCACGCGGGCGTGACCGGTGACCGCCAGCCCGCCTCCACCAGCGTGATCACGCCGCTGACCACCGGGTACTCGGACGTCTCCGATCTGCTCGTGCACGATCCCGACGGAGCGGTCGCCCTGCTGGAGGAGGCCGGCTGGGTCGAGGGTCCCGACGGGATCCGCGAGAAGGACGGGGAGAAGCTCTCCTTCGAGCTGATCCTGTGGTGGGAGCCGCAGGAGGTCTCCGACGCGCTCCAGCTCATCAAGGAGCAGCTCGCGGAGACGGGCATCGAGATCACGGTGCGCGAGGACATCGGCGGGGCGGGCGGGAGCTGGCGCGACGGGAAGAGCCAGCTGCACCTGAACAACGCCACCCGCGCCGCCGGCGAGCTCGCGCTGTACTCCCAGTACACGAACGACAACTTCGAGTCCGCGAGCCTTATCGAGGGCGCCGACTTCGGGAGCACCCTCGACGAGTTCACGGAGACCGGCACCCTCAGCGACATCGTCACCCGGCAGGTCACGGAGGCGGACGAGGAGACCCGTGCGGAGCTGCTCGCCGAAGCGCAGCGGATCATCGTCGGGGACGCGATCAGGATCCCGCTGTTCGACAACATCAACAGCGAGTCCGGGTTCTTCGCCTCCGCCCCGACGGTGCACGGTCTGCGCAGCAACACCCTGTCCGAGCTGGTGCTCTCCGACGCCTGGCGATCGGAGGGCTGAGCTCGCGACGCCCGATCCGGTCCGGTCCTGTCTGGTCCGGCCGGGTCCGGTCCGATCCGGTCCGGTCCGGCCGGATCGGACCGTCAGCGCCGGGTGTCGCGGCGAGCCTTGCGCCAGCCGTCGACGACGTCCCACACGGACACGCCGATGAGCGAGGCCACGCCGACCACGGTGATGACCCACAGGGCGTTGCCGTCCACGCCGTTCGCGCGCAGTGCGAGATCGACGAAGTCCGGGTTCACCAGCTCGGACCGTCCGATCAGGGTGAGCGCCCAGCTCAGGAAGAGCACCGCGAGGGCGGTGTTGGCGATCGCGAGGGCCGGGGTCCAGCGGCGGTGGAGGACCACCACGACCGCCAGCGCCGCCTCGAGGGCGAGCAGCGCCAGCAGGGCCAGGACCCAGGTGGGCCAGAGGCCGGGGTTCAGGATCGCGAGGGCCTCGCCGTCGATGCGGAGGAAGCCCCGCAGCTGATCCCACAGCACCGCGCCCGCACCGATCGCCGTGAGCGCCACCGAGGCGATCGCGTCGGCGCGACCGGTGGTGGGTGCCTCCAGCTCGGGGAGCTGATCCAGGTCCCAGGCGGTGCCGGTCTCCGTCCCGGTGCGCTCGAGGATCATGAACACGACGGTCACCCAGAAGGACACGTGCACCACCGCGCCGAGACCGGCGGCGATCGACTGCCCGATCACGGTGCCGACGGGCGCCTGCACCAGCACCTGCCCGATCACGACGCCCACCACGGCGCAGGCGGGCACGATCCACAGCAGCAGCGTCAGCAGCCGCCGCCAGGCGAGGTAGTGGCGTGGTCCGATCAGGTGCAGCGGACGATCCGCGTACTCGGCGGCGAGGATCGCGGGATCGCCCAGCTCGGTGAGCACGGCCCGCTCCGCGATCCCGGGGTCCTCGCCCTGCTCGATCCGGGCCTCGGTCGCGTCCAGGATCGATGCGGCCAGCTCGGCGCGGACGTCCTCCTGCGCCGCAGTGGGAAGGCCGGAAGCGGTGGCGCGGATGTAGCGCTCGGTCAGCTCGGTGTTCATGTCAGGACTCCTCGTCCCTTGGGGTGTCGGCGGCGTGGGAGGTGTCGGGGGCGGGGGAGACGTCGGCGGCAGGGGAGATGAGGGCGCCGAGGGAGGCGACGGAGTCGGTGAGGGTGCGCCACTCGGCGGCGAGGGTGCCGGCCAGCTGCGAGCCCTGGTCCGAGGTGGAGTAGAACTTCCGCGGCCGGGCCTCCTCGGTGTTCCATTCGCTGGTGAGGAACCCCTGCTTCTCGAGGCGGCGCAGCAGCGGGTAGAGGGTGTTGGCGTCGGTGGCGAAACCATGGCGCTCGAGGTCCTGGAGCAGGCCGTAGCCGTAGCCCGGGGTGCGCAGGAGCGAGAGGCAGGCGAGCACGACGGTGCCGCGCCGCAGCTCCTGCAGATGGGTGTCGAGCAGTTCGTTCATGCGTCACACCATAGTGTGTGACACACAGTGTTGGCAACGGCAGAGTGTTGTGTGAGGAGTGAGTGGCGTCTCGGTCTCTCAGCCGGCGGGTGTGATCCCGGGGCCGGAGGGAGCTCCGGAGCCCGGTGGGGCCCAGGCCCGCTGCGGCGCCACGGCGTCGATCAGGTCCCGCCGGGTGCCGCCGTCCTCGCGCACCACGTTCGAGGCCAGCGGGATCTGGTGCGAGGCGCTCTCGAGGATGTGCATGAGGTAGCCGGCGGTGTTCGGCAGGGCCAGCAGGTCGCCGACGCCGACGCCGCCCGGGAAGCGCAGGCGACGGCGCAGGATCAGCTCCGCCTCGATGCAGTAGGCGCCGACAAGGAAGGCGTCCGTCGGCTCCGAGGGGGCGCCGCCGCCGCGCACCAGCAGGGGGTCGACGAGGAAGTCGTCGGAGGTCGAACGGCACTGGGTGCGGTTCATCTCGAGCCCCACCAGGGGGATGCCGTCGCTGGTGGCGGTGCGCTGGACCACGCGCGCCAGGGTCATCCCGCAGCCGTCGAGCAGGGCTCTGCCCGGTTCGCAGCGCAGCTCGAGCTCCCGTGATCGCAGCACCTCGTCGGCGCTCTGCCCGGGCAGCGCCTCCTGCGCGAGCAGCCGGCGCAGCCAGTCCCCGCGCACCGGGCTCTGGTGGTAGGGGTAGAACTGCCGCAGCGGCTCGGAGCGCCAGGTCACGGAGTGCTGCTGGTCCCCGTCCTGCCGCTCGTGGGCCGCGAGGAACGCCGCCCACTGCGTGGGATCGTCGAGGTAGGACATGGGGAAGCCGCCGCCGATGTCGATGAAGCGCGGCCGGTGCCCCAGCTCCCGCAGCGCGTCGACCAGCTCGGCCGCCTCGCCGAGGGCCCGCGCCCGCGCTGCGGCGTCGTAGCCGTGGAGATGGAAGTGGATCCCCTCGATCCGCAGCTCCGGGCCGGGGCGTCCGGCGTCCCGCGGGTCCGCGACGGGGGAGACATGGGAGGCTGCCCAGTCGCGCCAGGTCGCCGCGGACTCCCCGAAGCGGGTGGGGGCGATGAGCTCGCTCGGGGTGGGGGCCAGGCGCAGCGCGATCGGGCGCTCGCCGCGTCCGCCCCGCCCGCCGCGCTCTGCGGCGTCGGCCCCGGCGGCGAGGACCCCTGCGGCCGCCTCGGCCTCGTCGAGGTTGTCGAGCACCAGCATCGCACCGGAGCCCAGCGCGAGACGCAGCAGGGGCGGCGGCTTGACGGCGGCGGTCACCACGATCGCGGACGGCGGCACCCCCAGGTCCAGGGCCTGTTCGAGCTCCCGCTGGCTGCCCACGTCGAGCCCCAGCCCGGCGCGGTGGGCCGCCGCGACCATGCCCAGGGTCTTGTTGGCCTTGCGGGCCACGTGGACGCCCAGCTCGACCCCGGCATCCCGAGCGGCCCGTTCCAGCTCGCCGGCGTTGCGGGGCAGGGCGGAGAAGTCGTGCACGTTCACCGGGCTGCCGTGCTCCTCGACCAGCGCGGTGCAGGCGGCGGGGTCCTCCAGCAGCTCGCGCATCCACGGCTCGAGGCGGGCCGTGAGCGGCGGGAGGCCGTGGCAGGCCCCGTGCAGGGACGCGGCGGGGGTCTCCGCCATCGGGGTCATCGGCGTCATCGGGGTCATCGGCGTCATCGGGGTCATCGGGGATCAGCCTCCGGTCAGGTGGGATCGGTGCGGGCGGCGAGACGAGCGGCCCATCGCGGGATCTCGCCGTGCAGATGCCGGTCGAGGGTGTCGTGGCCGATCACATGATCCTCCGTGGGGCGCCCGATCAGCGCCAGGCCCTCCGTCCGACGCCCGTCGGCGGAGAGCGCGGTGCCGTCGTGCGCGACCAGCGCTCCGCGCCGTCCTGGGCGCACGGTGACCAGGCCGTCCCGCAGCAGCTGCCGCGCGAGCGGATCGGTGAGGCCGCGGACCCCCGGAGGCGCGAGCACGGCGTCGATCACCAGATCCGGGGCCGCGACGCCTGGCGGCATCGCACCCACGCCCTGCGCGGCGAGCGAGGTGCCGGCGTCCACGAGGCGGAGGTCCACGGCCCCGGAGTCGACCATGGCCAGGAGCTTCCGGGCGGTGATCAGCGGCGGGCCGAAGGCGAAGCGCTCGAGCACCTGCGCCGCGCCCCGCAGCTCGCACCAGCGCTCCAGCGGCATCTCGCTGCCCCGCAGCAGGGCGGTGACCTGTGGGTACAGCCGTGCCCAGGAGCGTCCGAGCGCCCAGGCCGGGCCGGGCGGGCGCTGCTCCAGGGCCACCGCCACGCTGCGTCGCAGCGCTCTCTCGGCGCGGCCGGGCCCGGCGGGGAGGTCCGGTTCGGCCCCGGTCGCGAGTGTGGATTCCACCGCGCGGCGCCGCTCGTCGGATGCACCGTCCTCGGCGAGCAGCGCGGCGGCGACCTCCGTGACGATCGCGAGCACGTGCCGGGCGACGTCAGGGTCGGTGGGATCGAGATCCTCGAGACGCCTCCGAGCGCGGTCCAGGCCGGGGGAGTCCGGTGCCGCCAGGTCCGTGCCGGGCTCCGGCTTCGCATCCAGCAGCAGCCCGTGGCGTGCTGTGGGCAGGAGGGTCGCCGGCTCCTGCGGGCTGCGTCGGTGCAGGAGCCGCCCGGGCCGATCGGGGTCGGGGACGAACTGCGCACCTCGTGCTTCGGTGAGGGTGAGCGCGGCGTCGAGGAAGGTCAGCGCGCTGCCTCGCACCGCCGCCCGGGCACCGGGCGGGACCAGCGCGGGCGGCAGCATCGTCCCGATCGGGAACACCGCCGGGCGCAGCGGCAGCGCAGACTCCCAGCGATGCACGAGCGCGCCGTCGTGCCCTGCGCCGTGCCCGGTCGCCACCAGCACCTCGTCGAAGGGGTTCGGGGCGGAGGGGTGGGCGACGGGGGGTGCGGCGGCGATCTCCACCACCCACTGCGCACCGTCCCGCCGCACGGCCACCGCGCGCCCGCGCCGGTGTTGACAGCGCGCATGGCGGCCGAGGGCCGCGAGCATCGCCTGCCAGCGCAGGGCGAGGTAGCGGCCCACCAGCGCGCGCGGCGGGAAGTGCTCGCGGGCGAGCGACGGCTCCGCCTCGGCCACCCAGTCGGGGAAGGAGGGGAAGGACCCGCCGACGGGGGCGTCCAGGAGGCGGGCGGCGACGTTCAGCCGCAGCACCGGGGACTGCTCCGGGTCGTAGGCGGCGCCCGTGCCGGGGTGCTCCGCCGGGTCGATCACCGTCACCTCGAGCAGGTTCCCGCGGACCTCCGTCCCGCTGCGCCCCGCCCCGCCGGGTCGCGGCGCGTGATCGGGGTCGTCGAGGTGCGCGGCGAGGGCCTCCAGGGCGAACAGCGCCTTGGGGCCCGCGCCGAGGACGGCGAGGGTCAGCGGCGGGTCGACGTCGCGGGGCGCACGGGGTGCGGGCACGTCAGGGGCGAGTACGCCCACGTCGGGCAGGTCGGGCACGGGCAGGTCGGGCACGGGCACGTCGGGCTCAGGCACGTCGGGCACGGGCCAGGAGGGCGTCGCCCGCCGCCTCGAGCTCCGCGGTCCCGGCGCCGAGGGTCTGCGCGACCCAGTCGTCGTCGTAGACGGTGCCGAGATAGGGGACCCCGCCGTCGTGCACGATGAGCGCGAGACGGGTCCCCACCTCGAGCTCCGTGACCAGCGTCCCCAGGGCGTGGATGATCGCGCCGGTGGAGGCGCCGGCGAGGATGCCCTCGCGGCGGGCGAGCAGACGCGCCCCGGCCACCGCGTCGAGGGCGTCCACCCGCATCACGCGGTCCGGGGTGACGGAGCGGGAGATCTCGGTGACCACGCCGGCGCCGATCCCGGGCAGGGGACGCGGCGCCGCGGTACCGCCGAACAGGACGCTGCCCACGGAGTCCACCGCCACGGTGCGGGTCTCCATGGCGTGCTCGCGCAGGTAGGCCGTGCAGCCGGAGAGGGTGCCGGTGGTGCTCACCGCCGCCATCAGCACGTCGAGGCGCCCGCCGGTCGCCTCGGCGATCTCCTGCATGGTGCCGGTGCGGTGCGCATCGGGGTTCGCCGGATTGCCGTACTGGTACAGATTGATCGCGTCGGGCAGGCGCTCGAGCAGCTGCTCGACGCGGTGCAGTCGGGCGGTGAGCAGGTCGCCCGTCGCCGGATCGGGCTCGGTGACCATCTCGATCTCGCCGCCCAGGGCGCGGATCGTGGCCACCGTGGTGGGGTTGGTGCGGGAGTCGACGACGCACACGAAGCGCACGCCGTGCTCGGTGCACACCCGGGCCAGGGCCACCCCGAGGTTCCCGGAGCTCGACTCGACCACGGTGCCGCCGGCGGTCAGTCGTCCCTCGGCGATCGCGGCGCGGACCATCGCCAGCGCCGGCCGGTCCTTCGTGCTGCCGCCGGGGTTGACGGACTCGAGCTTGGCGAGGATCTCGACGCCGGAGTGCGGGAACAGGCGCTCGAGACGGATCAGGGGCGTGCGGCCGACGGCGGCCGAGATCCCGTGGAGGACCTGCAGTTCGGAGGCGCCGGCGGGGGCGTTGCCCGGTGCGGCGGGGACGGTGCGTCCCGCAGAGGTGGTGCTCACTCCGGGAACGCTACGGGACGGCCCCGCGGCCGGGGTAGAGGGGTGGACCGAGCGGTAGCGCCTGCCGGGATCCGGGGCCTTCCGGAGTAGTGTCGGCCGCCCGCTGCGGACACGTCGCGGCAGACCCGGCACTGCAGCCCGCCGCTGCAGCCACCGACCCAGGAGGACCCGGATGACCGAGACCACCCTCACCCAGCAGGACGTCGTGGAGCGGCTGCGTCGCGCGGAGCTGGTCATGCTCACCACCGCACTCCCGGACGGCACCCTGCTCTCACACCCGATGGCCGTCCAGGGCGTCACCGAGGACGCCGACGTCTGGTTCTTCGTGGGACTGCACGGGGGCCAGGCCGACGCCCTGCGCGGCGACCCGCACGTGAACCTAGCCGTCGCCGAGGCGGGCTCCTGGCTCTCCGTCGCCGGTCGGGCGCGGTTCGTCGAGGACCGCTCCGTGGTCGAGCAGCTGTGGAACGACGGCGCCGGCGCCTACTTCCCGGGCGGCCCGGACGACCCGGACCTGGGCCTGCTGGAGGTCAGCGGCGATTCCGCCCAGTTCTGGGGGCTGCCCGGCGGGAAGGTCGCGGGCCTCGCGCAGATCGTGAAGTCACGGGTCCTCGGCGACCGTCCCGCCGGCGGCACCGACACCACGGAGCTGTGACCCGGGGCCGCTCCTCGGCCCGGAGGGCGTGACCCGCCTGCTCTGCCCGGTCCGCCCGTCCCGCCCGTCCCGCTCGCCTCACCTGTCCCGCTCGTCCCGCGGGAGAGCCGTGGACTCCCGCCCTCGGAACAGCAGCTGCACGGTGCCGTCCTCGGCGGTGGCGTGCTCGACGCGGACGTCGTAGGTGGCGGCGACGAGCTCGGCCGTGAGGGCCTGGGCCGGAGCGCCGACGGCGTGGACCCGACCGCGGTCCAGCACGATCACCCGGTCGCAGTAGCGGGCGGCGAGGTTGAGGTCGTGCAGCACGACGATCGTGGCGAGCCCGCGCTCGCGCACCACCTGCAGCACATGGTGCTGCGAGCCGATGTCGAGATGGTTGGTGGGCTCGTCCATGAGCAGCAGGCGGGGCTGCTGGGCGAGCGCCCGCGCGATGAGCACGCGCTGCTTCTCCCCGCCGGAGAGGTGCCCGAAGCCGCGCCGGGCCAGGTGCACGGCGCCGGCGCTCTCGAGCGCCTCGGCCGCGATCCGACGGTCCTCCGCGCCGCTCCCGCCGAAGGTGCCGGAGTGCGGGATGCGGCCCAGCAGCACCACGTCCGCGACGCTCAGCGGCACCTCCCCGGAGAGCTCCTGTGCCATCACCGCGATCCGTCGTGCGCGTTCGCGCCCCGAGAGCTCGGCGAGGTCGCGACCCTCCAGCAGCACCCGGCCGGCGCCCGGCACGATCTCGCGGTGCAGGATCCGCAGCGCGGTGGTCTTGCCGCTGCCGTTGGGGCCCACGAGCCCCAGCACCTCGCCGTCGGCGACCGCGAGATCCACCCCGGACAGCACCTCCGCGGCGCCGAAGGAGTGCCGGAGCCCGAACGCCTCGAGCACCGGTCCGCCCCCGGAGCGCGCGTCGTCGGGGCGCGGGGGGACCGCCCCGCGGGAGTGCTCCCTCTCGCCCATGCGCCTCAGCCCTCGCGCTCGCTCAGCCACGCGCGGATCCTCTCCAGCCCGTCGACCACCAGCGGCGAGGCGGGCTCGGCGAAGTTGAACAGCAGCGGCAGCACGGCCTGCTCCTGCACGGCGCGCAGGCTCGCGAGCTGGTCCTCGGCGATCATCTCCGCGACGGCGGCGCTGCCGTCCCCCTCGCCCTGATGGAGCACGATCAGCAGGTCGGGGTCCGCGTCCAGGAGAGGCTCCGCGCTGATCTCCACCACCCGCTCTGCGGTGCTCGCGAAGGAGTTCTCGATGCCCAGCGCGTCCAGCTGCGCGGTGACCATGCTCGCGGCCCCGTAGGTGTACAGCGGTCCGCCGCCGACGGAGGGGTACAGCACCGCGGCCGTGCGCGGGGACAGGTCGCCGGCGGCCTCGGAGACCGCCGCGGTCCTCTCCCGCAGCACGGCGATCAGCTCCTCCGCCTCGGCGGTGCGGTCGAAGATCCGGCCGCAGACGCCGATCGAGGAGTGCAGGGACTCGAAGCTCGCACGCTCCCCGCCGCTGCCGCAGAAGGCCTCCTGCACCACCACCTGGGCGCCCGCGTCCGCCATGGCCTCCCGGGTCACGCCGTCCGGCAGCCCGAAGACGATGTCCGGCTGCTGCGCGATCACCGTCTCCTGCGAGATCAGCAGATGGCCGGAGGCGTCGACGTCCTCGGACAGCGCCGGGATCGCCTGGATGCGCGCGGCCAGGTCCTCGTCGTAGTACCCGGGCGGGAAGGCGCCGGCGCGGGAGACCACCCGGTCCAGCACCCCGATGCCGTCCAGAGTGGTCACGGGGGAGGACTCCAGCAGCACGATCCGCTCGGGGGGAGCGTCGAAGCGCAGCGGCGTCTCGCAGTTCGCCAGCGCGAGCGGGTAGCCCTCCGTCCCGTCGCCGGCCGCGCCCGGAGCCGCGCCTGCGCCGCTGTCCGTGCCGCCGGTGCCGCAGGCGGCGGTGAGTCCGACGAGGCCCGCCAGGCCGGTCAGAGCGGTGCGCCGGCGCAGAGGGGTCCCCCCGCCGAGCTCGCTGCGCCGGGGAGGGGCGGCCGGGCCCGGACGCGGGGCGGGGCGAGGGGTCATGGGGAGCCTTCCGGGAGCAGAGCGGGACGGCCGGGATCTTCGGGACGGCCGAGAGGGGCGGGAGGGATGGGAGGGGTGTGCGGTGGACGGAGGCAGGAACGGGGCGGGGGTCAGCTCCGCCGGGCGTGGAGGCGGCGGACCAGGATCAGCAGGAAGGGGGCTCCGATCGCGGCGGTGAGCACCCCGATCGGCAGCTCGCGCGGCTGCATCACCACCCGCGCGACGGCATCGGCCCACAGCAGGAACAGGCCCCCGAGCAGGGCGCTCGCCGGGATCAGCACGCGGTGCCGGGCCCCGACCAGGCGCCGGGCGAGGTGTGGGACGACCAGGCCCACGAATCCGATCGCGCCGGCCCCCGCGACGGCCGCCGCGGTGCACAGGGAGACCACCAGCAGGAACCCCACCCGGGCCCGGTCGGGGGAGATGCCCAGGGAGTGCGCGATCTCGTCCCCGGTGCTGAGCGCATCCAGCACCCGTGCGCCGGCGAGCATCACGAGCACTCCCGCGACCGCCGCGGCCAGCGCGACGAGCAGGAAGAGGTTCCACCGGGCCAGGGACAGCGAGCCCAGCATCCAGAACATCACCGAGCGTGATCCCTCGGCGGAGTCCGAGGAGAAGATCAGCAGGTTGGTGACGGCGGTGAGCGCGTAGCCCACCGCCACGCCGGACAGCAGCAGCCGCAGTGAGCTGACGCGCCCGCCGGCCCGGGCGATGACGAACACCAGCAGCGCCGCCCCGAGCGCCCCGAGGAAGGCGAGCGCCGACTGGGCGTAGTCGCCCAGTGCCGCGCCGACCCCGAACAGGATCGCGGCCGCGGCGCCGGTGGACGCCCCGCCGGAGACGCCCAGGACGTAGGGATCGGCGAGCATGTTGCGCACCATGGCCTGCAGCGCGGCGCCGCTGATCGCGAGGCAGGCGCCGACGGCGGCCCCCATCAGGACCCGGGGCACGCGCACGTCCCACACGATGGCGTCGACCGCGGCCCCCCAGGAGGTGCCCGTCGGCACGCCGAGGTGGTGGGCGATCACCTGCACCGTGGTGCCCGCGGGGACCGGCACCGGGCCGATGCCGACGCACAGCAGAAGGCTGAGGAGGCTCGCCGCGACGAGACCCGCGAGGACCAGGGCGGAGCGCCGGGCGCGGGTGCGCACCCCCAGCGGGTCGGGGGAGGGGGCGCGATGCCCACCGGGGTCCGTCCGGTGCCGGTCGGCACGGAGGGTCGCCGTCATGACCTCTCCTCCGCCGCCGCCCGATCATTCACTTGCACAACGCTACAAGTGTCCTGCCGGGGCGTGCGCTCCGTGCCGCGGATTGTCAGGGCGTCGTCAGGGCGTCGTCGGGACGCCGTCAGGTGGTGTGCGGGGGATGCGGCGGGCGCGGGTGGTGGACCCCGGGCAGGTGGTCGGAGCCGAGATCGTGCAGGAGATCGTGCACGAAGCCGTCGGCCAGCTCGTAGCGCACCTCCCGGCCGGAGCGGCCGGCGCGCACCCAGCCCGCCTCGCGCAGCAGCGCGAGGGCGTGGGACGTGGTGGACTCCGGCGCCCCGATCGCGCGGGCGAGGTCCGAGCTGCGCACCCCGGGATGGGCATGGAGGCAGAACAGGATCCGCAGCCGGCGGGGGTCCGAGAGCAGCGCCATCCGCTCGGCGAGCTCCTCGAATCCGCCCGTTCCCGCGAGCAGCCCCCGCAGCTCGTGGACGAGCTGCTCGTCGCGGACCTCCGCCCCGGAGGCGCGCACGTGCAGCGGAGGGGCGGGGTCCATGACGCCACCGTAGCGGCCCCGCTGCGCCACGGCAGCGGCCCCGCCGCGAGGCCGGAGGCCCGGCGGGCCCTCGGCGGGGCCGACCGATCGTTC
>NZ_JBQSWB010000008.1:0-257571 GCF_052446295.1 Brachybacterium sp. AOP43-C2-M15
CAGGGTTCCCACGTGGAAACCCGCAGTGCGACCCCCGCACCGCACGACCGCACCTCAGGAGCTGTGATCGATGACCCTGCACGTCAGCCGGCATGACGGCGCCCACCCCCGCCCCACGCTCCGACGCGAGGGCTGGGAGAGCCTCGACGGCCCGTGGGGATTCGCCCATGACGACGCCGACCGAGGATTCGCCGAGCGCTGGTACGAGCCCGGCGCGGAGACCGCCTTCGACCGCACCATCACCGTGCCCTTCGTGCCCGAGTCCGAGGCCTCCGGCATCCACGAGACCGGCTACCACCCCGTGGTCTGGTACCGCCGCACGATCACGGCCGCCGCCGAGCCCGCTCGGCGCGTGCTGCTGCACCTCGGCGCCGTGGACCACGAGGCGCACGTGTGGGTGGACGGGCGCCTGGCCGGGCACCACGTGGGCGGGCAGACGGCCTTCACCTGCGATCTCACCGATCTGCTCGATCCCGGCAGCGAGCACGTCGTGGTGGTGCGCGCCGTCGACGACCCGCACGATCCGGAGCTGCCGCGCGGCAAGCAGGACTGGCGCGAGGAGCCCCACGGCATCTGGTACCACCGCTCGACCGGGATCTGGCGCAGCGTGTGGCTGGAGTCCGTGCCGGAGCAGCACCTCACCGCCTTCCACCACGAGTTCGACATGGCGCGGGCGCGTGTCGAGGTGTCCCTGCGCCTGGCCCGTCGGCCGCAGCCCGGCACCACCGTGCGCGTGGTGCTCAGCACGGACCAGGGTCACGGGCGCGAGCAGCTCGGTGCGGTCGAGATCGCCGCGCACGACGCCCGGGTCCAGGGCGTGGTGGACGTCCCGGCGGTGCGCAACACCCAGGACCGCGACCGGCTGCTGTGGCGGCCCGAGCATCCCGCCCTGGTCGACGCCCATCTCGAGGTGCGCGTGGACGGCGAGGTGGTCGACACCGTCGCCAGCTACCTCGGACTGCGCACCACCGGCATCGACCGCGGCCACTTCCTGCTCAACGGTGAGCCGTACTTCGTGCGCTCGGTGCTCGAGCAGGGCTACTGGCCCACCTCGCACCTCACCGCCCCCACCCTGGAGGCGTACCGGGAGGAGGTCGAGCTGATCAAGGAGCTCGGCTTCACCGCCGCCCGCCTGCACCAGAAGGTCGAGGACCCCCGCTTCCTGTTCTGGGCAGACCGGCTGGGCCTGCTGATCTGGGGCGAGACCGCCAATGCTTACGCCTACAGCCCCCGCGCCGCCGCGGCCCTGACGGCGGAGTGGACCGAGATCGTCGAGCAGTGCCGCCCCCATCCGAGCGTGGTCACCTGGGTGCCGATCAACGAGTCCTGGGGCGTGCGCGACCTCGCCGACTCCGCCCCGCAGAAGGACTTCACGATCGCCCTGACCGCCCTCACCCGGGCTCTGGACCCCAGCCGCCCCGTCATCTCCAACGACGGCTACGAGCTGACCGGCGGCGACGTCATCGCCCTGCACGACTACACCACCGACGCCGCGCAGCTCGCGAGCCACTACGCCGACGAGGAGGCGACCGCGCGCACCATCGCCGGCCGCGGACCGCAGCGCCGACGACCGATCGACGACGCCGCCCAGCACCTCCGCGAGGACGCCCCGGTGATGATCACCGAGTTCGGCGGCATCGCCTACGCGGCCGAGGGGACGTGGGGGTACGCGACCGTGTCCGATCCGGAGGAGTTCGCCGAGAAGGTGGGCGGCCTGTTCGCCGCGCTGAACGCCTCCCCGGTGCTGGCCGGGCACTGCTACACCCAGCTCACCGACACCCTGCAGGAGGCCAACGGCCTGGCCACCGCGGACCGCGTCCCGAAGCTCGACGCTGCCGTGATCCGGGCCCTGGTCACCGGCAGGGGCGAGGCCTGACCGCCGACAGGGGCGAGGCCTGACCACCGATCCTCCGGCGGACCCGCGCCTGCTCAGTCCGGGCGGTTGCCGCGCAGGAACTGCTCCACCGCGCGGTCGGTGAGCTCGTCCAGCATTCCTGCCTCGACCATGCCGCCGTTGATCAGGGTGGCGATGCCCTGCACCGTCGCCAGCAGCACGATGCCGGACTGGGGGGAGGTGGACGGCGCGATCGCGCCCTCGTCCTGGCCCTGCTCGATCAGCTGGGGCAGGTGCTCGAACGCCGAGCCGGCGGCCTCCCGCACCGGCTCGGCGCCCTCCCGGTGCTTGGTGGAGAACATGAGCTCCAGCAGGGCGGCGTCCTGGGTCGCGAAGCGCACGAAGGTGCCCACGGCGGCGCGCAGCCGCGAGGCGAAGTCGTCCTCCGCCGCCGCGATCGACTGGCGCAGCTGCTCACCCAGCCGCTCGAAGCCGCTGATCGCGAGCGCGTCGAGCAGGGCTTGGCGGTCGCGGAAATGGCGGCGCGGCGCCGCATGGCTCACCCCGACCTGACGGGCCAGCTCGCGCAGCGAGAGCTCGTCCTGGCCCTGCTCGCGCAGGGTCTCCTCGGCGGCGCTCAGCAGGGCGTCGCGGAGGCTGCCGTGGTGGTAGGGGCGTTCCTCGGTCTCGGTCACATCCGGGATCCTATCGATGTTTTCATTGACAACACGAGTAGCCGCTGTCTACATTGTGGTCCATGACAACATTCTCCGTGGACAGCATCCCCGATCTCACCGGACGCACTGCGATCGTCACCGGTGCCAACAGCGGCCTGGGCCGCGTCACCGCCCGCGTGCTCGCCGAGCGCGGAGCCCGCGTGCTCCTGGCCGTGCGCGATGAGCGCAAAGGGGCGGACGCCGCCGCCACCATGAGCGGCGAGGTCGAGGTGCGGCGCCTGGACCTCGCAGACCTCGACTCCGTGCGCCGTTTCGCGGAGGGCGTCGAGGGGAGCGTGGACCTGCTGATCAACAACGCCGGTCTGATGATCCCGCCGCTCGGGCGCACGGCCGACGGGTTCGAGCTCCAGTTCGGCACCAACCACCTCGGTCACTTCGCCCTCACCAATCTGCTGCTGCCGCAGCTCATCGGTCGCGTGGTCACCGTCTCCTCGATCGCCCACCGTCGCGGCGCGATCAACCTCCACGACCCCAACTGGGAGCACCGCCCCTACCGTGCGATGCGCGCCTACGGGCAGTCCAAGCTCGCCAACCTCCTGTTCACCGCCGAGCTGCAGAGGCGGCTCGAGGCCGCGGGCTCCGAGGTGCTGTCCCTGGCCGCGCACCCCGGCCTCGCCGCGACCTCCCTGCTGAGCGCCCGGCGCAGCAGCCGACTGGTCGAGATCCTCGAGAACGCCGCCATCGGTCTGGTCGGCCAGAGCGACGAGAGCGGTGCGCTGCCCTCCCTGATGGCCGCCACCGCGGACCTGCGCGGCGACACCTACGTCGGCCCCCAGGGACTCCTCGGCGCCCGGGGCGTCCCCGGACCGGTCGAGCGAGCGGCCCGTGCCCGGGACACCCAGATGGCCCGCAGCCTCTGGGACGTCTCCGAGGAGCTCACCGGCGTGAGCTTCCCGCTCCTGGCCGAGGAGCGGACCTCGCACGCGGTCTGAGCGCAGCCGGCCTCTCGCGGGGGCCGCGGGCCGTGCCGCTCCGGATCAGCCGTCGCTCGCGGCGCCGGCGCTCCCGCGCTGCTCCGACTCGGTGCGGAACCGCGTCGTGTACGCCGCGAAGTCCCACGGATCCTGATCGTCCTCGCCGTCCAGGAACTCCGTCGCGGCCTCGCGCCCCTTGCGGTACAGCAGCTCCCGATCCTCCTCGGAGAGGTCGAACTGGGTGGGGCGCACCGCCTCGGTGTCGATGAAGATCGTGCGGGCCACGGCGTGGGCGGCATCGATGTGCATCCGGTCGTAGAACCCGGTGACCGTGTCCACCACGGCCTTGCCGAAGGACAGCGGGCCGCGGATCGTGGTGCGCGTCCCGAAGTCCGTCTCCGGCGCGGCGGAGAGCTTGATGCCGAAGGTGGGCCAGCGGGGGACCTCCCCCGTCGGCCGATCGAACACCGAGACCGGGAAGTTCGACAGCATCCCGCCGTCCACCAGCACCGAGGTCGCCCCGTCGGCCCGCTTCCACCGCACCGGGCGGAAGAACAGCGGGATCGAGGCGGAGGCGCGCACCGCGTCCACCACCCGCAGCGCGTCCGGCGCCCGGCCGAGCTCCTCCGCATCCAGCGGCAGGTACCGCAGCTTCCCGGCCGAGAGGTCCGAGGCGGTGACCACCAGGCGGTGCGCCTTCGCCCCGTTCATCTCGAGCGACGGATCGGGATCGGTGTAGCGCAGATCGGCGAAGGTGCCGGTGCGATCCCCGGGGCCGTAGGTGCCCAGCTGCTCCTCGAGCCAGCGGGTGAGGTGGGTGCCGCGGTGCACCCCGTTGTGCAGCAGGATGCTCAGTCCCTTGCCCACCAGCGGGCGCGTCCACCACGGGCCGTCCTCGAAGAGCCGGTAGTCCGTCTCCCGCAGCACCTCCGCCATCGTCGAGGCGGGGATCCCGGCCGTGGCCAGCGCTCCGGCCATCGCCCCGGCCGAGGAGCCCGCGACGCGGTTGACCCGGTAGCCGCGCTCCTCGAGCACCTCCATCGCCCCGGCCAGCGCGATCCCCTTGACCCCGCCGCCCTCGAGCACCAGGTCCACTCGCTGCGTGCCGGCCTCCGCGGTGGGGCTGGTCCAGGCTTCCGCGGCGTGCTCGGCGGTCGGGGAGGGCGTGGCGGTCGGAGGAGAGTCGGACATGATCCCAGGCTAGGGGAGGGGGCCGACGGTGGTCGGCGCGCCGGCAGCCAGGAGGTGACCATCGAGGCACTGCCAGCCATGGCCGCCTCGTCCCTCGGCGAAGGATCAGTGCATCACGTCCGGGGACCTGGCCAGTCGTCCGGTAACGTCGTCGCAATGCCTGCTGACTGGGATGCTGAAGAGTCTGCCCTGCGGACGACCGCCGGCGCGCTCCGCGCGCGACTGTCCTTGATGGAAGAACTGGCCGGGATCGGTGATCCGGTGCTGACAGGGAGCAACGCGCTCAAGGTGATGGTCGCCCGCGACATCGACGTGACGGTGACGGTCGAACGCATGGACCATCGAGTCCTCGAGGGCATCACGGCCCTGGCCTCCCGTCTCGTGTCGCGTGACGACGTGCGGGACGTGCTGGTTCGTGATGACTCCGGACGATGGAACGACGACGCCGCCTATCCCGACGGCTACTACCTCTGTGTTCACGCGCTGGGGGATGACGGCGAGCTGTGGTCCATCGACATCTGGGTGATCGCAGAACCGGACCGCCAACCGGGCCTGGCACATCTCCGCACCCTCGCACCACGCATCACCCCCACGACGCAGGCCACGATCCTTCGACTCAAGCGCGCCAACCAGTGGACGCTGCGGGACGGCTCCCGGATGCCGAGCGTGCAGATCTACTGGGCAGTCCTCGACCACGGAGTCACGAGCCCCGACCAGTTCCGAGCTCTCATGCACGGACGCCTGCGATGATCCGCGGCTGCCCCCGACGGCTGGTTGCCGTGGACTGCTGATGCGCGGACCGCACCGGCCATCTCGGGTGGCGACGGTGGGCGAGGGAGCCGTGCTCCGGGGGCAGGGCGAGATCCCGTCCGTCGATCAGCACCGGGTGACGTCTCCGAACGTGCACATTCTCGGGCGTGATCGTGCGTCGACATCCTCTCGGTGCGTGCGCCCCTGACCCGCACGGGCTAGTCTGCCGGGCGTCCGTCGCGTCCGCAGGGCGACCGCGATCCGAGCCGGGAGGGTCCGCACCATGGCGAGTCCCGTGCGTCGTGCCGCGCCTCGCGGTCTGCGCCGAGCGGCGCGCGACCTGGTCTACAGCCCTCCCGTGCGCGGCCTCGCCCGAGCCATCCAGGATGCTCCCCGCGCCCGCCGGCTGCGCGATGCCCTCGAGTCCCGGGGCCGGGGCGCGCTGCTGCGCCGCCTCGCCTCCGAGCCACTCCCGGCCGGTCACTTCTACGCCCGGCTCACCGTCGTCGACTGGCAGGAGCACCGCGGGCAGGAGTTCCAGCTGCGCGAGCGCGGCGAGATCGTCTACGGCAACCGGATCGAGGCCCCGCCGACGGGCGCGCCGCTCGAGTACCGCAACATCCTCGTCACCTCGGACGATCCGGCGGACTTCGCCCTCGACATCCCGGCGGAGCACCGCCTCGACATCGGCCGCGGCGCCTTCTCCACCGACGAGCAGGACGGCTTCGACCGCCGCTACGGCGTCGAGCGCCTCGGCGACCTCTTCGCCTCGGTGCGCGGCAACACGGTGAGCCCGACGCGGCTGATCATCACCTTCCCCGGCTTCCCGCCGGCGAACTCGCGCATCTCCTACGCCGTCAGCTACCTCAAGGCCCTGCTCGACGAGGACCTCGCCGAGACGATGATGCTGTGCGTCCAGGACCGCTACGGCGTCGCCGGCACCTACCTCGTCCACGACAACGCCGGCCGGCCCGTGCTCGACCGACTCACCGCGGCGATCGACGATCTGCGGGCTCGCCACGGGATCGCGGAGGAGGACGTGCTGCTGTTCGGCGCCTCGAAGGGCGCCTCGATCGCGGTGATGGCCGCGCAGGGCCTGCCCCGCGCCCGCCAGGTGCTGGTCGCCCCGCAGATGGACGTGCCCTACTACTGCACCAAGTCCGTGCTGCGCGGCGGGCTCCTGCGCGACCGGGCGCTGCGGGAGATCGAGCAGCCCGGTGCGCTGCTGCGCCGGTACCTCGCGGAGGGGCGGCGCATCGACTACTTCTATGCCGACGCCGACGAGTCCAGCAACGTCTCGATCATCGAGTACGCCCGCGACGCCGAGGGGCTGACCAAGCACCGGATCGGCGGCGAGCACACCGACGTGGCGAGACGCTCGCTGCCCACCGTGCTGTCCCTGCTGCGCGGCTTCGCCGCCGGACCGGCCGACGGGACGGGCACGCCCCTGGTGTCCGACGGGACAGTCGCGACCGGCGGGGCAGGCGGGACAGGCGCCGCCGACGGGACAGGCGCCGGCGATGCACCGGGAGAGCCGCTGACGTGCACCGACCTCACCCTCACCCGTCGCGGGGACGCGATGATCGCCCGGGTCCAGTTCGCCGACGCGACCGTCCCCGAGCAGGTGAACGTCTACCTCGAGGGGTGGCTGGGCCGCACCCGGTTCCGGCAGCTGCTCTCCACCGGCACGGACCCCTCCGCACGGTGGACCGAGAGGGACCAGCGTCTCGATCCCGCCCTGCACCCGGTGCGCTTCACCCGGGTGCTCGCGTTCGACGGCACGGAGCGGCCGCGGGTGGCGGAGCTGCCGGCGGCCGCCGGCTCGTCGGCGGGGGAGGACGCCGACGGCGGCCCGGACGACGCTCGCCATCCCCGGACCCCGCCCGATCCGCTGACCTGCGACGCCGCCGAACCGCGCGAGTACGCGCTGCTCACCGCGAGCTGCGCCCCGTCGGTGCGCGTGCTCTACGTGTCCGAGACCGTCGACCGCGGGAGCGGGATCGCCGAGCTCCACCTGGCGGCGCGGCTCGGCGAGAGCGACGCCTCGACCGGGACCCCTGCGGGAGGCGCGGACGACGGCGCGCCGGCGAGGGTGCGATGGACGATGGCCCCGCTCACCGGCTGGCGCGACCTGCCCCAGCTGGTCCGGCGTCTCGCGATCGCCTCCGAGGTGGAGGAGCTGCGGATCGTCGTCTCCGATCCCGCGCTCCCCGCCGAGCAGCGTCATCAGCTCGAGACGCTGGACTGGCCCGCTGTGACGGTTCAGGACCGCGTCGGCTGAGACACCTCGCCTCTCGGATCGGCGTCCTCACCGCCCCGGCGGGAGCGCGCACGAGAACGGCCCGGCGGCCTCTGCGGGTCTCCGCAGTGATCGCCGGGCCGTCGGGGCCGGTGTCCGGGGACGGCCCCGGAGAGGTCAGGACCTCAGAGCGTGCTCGCCTGCGGATCGAAGTCCGCGGGCACCACCGGCACCTCGGAGACCGAGGAGTTCACGGTGACGAACTCGCCGCTGGCGGCCGACTCCTCGGCCGAGAGCATCACGTCCAGCACGTGGTAGCCCACCTCGCCGGTGGCCACGTGCGGCCGGTTCTCGGCGATGGCGCGGACCATGTCCAGCAGGCCCAGACCGCGGCCGGTGACCGGGCCCTCCTGCGGGATCTCGACCCACTCCTGCTCGGGCGGGGCCTCGCCGAAGGACGCGAAGGGGCGCACGTAGGCGATTCGGCCCTCGAAGGTGTTCGGATCGGGCACCACCAGCGAGCCCTCGGTGCCATGGATCTCGACGATGCCCTGGCGGGCCAGCGGCGAGTCGAAGCTGACCAGCGAGGTGCCGGTCTGGCCGCCCTCGAACTGGGTGAGCACGGAGATCGTCGAGGGCGGCTCCACCGGGAAGGTCTGCCCGGCGTTCGGGCCCACCAGGATCTCGCGCTCCTCGCGGGCCTTCAGACCCATCGCGGCGACCTTCTCGACGGTGCCGAACAGGCTCACCAGGGTGGTGAAGTAGTACGGGCCGATGTCCAGCAGCGGCCCGGCGCCCTTGGCGAACAGGAACGCGGGGTTGGGGTGGAAGACCTCCGGGCCCTGCCACTGCATGGACGTCTGCGCGAACAGGGGACGGCCGATGATGCCGTCCCGGATCGCGCGCTTGGCGGTCTGCACGCCGGCGCCGAGCACGGTGTCCGGAGCGCAGCCCACCCGCAGCCCGGCCTCGTCGGCCGCCGTCAGCAGCGCCGAGGTGGACTCGCGGTCCAGGCCCAGCGGCTTCTCGGTCCACACGTGCTTGCCCGCGGCGATCGCCGCGGAGGAGATCTCGGCGTGCACGGCGGGGATGGTCAGGTTCACGACCACCTTCACGTCGGGGTGGTCGAGCACGTCCTGCGCGGTGCCGGAGGCGGGGACGCCGTGCTTGGCCGCCTGGGCGGCGGCGCGCTCGGTGTCCAGATCGCCGAGGATCAGCACGTTGACGTCGGGGAAGGAGTTCAGGTTCTCCAGGTAGGTGTCGGAGATGACGCCGACGCCGATGAAGCCGACGCCCACGGGGCCGGAGAAGGGTGCCAGGGTGGTCATGCCGCGAGACCTCCGTCGATCAGGAAGCGGTAGCTGTTCTCGATGTCCTCGAAGACCTCGCCGGGGGCGTGGTCGTACTCGATGACGGCGTACTGGACGTTCGTCGCGGCCTGCAGGGCCTCGACGGTGGGGACGTCGCCGTCGCCCGCATGGCGCTGGTCCAGGCTGGTGGAGCTGAACTCCGGGGCGTCGGGGGCGAAGGGGTTGGAGGCCGGGGCCACGCCGTCCTTGACGTGGATGGCCACCAGGCGGTCGCCGATCTCGCGGACCAGGCTCACCACGTCCTGGCCGCCCACGAGCGCCCAGAACAGGTCCAGCTCGATCGCGACCGACGGGTCCACCAGCGACAGGAAGCGCTGGTAGGCGGTCTTGCCGTCGAAGTCCGCGAGGAACTCCTGGGCATGGTTGTGGTAGCCGACCTTGAGGCCGAACTCCTTCGCCTTCTCGGAGGCGGCGTTGAGGCGATCGGCGATGTCCTGCACGCCGTCCTCGGTGAGCCAGCGCTCGGTGGGCACCATCGGGTCGATGACGGTGGTCATCCCGATCTCGGCGGCGGCCTCGAACACGACCTCGTTGGCGGGGGTGGGGATGGAGCCGTCCGGGGTCCAGAGCTCGTCGGAGAGCAGCGGGGCGTGGCCGGTGGGGGAGGCGAGGCCGGAGGCGTCCAGCGCCGCACGGATCTCGGCGGGGCGGCGCACGAAGTCGAAGGCCTCGACGTTCTTCAGGCCGATCGTCGCGAGCTTGTCGAGGGAGCCGTTCATGTCGGCGGAGAACTCCGTGGCCAGCGAGTACAGCTGGACGGAGGCGAGAGGCAATGCCACGTCGGACCTGCTTTCGTACGTCGTCGTCTCTGGGCGGGCCGCACCGCGCGTGGGTGCGTCGCGTCAGCGTAGCACCAAACCCTCCAGATGGAGGTTTCTTCTGCGGGGCAGTTCCGGCGGTGGGTACATTGACGTCCATGAGCACCGAGGACGAGCCCGTCGACCAGGCCCGAGCGGTCGATCCCGCGCCCGTCCCGTCGGCCGATCCTGACGCCTCGCCGTCCCCCGGATCCGCCTCCGCACGGCCCGCTGACCTCGCGCCGTCCGCGGCGCGCCGCATCGGCCGCGCCGGCTCGTACTCCAAGGGCATCGCGCGACGCCGCGAGATCCTCGACCGGGCGATCGAGGTGTTCCGCGACCGCGGGGCCGACGGCACCTCCCTGCGCCGCATCGCACAGACCATCGGCGTCTCCCACGGCGCGCTGCTGCACTACTTCTCCTCCCGCGAGGAGCTGCTGGTGGCGGTCTACGAGCACGCCGAGCGGCGGCGCCACATCGGCCGGGCCGACGGCGAGCGGGAGCGCTCGGTCGACGTGATGGCGAATGCGGCGCTGGCGAACCTCGAGGTCCCCGGTCTGGTCCAGCTCTACTCGACCCTCGTGGCGACCTCCATCGAGGCGGAGTCGGGACCGGCCAAGAAGTACTTCACCGACCGCTTCGAGCGGGTGCGCGCCGATCTCGAACGGCGACTGCGCGAGGACCAGGCCAGCGGCATCGTGCGCGGGGACGTCGATCCCGCCCGCACCGCCGCGCTGATCGTCGCGGCCTCCGACGGCCTGCAGATCCAGTGGCTGCTGGAGCCGACGATCGCGCTGCAGGAGAGCCTCGAGACCTTCGCGGTGCTGCTCGCGCCCTGAGGAGCGGGCGCCGCGGCTGCTCGTTCCCGCCCGCCGTCCCGCTCCGGCCCCGTCCGGCCCCGCACGCCGCGCCCTGCCGTCATGCCGCCCCTGCTCTGCTCGGCCGCGACGGGTCGGCTCGCCGGCCGCATCGTGCTCGCCCGGCCGTCGACATAATGGGGGCCGTGTTCGGTGGAGACAGACGGGAGAGGCATCGATGAGCGACGGTTGCGGCTGCGGTTGCGGCACGCCCAGCAGGGAGCAGTTCCCCACCGGTGCGCCCGGAGAGGCACCGCGGCCCGAGGGGCGGGCCGCTCGCGGAGGCCACGCGATCGAGCAGTGCGCGATCCCCGCCGGGACGTTCACCATGGGCGACTCCTCCGGGGACCGCAATCGCGCCGACGGCGAGACGCCGCGCCACGAGGTCGCGCTCACCGCCTTCGAGATCGACGCGACCACGGTGACGAACCGGGACTTCGCCCGCTTCGTCGAGGAGACCGGGTACCGGACCGAGGCCGAGCGCTTCGGCTTCTCCGCCGTCTTCCACCTCGCGATCGACGCACCCGCCGAGGACGTCATGGGGCCCGCCTCCGGCGCTCCCTGGTGGTCCGGGGTCGAGGGCGCGCAGTGGCGGCATCCCGGCGGGCGGCGCTCGGACCTCGAGGGCCTCGAGGACCACCCCGTCGTCCACGTCAGCTGGAACGATGCCGAGGCCTACTGCGCGTGGGCAGGACGCGCCCTGCCCACCGAGGCACAGTGGGAGTACGCGGCCCGCGGCGGCCTCGACGGCGCGAAGTACCCCTGGGGCGACCAGGAGGTGGACGAGGACGGCTGGCGCGCGAACATCTTCCAGGGCGACTTCCCGCGCACCAACACCGTCGAGGACGGCTTCCTCACCACCGCCCCGGCGCGCAGCTTCGCGCCCAACGGGTACGGGCTCTGGCAGAGCGTCGGGAACGTCTGGGAATGGTGCGAGGACCGTTTCCACCCGACCACCTACCGACGCGGCACCACCGCCGAGCGGCGCACCGTGGTGACCGACCCCGTCGGCCCCGAGGACGGCCCGTCCCGGGTCATGCGCGGCGGCAGCTACCTCTGCCACCTCTCCTACTGCAACCGCTACCGCAACGCGGCGCGCTCGCAGAACACCCCGGACTCCTCGATGGGCAACGGCGGCTTCCGCACCGTCTCCCGCCCGGAGGGCGTCGCGGCCGAGATGGGGCGGTGAGCACGTCACACAGGGGGGCACCTCCTGGGGAGGGAGGTCAGGCCCGACGGGGCGCCGGGGCGCCGGGGCAGGCCGGATCGGCGGAGAGCTCGAGGTGTCGAAGTCCCTGCTCGCCACGGCTCGTCCGCTGCGCGTGATGAGGTCCAGGACGTCGAGGGACACGAAGGCGCGCTGCGCACGGCCGATCGAGATCAGGCCGAGGATCCCGTACTCGGAGAGCTGTGCCAGCGCATCGTGCGCCGCCGTCGTGGTGACCCCGTGCACGCGGACGACGGTGGACGTGGTGAGCACCGGGGTCCCCGGCAGCGTGTCGAGGATCGTCGGGAGGGCGGAGTCGCGCCGCGTGGCTCGCACCTTTCCCTCCCTGCGCCGGGCCTCGGAGACGGCCTGTGCCCACTCCTCGCGCAGGGCAGCGAGGCTGCGCTCGAGCTGAGCGGCCTGCTCGGCCGCGGTGCGCACCCCCTGCATCTCAGGGGGGCCGGGGATGAGCGAGGACTGCAGCGCCTCCAGGTCCGCGACCGAGAGGTGTTCCTTCTCGGACAGCGCGTCGGAGGCGTCTCGCACGATGGTCATGTTCCTGGCGACCTGCTGCGCGGTCTCGGAGAGCCCGCGAACGTCCTCGTCGAGAGCGAGCTCCGCCAGCGCGACGTTCTTCGGGCCGGGGCCGATCCCCTCGATGCAGGAGGACGCGATCGCCTCGGAACGCAGCAGGAATCGGGAGACGAGTCCCGGGTCCTGATGTGCACCTCGGTTCAGGGCGCGCACGGCCCCTCGGAGGCTGCGACACGGGCGTCGACCTCGGCGCCGCCGTCTCTCCTGTCGGTCGGCGCTGTCCCCGCCGTGCCCCGGCCCGTAAGCTGTGTCGCTCCGACAGTGCGCTGACCAGCCCGTCTGACCAGCTCGTCCGGCCAGTCCGTCCGGCCGGCCCTCCCACCGTTGCCCCGGCGCTCCTGTGACCCGGCGGCGACGGCCGTCGGCCGCACCCACCCCGCCGTCCCTCCCTCATCGTCCCAGCGCATGCTCCGCGCGCCCGTCCCCGAAGAAGGCTGAGAACCACGAACCTGCAGAGCCCCCGCCGCTTCGGGCCGCTGCGCGACAAGCACTCCCGGCCGTACCTGATCACCGCGGGCCTGTCGATGATGGGCGACAACATCGAGCACGTCATCACCTACTGGGTGCTGTGGCAGGTGTTCGCCTCGCCCTGGCTGGTGGGGTTCCAGGTGATCAGCCACTGGCTGCCGTTCCTGATGTTCTCGGTGCTGTTCGGCACCCTCGCGGAGAAGTACGACTGCCGGCGCATCATCCAGATCGCCCAGGGCCTGTTCGCCTTCGTGTCCCTGAGCTGGGGCCTGCTGTTCCTCACCGGCACCCTGGAGATGTGGAGCGCGTGCGTGCTGCTGGTGCTGCACGGCTGCGCGGGCGCCCTGTGGGGCCCGGCCGAGCAGCTCATGCTCCACGACTTCGCCGAGCCGCACGAGCTGCCCAGCGCCGTGCGCCTCAACGCGACCTTCAAGAGCCTCGGGGTGCTCGCCGGGCCGGTGGTCGGCTCGGTGCTGATGCTCCTGCTGGGGCCGACGTGGGGGATCTTCACGAACATCCTGTTCTACCTGCCGATGACGCTGCTGATGCTGCGCACCCCTTTCACCGGGCACTCCCGCAGCGGCATCGTGCACCGCGAGAAGGTCTCGATCCTGGACACCCCGAAGGTGCTGCGCACCGTCAGCAGCGACCGGGTGCTGCTGGGCATGATCGCCCTGGCCGGCCTGATCGCGGTCTGCGTGGGCGCCTCGCTGCAGGTGGCGATGCCGAACTTCGCCGACACGCTCGGCGCGGGGGACGAGGGCGGGATCGGCTACGGCGCCCTGCTGTTCGCCAACGGGGTCGGGGGAGTGGTGGGCGGCTTCCTGCTCGAGGCCACCGGGATCCTGCGGGTGGACGTGCGCGGCGCCGTGATCGCCGCGGTGATGTTCGGGCTCACCTCGCTGATCGTCGCCACCACGCACCATTACCCGGTCGCGCTCATCGCCCTGGTGATCGGCGGCGTCGCCAATCTCGCCGCCACCGCCATCGGCCAGGCGCTGGTGCAGATCCGCGCGCCCGAGGCGCAGCGCGGACGCGTGGTCGGGGTGTACTCGATGATCGGCAGCGGCATGCGCACCGGCAACGGCATCACCCTCGCCTGGCTGGGTGCGCTGCTCGGCGTCAGCGGTGCGGTGGCCGTGGGCGGGATCGCCCTGGTGATCGGAGCGCTGCTGATCGGCGCGCTGATCGCGCTGCAGACCCGCCGGGGGCGGATGGCCTGAGGGAACGACGCTCCGCACGCTCACGACGCGCTCTGCGCACGGACGACCGCGAGGGCTCAGACCCTCCCGGTCCGACCCTCGAGATCTGCCAGCGCGGCGTCGGTCTCCGTGGCGGTCGGTGCCGTGGCCGGCCCCTGGCGCATCACGGCGAGCGCGGCCGCTGCTCCCGCCCGCCGGACCGAGGGGAGCAGATCCTCGCCGGCGGCGAGCCGTGCACAGAGCACGCCGGTGTGGGCATCGCCCGCGCCGTTGGTGTCCACGGCGTCGACCTGCGGTGCAGGGATCGCGAGGACGTCCTCTCCGGGCACGGCGAGGAACGCCCCGCGCGCCCCGGCACGCAGGACGATTCTCCGCCCCGTCGTCCCGGCCAGCCGTTCCGCGAGGTCGGCCGGCGTGGCCGACGAGGGGAGTTCGAGAGTCGGCGTGAGGCGGGGGAGGAGCAGGCGGGCCTCGCGCTCGTTGGAGCTCCAGACGTCACTGCGGCCCAGCAGTGCTCGCACCGCGTCGAGGTCGACGTCGCCGATCACCGGCGAGGGGTCGACGACGACGGTGCAGCCGTCAGGGATCGTGGGCAGCCAGGTGAGCAGCGCTGTCCGGTTCGCCTCGTGCACCAGGGAGTATCCGGAGACGTAGACGATGTCCTCGGCCTGCACGTCGGCGGCGTGCAGCTGCTCAGCGGTCGTGTGGGACTCGGCGCCGCTCGTGGAGACGAAGGTGCGCTCGGTGGAGTCGTCCACCAGGGCGATGCTGAATCCCGTGTCACGATCTGGGTCCGCTCGATGGAGGAGCAGCACGCCCTCGGACCTCAGCGCGGAGCGGACGAGGTCTCCGAACGGCCCTGTGCCGTGGCTGCCCGCGTAGACGACCTGTGCTCCGTCGCGCGCCGCTGCCATCATGACGTTGACGCCGCCGCCCGCGAGGAGCTCGTGCTTCTCTGCGAAGACGTCCCCGCCCGGCTCGGGCACGGCGGGAATCCGCATCACGACGTCGACGACGCCCTGACCTGTATGGAGGACACGGCCCGGCAGCCCTCCGGCGGTGCCGGTCATCGGGAGCCTCCCGCGCTCCGCAGTCCGAGCAGTGCGTAGAGCACGCCGCCGATGGCGGCGGCCAGGACCCACGCCATGCCGTTCGCGCCGATCCACGTGTCGTGGAACGGACCGGTGTACCACGCGGTTCGGCCGGGGGAGATCTGCATGAACAGGGCGGCGATCGCGATCGCGGCCAGCCACGGCCCGATCGCCGCCCAGCGGAATCCGCTGCGGTAGTGGTAGGCGCCGGTGGAGGAGAGGTCCAGCAGCGCATCCGGATCGTAGTGCCGGCGGCGGGTCATGTCGACGAGGAAGATCCCGACCCAGGCGGAGATCGGTACGGCGAGCAGGGAGATGAAGGTGATGAACGGACCGTAGAAGCCGTCGGCCACCAGGAGGAAGAGCAGCGATGCCGTCGTGGTGATGACGACGTCGACGATCACTGCGTGGACCCGTCGGACGCGCAGTCCGAGAGTCAGCGTGGTCAGGCCCGCGGAGTAGACCGAGAGGTGGTTGGACAGCAGCAGCCCGATGAACGACACCATGAGGTAGGCGACGGCCACCCAGTGCGGGAGCGTGTCGCGGATGGCGTCCAGCGGGTTCGCCGACGTCGCGATCGAGGCGTCGGAGGCGCCGAGCAGCGAACCCATCGAGATCATGACCACCAGCGGAATCCCTGCGCCGGCCGCAGCCGAGGCGACGAGGGAGAGCGCCGAGACCCGCGGGGCCTGGTAACGGGCCATGTCGGCTCCGGAGTTCGCCCAGCCGATCCCGGTCCCTGCGGCGATCGTCCCGATGCCGGTGAGCACGGCGGCGGTGCTCCCGCCCGGCACCCGGGCGACCAGCGACCAGTCGACGTTCACCACGAGGAAGGCGAGGATCAGCAGGTTCACGGCACCGAAGATCCAGGTGGACCACTTCTGGACCACGAGGATCATCCCGTGGCCCATCCCGGAGACGGCCACCGTGAAGGCGACGAACAGCACGACACCGAGGACCGCGACCAGCGGGGCGGACTTCGCGTCCCCGCCGGTGCCGATGACCAGCGAGACGATCGTGACCACGGCGAGGGCGGCAGTGGACGTGTTGACCGTCTCCCAGCCCAGACGCGACAGCAGCGCGACGAGGGTGGGACCGGCGTTGCCCCGGGTGCCGAACACGGCACGGGAGAGGGTCAGGCTCGGCGCCCCGCCTCGCCGGCCGGCGATGGAGATCAGGCCGACGATCGCGAAGGAGCCGACGGCTCCGACGACCGCCACCACGATCGACTGCCACACGGAGAGCCCGAGGGCGATCAGGCTCACGCCGAGCGGCAGGCCCAGCACGGAGATGTTCGCGGCGAACCACACCCAGAACAGCTGCAGCGGGTTGCCGGCGCGCTCCTCGACGGGAACGGGCTCGATCCCGCGCTGTTCGAGCGCGGCGAGCGGGCGGGCGGGCGTGACGGCGGGGTGGGCCGTCGGGGCCTGGGTGGACATCGGTGTCACCTCTCAGTGGAAGTCTTCGGACGGTGTGCGGAGGGTCAGGTCAGCCCCGCAGGGCGACGAGCCCTCGCGCGAGGGGGGCGAGATCCAGGTGGTTGACCTCGAGGACCTGCTGGACTGCGGCGGCGGGGAAGGCGTCCGGTCCGTGGACGGCTCCGAGGACGGCGCCGGCCATCGCCGCGACGGTGTCGGTGTCGCCGCCGAGCGAGGCCGCTGTGCACAGCGCCTCGAACGGGTCTTCTCGACCGAGGTCGACGAGGAGGAGTGCGGCGACGACGGATTCCTGGGACTGCACCGAGGTGCCCACGACGTCGTAGAGGAAGCGGTCCCTCTCGGCGGGAGACATCGCGCGCAGCGGCTCCTGGAAGGCGGTGAAGCGTGCAGGGATCGACCCGCCTGCGATCCAGTTCCCCCGGTCCTCGCCCTGTGCGGCGGCGGCGACCGCGGCGGCGAGCGCCGCGTCGGTGCCCGTGCCGTCGACCGCGGAGGAGACCGCGGAGGCGATTGCTGCCGCTCCCGAGATGCCGAGACCTGTCCGGTGAGTCACCTGGCTCGCGGTGATGACGGCGTCGAGAAGGGCTTCGCCGGGTGAGTGAGCGATGCCCACGGGGGCGATGCGCATCGCCGCTCCGTTGGTGGTGCCGAAGCGTCCGGTCTCCTCCACGGGAACTCCGGCCTGCAGCTTCTCGAGCGCGCTCTTCGTGGAAGGTCCCAGGAGGTCGCGTGACCCTCGCCGGATCATGTCCTGCTCCCACGCGATGAGCGACTCGGCGAAGCGGTGAGGGTTCACCTGGCCGTCGCCCTCGATGACGAGCTCGGCGAGCAGGATGGCCTGCTCCGTGTCGTCGGTGATGGAGCCTGCCGGCATTCCCGGGGCGATGGGCTGGTCAGGCCCGGCGTCCACCAGCCCGGCGATGCGGCCGTGGCGCTCCTGGATGCGCGTGCGCGAGAGCGACTGCGTCGGCATCCCCAGAGCATCGCCGAGCGCCAGTCCGGTGAGTGCGCCGAGCGCCCTCTGGTCGCGGGTAGGGCGGGGGCTGCGCGGGTGGCGGACCATCATTCGTCTCCGAAGGTCAGGGAAAGGGTGAAGTGCGCGGGGTCGAGGAGGGAGACGACGTGCTCGACGAAGCGGCCGTCGCTCGTGAACGATGTCCGTGCCGTACGGAGGAACGCGATCCCCGGGTCACGGTGGAGAATCCGTGCCTCGCGCTCGTCGAGCGGGCGGACGTCGACCGACTGCGTGCCGCGCGCCGGGACCAGCCCTGCCTGCTGGAGCGTCGTGGAGAGCGATCCGTCGACGAGCCCGTCGGTCGGCAGCGACCGCAGATCGCCTTCGGAGGGGACCGTGGCGCACTCGAAGGAGATCGGGCCGCCCTGCTCGGCGGTGGGGCGCAGCCTGCGGACACGCCGCACGCAGAGGCCCTCCTCGAGGACCACCTTCTCGGGCAGCAGCGGGATCTCCTCCCGGCGGACACGCTCGATGCCCAGGAGTCTGGTGTCCACGTCGCCGCCGGCAGCGGCAAGAGCATGGGCCCAGCCGAACTGCTGATCCAGCTGGTGACCGTCGAAGATCACGAAGGAGCCGCGCCCGCCCTCCGTCGCGATGAGGCTGCGGTGCTGGAGCTCGCTGAGAGCTTGGCGGACCGTCCCCCGAGACACTCCGAACTCCTCGGCGAGCTTGAGCTCGCCCTCGAGCCTCTGGCCCGGTTCGTACTCGCCCTCCCAGATGCGACGGGAGAGGGTCTCGACGATCGTCCGGCGCTTGCCGAGACTTACTTGTGCAGACATGTATATACATGTACACCATCAGAGCGGCCGACGCCAATGCCGTCCGGACTGCTCGTGCGCCGACCCGGCGCGGGAAGACTGCTGGCCGTCGAACTCGTCGAGCTGCAGAACCGGAGGTGCGTCCTCTCCGTTCGAGCGGCGGCGGTTCAGCCCGAGCGTCGGCGGTGGTACCAGACCAGACCCGCGCCCCCGAGCAGGGACAGGGCGGCGAGTGCTGCGGGGCCGGTGACGTCCGTGCCCGTCTCGGCCAGCTCGTCCCCGTCGGCGACGGAGGCGCGGCCGTCCTCCGTGCCGTTGCTCCCGTCGTCGCCGGAGCCTCCGACGGCGTCGTCCGCGTTCGGGGCGTCGGCGCCTGCGGGGCTGCCGGCCTCCTCGGGCGAGATGCCCACCTGGCCCCCCGAGACGCCGTGGGCGAACAGCGAGGTCATGAGCACCGCGAGCTCCGCGGCCTCCTGCTCCTCGTCGGTGTGCTCGGGTGCGGTGGACGAGTCGTCGGTGTCGGGGCTGGGCGGGGGCGGGGAGTTGGTCTTCTGTTCGCCGGCGGAGGTGTCGTCGTCCGAAGAGCCGGAGCCGGAGCCGGAGCCGTTGCCGTTGCCGGAGGCGGAACCGGTGCCGTCCTGGTCCTGGTCCTGGCTCTGTCCCTGGTCCTGCTCGCCGGCGCTGTCGTCGGACCCGTCGTCATCATTGCTGTCGTCGGAACCGTTGCTGTCGTCGGAGCCGCCGTCACCGCCGGCATCGTCGTTCCCACCGGTGTCATCGTTGCCGCCGGTGTCGTCGTTCCCACCGGTGTCGTCGTTCCCGTCGCCGGAACCGTCGTCGCCGCCGGCATCGTCGTTCCCACCGGTGTCGTCGTTCCCGCCGGTGTCGTCGTTCCCGTCGCCGGAACCGTCGTCGCCGCCGGCATCGTCGTTCCCACCGGTGTCGTCGTTCCCGCCGGTGTCATCGTTCCCGCCGGTGTCGTCGTTCCCGTCGCCGGAACCGTCGTCGCCGCCGGCATCGTCGTTCCCACCGGTGTCATCGTTCCCATCGCCTGAACCGTCGTCGCCGCCGGGATCGTCATTACCGTCGTCGTTCCCGTCGCCGCCGGGATCGTCACTGGCGGGGGGATCCGTTTCCGGCGGATCCGTCTCCTTGGGCGGTTCCGTCTCCTCGGGCGGCGGCTCCGCGGTCGCCTCGAAGGTTCCGTCGGCCGTCTCCCTATCGACGGTCACGACCACCGTGTACGTGCCCGGCTCGGTCGTCAGCAGCTCGCCGGAGCTGGAGACGGTCCCGTTGCCGTCCGCCTTGACCTGGGCCGTCTTGTGGGAGTCCTGCGTCCCCTGCAGGAAGATCTCGACCGTGCCCGCGGCGCGCGGGGTGAAGCAGCTGCCGGTCACGGAGACGGCGTCCCCGGCCATCACGTCCGTGGCGGACGCCGTCGGCCGCGCGTCCTCCGCGCAGTCCCCTGCCGTCGGCCCGGTCTCCGTCTGTCCGGTCTCGGTCTGCTCGTCCTGCGGCGGCGCCGGCGCAGCCTGTGCCGCCGCCGGACCGCCCGCGCATGCCAGGGCGAGCAGCAGTCCTGCCCCCAGGCGCACTGGAGTTCGGCCGGGACGGACGGGCATCAGAACTCCTCCCACGACAAACTGGACCGGTCATACTGTATGAGGCATAGCCGTCCGCAGGTTCCAGGGCCGTTCATCCTGGGGCAAATTGTTCTTGAACGTCTGTCACGGTGGTGACATGAAGGAGCTCGTCATGACGCAGGACGACATCGCCGTCGGCTCCTCCCGTGATCCCTGGCACCCGGACAACCGCTCCCCGGCCCGCACCGACAGCGGCCCCGACCCCGCCCGTGAGCCCGACGGCACCCTCACCGAGTCGCAGGCGAAGGAGATCGCGGCCGAGGCCGAGTCCGTGGTCGAGGAGATCGCCACCGTCGTCGAGGGCAAGAACGAGGTGGCCCGCATCGCGGTGCTCGTGCTGCTGGCCGGCGGGCACCTGCTCATCGAGGACATCCCCGGCGTGGGCAAGACGATGCTCGCCAAGTCCCTGGCCGCCTCCCTCGGCGCCGAGCGCCACCGCATCCAGTTCACCCCCGACCTGCTGCCCGGCGACGTCACCGGCGCGAGCGTGTTCAACCAGGCCAGCAGCGAGTTCGAGTTCCGCCCCGGTGCGGTGTTCACCCAGATCCTGCTGGCCGACGAGATCAACCGCGCGTCCCCGAAGACCCAATCCGCCCTGCTCGAGGCGATGGAGGAGCGGCAGGTCAGCGTCGACGGCACCACCTACGCCCTCGCCGAGCCGTTCATGGTGGTCGCCACCGCCAACCCCGTCGAGATGGAGGGCACCTACCGGCTGCCCGAGGCGCAGCGCGACCGCTTCCTGGCCCAGACCACCATGGGCTACCCGGTCCCCGCCGCCGAGGCGCGCATGCTCGCCGCCCAGTCGGGCCCGGTGCGCGAGGGCGACCACGACGTCCTCGACGCCATCGCCCGGCGCACCACCCCCGAGCGGATCGCCGCCCACGTCCACGCGGTGCGCAGCATCTACGCCTCCCCGGTGATCCTCGACTACGTGGTGCGCCTGGCCGAGGCGACCCGCGCCCATCCGCAGGTCACCCTCGGCGCCTCGCCCCGCGCCGCCGTGCACCTGGTGCGCGCCGCCAAGGCGAACGCCGCGCTCGCCGGACGCACCTTCATCGGCCCCCAGGACGTCGCCGACGTGATCATGCCCGTGTGGCGCCACCGCATGCACCTGACCCCGCAGGCCCTCTCGCGCGGAGCGAGCGCCGGGGAGCTCGTCGATCAGGTGCTGCGCAGCACCCCGCAGTCGTGACCGGCCGCCCGGGCACGGTGCTGCGCCCCACCGGGCGCGGCATCGCCGTGCTCGTGGCGTGCCCGGTGCTGTGGATCCTGGGCGACCTGGCCCGCGTGGAGCCCGCGCGGCAGCTCGCCGTCGGACTGCTGCTCCTGCTCCTGATCGGCGCGATCGGCATCGCGGTCTGCAGCGTCGGCCTGCACCCCTACCGGCGCCTGCTGGACGACGCCGTGCCCGTGGGCGCCGTGGCGAGGGTGATGCTCGAGCTCCGCACCACCGCCTGGATCACCGTGCTGCCGCTGGGGCGCGGGATCGTGCGCGAGGACCTCCCCGAACCGCTCGGCGGCCAGGGCGACCTGCCGCTGGACCAGCGCATGCCGCACGTGGTGCGCGTCGGCCGACGGGGCGGCCACGACCTGGGCCCCTATGCCGTGATCGTCCGCGACGTGCTGGGGATCTTCCACCTGCGCCGCACCGTCGAGGACGGCCTGCGCATCACCGGGCTGCCCGTGGTCGCCGAGATGTCACCCGCCGCCGCGCGCGCGACCGGCATCACCCGCGAGGGCGCCATGAGCGCCGCCCCCGCCCCCGGCGTCGGCGAGATCGGACCCATCGCCCGCCCCTACGCCACCGGCGACGACATCCGCCGCATCCACTGGCGCGCCAGCGCCCGCACCGGCAAGCTCATGACCCGCGAGGACGAGCCCGCCGCCGGGCAGAGCGCCGTGATCGTGCTGGACACCAGCCAGCGGGAGAACCCCTCGGCCCAGGTCGAGGACGCCCTGGTCTCCCACGCCGCGACCGTGCTGGACTCCCTGGGCATGCATGGCTGGGAGGTGCGGGTGGTGGACGCCTCCGGGGACGAGATCACCCGCACCGGCCGCCGCCGCGGCATCCCCGGGCCCTCCCCGCTGGGCAGCGAGGCCGATGCCGTGGAGCAGCGCGCCTCCCTGCTCGCCCTCGCCGAGGTCGACTTCGACGACGACGCCTCCGGCGGCATCGGCCAGGACCACGCCGCCGGTCACACCTCCCTCGCGATCGCTCTCGGGATCGACGACGGCGACCCCTTCTCCGGCCTCGAGCTGGACCGCTTCGCCGGCCGCTCCACCCACCGCACCGCGATCGCGCTGCGGCCCGCGCTCGAGGAAGAGGACACCGGCACCCCCGCTCCGCCGCGCGCCCGCCGCATGGGACCGGCCGACGGCGAGGACTTCGGCCACGCCCACGAGCAGCACGTGCAGGAGCTCGAGGCCGTCCGCGAGCGCCACGCCCCCACCCGCTCCCGCCTCGGCGCCTGGACGCTGGTGCGGGGCACCACCGCGGACACCCTCACCGACCTGATGACCACGGCCGAGGAGGCGAGTCGCCCATGAGCCCGCTGATGGGCCGCCCCTCCCTCGAGGGCCGCGATCTCACCGTCCGCGCCCTGCTGCTTCTGGTCGCGATGCTGCTCGCCTCCGCCCCCGTCTCCCAGCTGCTGGCCGGCTCCTCCTGGCTGCTGCTGACCCTGACCACCGCCGCCCCCGTGATCCTCGGCGGCATCGTGCTGCGCACCGTGCTGCGCCACAAGATGCTGGTCCCGCTCGCCCAGGCCGGTCTGATCGTGGTGCTGGTGCTGGTGGTCGAGCTCTCCCAGGGCCTCACCAGCTGGCAGGACGGCCCGGTCGCCCTGGTGCGCGACCAGGGCCGGATCATCGCCGAGGGCGGCAACGAGCTGGCCTCCGGCCTGGCGCCGCTGACCCTCGGCGCCTACGGCACCGTCATCGTGGTCACGATGATCGCGCTGGTCGCGCTGCTGCTGGACCTGATGTTCCTGGACCTGGGCTGGCACACCCCCACCGGGCTGGTGCTGATGGCCTCGCTGCTGGTCCCGGCCCTGCAGCAGCCGGCCGGCGGGCCGTGGTGGAACGTCGCCGCGCCGATCCTCGCCGGCGCCCTGATCCTCGCCACCCGTACCGTGCACGCCGATCCCCGCTACCTGCGCGGCGACCGTCGGCCGCAGGCGGGGCCCCTGGCGGACCCGAGCCGCACCCTCACCGTGAGCGCGCTGTGCGTGGCGCTGATCGCCGTGGGCACCCCGCTGCTCGCCCCCGTGCTGCCGCAGCTGGCCCCGACCCGGATCGCCCTGAACATCGACGTGCTCAACCGCTGGCAGGACCCCGCCGCCTCCGCTCCCGGCCCGGTGATGATCGACGACGACGTCTCCGTGCGCCGCTCCCTGCTGCAGCAGGAGGACACCGAGGTGCTGCGCTACACCACCACCGCCGAGGACCCCTCCTACTTCCGCATGCGCACTCTGAACACCTTCGACGGCGAGACTTTCCGCGGGAACGCCGAGGGGGAGGAGCTGGCCCTGGGGCTGGCCGCCTTCAGCGACGCACGGGACGACGGCGTCCCGGCGCGGGGCAGCGCCGACGACTTCATCGAGACGGACGTCGAGATCAGGAGCCTGACCGGGGACCGCCTGCCGGTGCCGGACAACGTGCGCTCCATCGAGGGCACCAGCCGCGAGGTGGGTCGGGCGATCACCCTGCAGCCCTCCAACGGCGAGATCGCGCTGTCCCGGGTGCGCAGCGGACTGGTCGGCCAGAGCTACCAGATCCTCTCCGAGCCGAGCACCGCGGGCGCGGAGGAGCTGCGCGCGGTGGACCCGGCCGTGTTCGAGCAGCCCTTCGACGTCGGCTACACCTCCCGCGAGGAGGTGCCCGACATCGCCGCCGAGCTCGCCGCCGAGGTCGCCGAGGAGGCCGGGACCGACAACGCCTTCGACACCGCGGTCGCCTACCAGGACTACTTCCGCAGCACCTTCGCCTACTCCCTGACCGTCAACACGGGGCTGGGGGAGGACCCGCTGGAGTCCTTCCTGGAGGACCGCATCGGCTACTGCGAGCAGTTCGCCGCGACGTTCGCGCTGATGATGACCGCACAGGGATACCCCTCCCGGGTGGTCATCGGCTTCACCGCGGGCGAGGCCGACGGGGACCAGCGCACGGTCACCGCGAAGAACGCCCACGCCTGGCCCGAGGTGTGGTTCGGGCCCGAGCACGGCTGGGTGCGCTTCGAGCCGACGCCCGCGGCGGCCGCCAACGGCGTGGACCCGCCCGGCGTGACCGAGGACCGGGGACAGGACGAGGAGACCGCCCCCACCCCGGAGGAGCCGGAGGAGGCGGAGGAGACCACCGACGAGGAGGGCACCACCGAGGAGGGCACCACCGAGGATGACACCACCGAGGACTCCGAGGCCGCCGAGGACTCGGACGGCGGGGAGATCGGCCCCTCCGAGGAGACGGTGAACCGCATCGAAGGGGGCCTGGTCAGCCTGCTGGCGCTGGGCGCCCTGCTCGCCGCCGGTGCGGCGGCCGCGGTGATCCTGATCCGTCGCCGACGGGTGCTGGCCCGCGACGAGCGCTGGGCCGCGCTGCTCGTCGGTGGTGGTGGGGGTGGTGCTGGCGATGGTGGTGCTGGTGGTGGCGGTGCTGGTGGTGGTGGCCAGGGCTCGGTCGGGGGAGCCGGGACCGAGGGTGCGGAGGGCGGAGCGGGCTCGGCCGGAGCCGGCAGCGCCGGTGGCAGCGCCGAGGCCGGGGGAGGAGCGCCCGGTGGCAGCGCCGGGGCAGCGCTCGCGGCAGAGCGGATGCACCGTCGGGCCGGGGAGCTGGCCTGGTCCGAGCTGACCGCCGAGCTCTCCGTGCGCGAGTTCGCGATCCGCTGGATCGGGATCACCGGCGCCTGGGGCCGGCCGCCCACCCGGATCGCGCTGGATCCCGCCCTTCCCCCGCAGCGTGCCCTGGAGGACCTGCTCGACCAGATCGACGCCGGCGAGCCCGAGGTCACGCCCGATCATCGTGCCGCCGCCGCGCGCATCGCCGAGGCCTACACCGCCGCGCGCTACGCCGCCCCGCTCCCGGACCAGGCCCTCGCGAGTCCGGCCGTCGCCGACCCCGCTCCCGAGCACCCTGACCTCTCCGCGAGCCCCGAGCCCTCCGCGCCCTCCGCGCCGTCCGGGACTTCCGTGCCCTCCGCGCCGTCCGGGACTTCCGTGCCCTCCGCTCCTTCCGGGACTTCCGTGCCCTCTGAGCCCGTCGGCACCACGGAGCCTGTCCCGTCAGCGGGGCAGACTGGGGGGAATCTGGCGGTGAATACCCCAACTTCGCCCCGCTCAGCCGCGGACGGGTCCGCGGAGCGCGCACAGAGGGCGCCGCAACCTCTCCGCGTCGGTGGCGATGCCGAGCGCCCCATGCATCCGCTGCGCCGTGATTCCGACCGGATCATCGAGCTCATCCGCACCGCCCGCTGACCTGCCTGGCCCGTTGGACTGCCGGACCAGTGGACGTGCCGGACCAGTGGACTGCCGGCCCCGTGGTCGCGCCGGACCAGTGGATGTACCGGCCCCACTGATCCGCTCGTCCCGCTCGTCCCCCTCTGCGCCGGCTCGTCCCGCTCTGTCCGCTCGTGCCGCCAGGCCTCCGGCGCGGCGGCCCGTTCAGGAAGCTGTGCCGCTCCGTCACCGGCACCCACCCCCACCCCCGACCCCTGAGCGGGGCAAAGGTGGGGGATTGGGGGATCGATTCCCCCAACTCTGCCCCGCTCGGTGTGGGTGGGATTCCCGGTAGGCGGGGAGGGATCCCCTCTCGAGGCGAGGGGAGTCGTTCGGCGCGAGGAGCGGCATGCGGGGGCCGATGCTGCCCGACGGCTCGGTGAGCGGGGCAAAGGTGGGGGATTGGGGGATCGATTCCCCCAACTCTGCCCCGCTCGGCCTCGATGCAGGCACAGGCGCCCCGGCGCCGGCCCGGCCCCGGCCCCGGTCGCCCGGCCTCGGCCTCGGCCCCGCCGCCGGTCGCCCCGCCTCGCCCCCGCCCCCGGTCGCCCCGCCACCGGCGCCCGGGCCGTCTGCGCCGTCGGCGTCAGCCCTTCACCGCGCCCTCGGAGAGGCCGGAGACGAAGTGGCGCTGGTTGAACAGGAAGACCAGGAGCACGGGGACGGTGACGATGATCGTCGCGGCCATCAGCGGCGCGTACTGGACGTTGCCGGCCTGGCTGAAGCCGGTGAGCGCCAGCTGCACGGTCTGGCTCCTCGGCGACGAGGAGACCACCAGCGGCCACAGCAGGTCGTCCCACACCGCGGTGAAGGAGAAGATCGCGACCACGGCGACGATCGGCCGGGACAGCGGCAGGAAGACGGACCAGAAGATCCGCAGCTCCCCGGCCCCGTCGATCCGGGCCGCCTCGGCGAGCTCGGGGCTCATCCCCTTGTAGAACTGTCGCACCAGGAAGATGCTCATCGTCCCCACCAGGTACGGGATCGCGATCCCGCCCAGGGTGTCGGTCAGCCCGCTGCCGCCCCGACCCAGGATGTCGTTCCCTCCCGCGAGCGGGAAGCTCGAGACCATCAGGAACAGCGGGATCAGGGTGACCGCGACCGGGATCGCGGCGGTGGCGAGCACGATGTAGAACAGCACCGTGCTGCCGCGGAAGGGCAGATGCGCGAAGGCATAGCCGGCCGCCACCGTGATGAGGCAGTTCGTCAGCACCGACACCAGCGCCACCACGGTCGAGTTCAGGAAGGCGCGGCCGAGGTTCCCGACCGTCAGCGCCGTGACGAAGTTGTCGATCGTCGGAGCGTCGGGCCAGATCTTCACGTCGCGGAAGGCGTCCTCGGCGGGCGTGACAGCGAGGCTGACCATCCACAGGAAGGGGAACAGCACCAGCAGCGTGGCGATCAGCAGCAGCACCATGTTGAGGGCTCGGGCACGGCCCGCGCGGGTGAGGCGGGGCCGACGGGTCGGCTGCGTCGCGGTCGTGGGGGCGGCGGTGCTCATCGTTCCCTCCCGGCGCGCAGGGCGATCAGGGTCAGGCCTGCGATGAAGGCGAACAGCACGAAGGCCATGGCGGAGGCCGAGCCCATGCTGCTGTAGTCGAAGGCCTCGGTGTAGATCAGGTAGTTCACGGTGGTGGTGGAGTCCAGCGGCCCGCCGGAGGTCAGCACGAAGATCTCCGCGAAGCTCTGGGAGAGGTAGATGACGTCCATCGCGATCACGTAGACGAGCATCGGGCGCAGCCCCGGCAGGGTCACGTGGCGGAAGCGCTGCCAGCGGCCCGCGCCGTCGATGCCGGCCGCCTCGTAGAGCTCCTTCGGAATGGTCTGCAGCCCGGCCAGGAGCAGCACCATGTTGGAGCCGAGCGCCTTCCAGATGCGCATCGCGGTCACGCCGTTCAGCGCGGTCTCGGGATCGTTCAGCCATCGCTGCGGGCCCAGTCCGACCGTCCCGAGCATCTCGTTGAACAGGCCGTTCTGCGAGTACATCCACAGCCAGATCATGCTCACCGCGGTGAGCGAGACGATGTGCGGGATGTACAGGGCGGAGCGGAAGATGCCCACGCCCCGGAAGGGACGGTTCGCGAGCATGGCCAGCACCAGCGCGATCACCACGGTGGCCGGCAGGACCTGCAGGGTGTAGCGCAGCGTCACCCACAGCGCGTTGCGGAAGTCCGCGTCGGCGGCCAGGGACAGGTAGTTCTCCAGGCCGATGAAGGTCGGCGCGCCCCGCTGCAGGGGGCTGTACTGCGTGAAGCTCAGCACGAAGCCGTAGACCACCGGGGCCAGCTGGAACACGACGACGTAGAGAACCGCCGGCGCCACCAGGAGCATCCCGGCGCGGGCGCGCGCCGCGTGGACGGGACGGCGGCGTCGCGACCTCGCCCCGCCGCCGAGGGAGGCGTCGCCTCCGCCGCCCGCGGCCCCCTCGGCGGAGGAGGCGAGATCGGCCGCCGAGCTCCTCCGTGCTCCGCGAGGATCGCTCCGACCTCTACGGCCGCGCCGTCGAGGGCCACCTGCGGGGAGAGCTGGGCGTTCAGCGCCTGCTCGAGGTGCCCGGCCAGGGTGTCCCGGATCCGGGTCCACCCGGGAACGTTGGGGTTGGACCGGAAGTGCTCGCTGTTCTCGACGGTGGTCGCGATCGCCGGGCTCTCCTGGACGTAGTCGCTCTCGATCGCGGACTCCCGCGCCGGGACGTGGCCGACCTCCTCCGCGAAGCGGTTGTTGAGCTCGGCCCCGCCGATCAGCGTGATGAACTCCCAGGCGGCGTCCTTCTTCGCGCTGTCGGGATTGATCATCAGGCCCGTCGCGGCACCGCCGAAGGCGGCCGGCTCGGAGCCCTCGAAGGCGAGCACGTCCATGAAGCGCAGGTCCATGTCGGGTGCGGCGCTCATGATCTGCTGGAAGGTCGAGGAGTCCGCGAAGAGCATCGAGGTGTCCTCGGTGACCAGCGGCGACTGCGCCGGCGGGAGGCCGTCCCAGGTGCCGCCGAGCCCGCTGTCCACCGGGGCGTCGCCCTGGTAGAGGCTGACGTACCACGCGAGGGCCTCCACGCCCTCGGGGCCGTTGAACAGCACCTCGGTGCCGTCCTCGCTGAGCAGCTCCCCGCCGTTGGCCCAGAGCATCGTGGTGAAGGCCTGCTGCATGCCGGCGGGCTGGGTGTCGAAGACGATGCCGGCACGCGTGAGGCGCGAGCCGTCCCGGACCGCGAGCGCGTCGGCCGCCTCCTTGAGCTCCTCGAACGTCGTCGGCGGGGTGTCGGGGTCGAGGCCGGCCTCCTCGAAGTGCGCGGCGTTGTATCCCACCTGCCGTCCGGTGCTCGCGATCGGGAACAGGTAGGAGACGTCGTCGACCATGCCGCTGTCCAGGCCGGTCCGCAGGTCGGCGATGTCCTCCTCGTCCATCTGCTCCAGGTAGCCGTCCAGCGGCTCGACGCGGTCGAAGCCGACGAGGTCCGCGACGGCGGCCGGCCCGTGCCCGTAGAGGTCGGGGCCGGTGCCCGAGGAGAACCCCGCGTTGAGCCGCGTGGACATGTCGGGCCAGTCGATGTACGTGGCCGCGGCGCCGCGCCCGGTCGCCTCCGTGAACGCGGGGATCACCACGTCGTCGATGAAGGTCTGCTCCGCGGGGTTGGTCCCGGGGAACCAGAGCACGAGGTCTCCGCCGTCGTCCTCCTCGGGGCCCGATCCGCCGCAGGCGGTCAGGAGCAGGGGCGCTCCCGCGATCGCGGCCGATGCCTGGAGGACGGTGCGTCTGCGCAGGGGGATCACTGTGGTTCCTCTTTTCGTTGTCGTCGACGTCGACGAGGGGCTGCGGTGCCGCTGATCAGGAGGATGATACGTATAAGCTACGATCGGAAGCATAGACATCGAAGTTCACGGCGGTCAACAGTGGCGCGTCGTTGATCTGCAGCTTGAGTCGTTGCAGGACCGCCGCTAGAGTGGCGCTCAGTGCTTATACGAAACAGGAGGCGTGGATGCGAGTTCGTCAGCGCGACATCGCGCAGGCCGCCGGGGTGTCGCAGGCGACCGTCTCCCTCGTCGTGAGCGGGCGCGCCTCCGAGGGAGGCGTCTCCGCGGCCACCCAGGCGCGGATCCGGGCGGCGATGGAGGAGCTCGGCTACGTCCCGGACTCGGCGGCGCGCTCCCTGCGCGGCGGTCGCAGCGGTCTCGTCGGCGTCTTCACCTACGAGCCCGTGTTCCCGGCCCGCCCCGACGAGTACTTCCACGAGTTCCTCGTCGGCATCGAGGTCGGTGCCGCGAACCACGGCCAGGACCTCGTGCTGTTCTCCTCCGCGCAGCAGGCCGACGGGCGGCGGAGCATCTATGCGGGAGGGGCCAGCAGGCTGCAGCACGCCGACGGCTCCGTCATCCTCGGGATGTTCCGCGACGACGACGAGATGGCCCGGCTGGTGAGGGAGCAGTACCCCTTCGTCAGCATCGGCAGGTACGACCCGGTCCCCGAGGCCGCCTGGGTGGCCGTCGACTACGACCGTGCCGTCCACGCGATCGTCGATGACCTGCGCCGCGCCGGCCACCGCCGGATCGCGTACGTCGAAGGAGCCGACACGAGGCTGCCCGCGCTCGCCCGCAGAGCCGCCTTCGCCGCCGCGACCAGCGCGGACGAGTCCACCACCACCACGCTCTTCGACGTCCGGCCCGAGCTGATCGCGCGCTGGAGGGAGGACGGCGTCACCGCCGTCATCGCCGAGAACCCCGAGGTCGCCGAGACCCTCGAGCAGTCCGTGTCCCGACTCGGCCTGCGCATCCCGGACGACCTCTCCGCCGCCTGCCTCGAGGTCCCGCTGCGCAGCGGGCGCGCGGCGAGCTGGTCGCACCTGATCATCCCCAAGCGGGAGGTGGGGATCCGCAGCATCGCCGTGCTCAGCGGCATCCTCGACGGCAGCCTTCCGCGCGACCACCACGAGAGCATGCAGTGCGTGCCCCACCACCTCGGGACCATCTCGCCGCTCGAGAGATGACGGAACGTTCCGCCCGCTCCGCGCGCCGATCCGTGCGCGGAGGCGCCCTCCCCACCGACCCCTCACCCCAGAGACAGGACGCGACGATGACGATGCAGTCCCCCGCCCCGGCTCCCGACACCCTCACTCCCGACACCCTCACTCCCGACACCCTCACTCCCGACACCCTCACTCCCGACACCCTCACTCCCGACACCACCGTCCCTCCCGTCGAGCGCAGGGCGGATCTCGTCGTGATCGGCGGCGGGCTCGGCGGTGTCGCCGCCGCCCTCACCGCCGCCCGGCTCGGCCTGCGCGTGCTGCTCACCGAGAGCGATCCCTGGCTCGGGGGCCAGCTCACCGTGCAGGGCGTCCCGCCGGACGAGTCGCGGTGGGTCGAGTCCCACCCGAACTCGGCGAGCTACGCCGAGTTCCGGGAGCTGGTGCGCGAGCACTACCGACGGCACGCCCCCCTCACCCCCGCCGCAGCGGCGGATCCGCGGCTGAACCCCGGCGCCGGCGGCGTCTCCCGGCTGTGCCACGAGCCCCGCGTCGGCGCGCTGGTGCTGGAGGAGATGCTCTCCCCATACCTCTCCGACGGCCGTGTCCAGTGGCTGCGCGAGCACGAGCCGGTCGCGGTCGAACGGGACGGGGACCGGGTCGCGGCGGTGAGGGTCCGCGACCGGCGCACCGGTGTCGGGATGCGGCTCAGCGCACCGCTGATCGTCGATGCGACCGAGCTCGGCGACCTGCTCGAGCTCGGCGGGGTCGACCACGTCATCGGTGCCGAGTCGCACCAGGAGCACGGCGAGCTGCACGCCCCCGAGGTCGCCGACCCCCTCGACCAGCAGGCGATCACCTGGTGCTGCGCGCTGGAGTGGGCGCCCGGGCACGAGGAGCCCGTCCCGCGGCCCGCGCTCTACGAGCGCTTCGCGACCGTGGTCGCGGACTTCTGGCCGGGCCCCCAGCTCTCCTTCACCGACGTCCACCCGATCACCCTCGAGACCCGCCACCGCTCGCTGTTCGTCGGCGACCCCGCCGAGCAGGAGGAGACCGCCCCGACGAACGACCTGTGGCACTACCGCCGCGTCCGCTCCCGCGCCCTGCTGGACCCGTCCGCTCCAGGTGGGGAGATCACCCTGGTCAACTGGCCTCAGGTCGACTACTGGGACCGGCCGCTGCTGGGGGTCGGCGCGGAGGAGCGGGCGCTCGCCGAGCACGAGGCCCGCCAGCTCACCCTGTCGCTGGTCCACTGGCTGCAGACGGAGGCCCCGCGCCCCGACGGCGCGAACGGCGGCCGCGGCTATCCCGAGCTCCGCCTTCGTGGGGACGTGCTGGGAACGGCCGACGGGCTGGCCCGTCAGGCCTACATCCGCGAGTCCCGTCGGATCCGGGCGCGCTTCACGATCACCGAGGAGCACATCGGCCGCGAGATGCGCGGCGAGTTCGCCGGCTCCGCCGAGTTCCCGGACACCGTCGGCACCGGGCACTACCGGATCGACCTGCATCCCTCCACCGCGGCCCGGACCTACGTGGACATCGACTGCTTCCCCTTCCAGATCCCGCTGGGCGCCCTGATCCCGACCGACGTCGCGAACCTGCTCCCCGCGAACAAGAACATCGGCACCACCCACATCACCAACGGCGCCTACCGCCTCCACCCCGTCGAGTGGTCGATCGGGGAGGCCGTGGGCGCGCTCGCCGCGATCTGTCGCCGCGAGGGCGCGGACCCGGCCGCCGTGCACGACAGCGCCGAGCTCACCGGGCAGCTGCAGGGCCTGCTGCGCGAGGAGCTGGGGGTGCGGCTCGAGTGGCCCGAGGCGATCCGCAGGCGCCTGCCGGAGGCGGAGGGGTCGGCGGCCTGAGCACCTATCCGTCCAGCACGTACTCCGTCGCCTCGAGCGCGTCGAGGGCGAGCCGGGCGGCACCCAGGGGGACGACGTCGTCGCCCAGCACGGACAGCGCCACGGCCGGGACGTTGATGCACATGGCACCCAGCTGGGACCGCACCGCCTCGAGGAAGGGCTCCCCGCCCACCGTGAGCTCCCCGGCGATGACCACCAGCTCCGGATCGAGCACGGAGACCAGCACGGAGGCCGCGCGTGCGAGTGGTGACGGCGTCTCTCGCGTGAGCGGGGCAGAGGTGGGGGAATGGAGGCGCGATTCCCCCAACTCTGCCCCGCTCGGCGTCTGGTCCCGCTCGGTGGGGCAGGGGTGCCCCGCTCGGCGTCGGGACCCGCTCGGTCAGGCAGGGGTGTCCCGCTCGGCTCCGGTGGCCTCGGCCCCGTGCCCACGGGCCCCGGCGCGGTCAGCCCTTCGGCGGAGGTGCGTCGGTCCCCGGGCCGGCGGAGGGCCCGTCGGCCCTCATCGTCCCCTGGGCGGTCTCGGAGATGATCACGTCCGAGGGGTCGGCCGCGCCGGCGCCCCGACCGAACTTGCGGTGCGGGGCCTGCTCCTCGAAGATGCGCGCCGCGCGCAGCGAGTCCACCTCGCCGACCACCGGGTTCGGCTGGTGCGTGGCGCGGGTTCCGCCGTACAGCGACACCAGGTTCATCGCGACCGCGCGCTGGTTGCGGTGACCGATCATCTTGGTGATGTGCACGCCCAGCCAGGCGGCCCAGCCGATCGAGCCCGAGAGCCCGCCGAGCACCGGGATCTCGGCGATCGCGGCGTGGCGGCCGATGGTGGCCATGGTGCCCAGGTCGGTGTACGCGAACTTCTTGCGCGGCTTGCGGGCGACCTCGGCGGCGATGTTCCGGGCCGCGGCCTGGCCGGTCTGGATCGCGGGCTGCGCGAGCTGGGGCAGTGGGTCGTCCTGGGCGGCGATGTCACCGGCGGCGTAGACCCCGGGGAAGCCCTTGACCTGCAGGTAGTCGTCCACGGCGAGACGCCCGCGCTTGTCCTGGGGGAGCCCCCAGCTCGAGACCTGCTCGGCGATGGCGACGCCGGCGGCCCAGATGGTGATGTCGGACTCGACGACGGTGTCGTCGTCGAGGACCACGTGGTCGTAGCCGACCTCCTTCACGCCGCGGCCCAGGCGCAGCATCACGCCGCGGTCGCGCAGCTCCTCGGCCGCGTAGCCGCGGTACTTGGTGCTGAACTCCTTGAGCACCTCGTCGCCGCGCTGCAGCACCGTGACCTGCAGAGTCCCCGGATCCATCTCGGGATAGAGGATGTCGAGCTCCTGCATGCGGAAGTCCGCCAGCGCGCCGGCGATCTCGACGCCCGTCGGCCCGCCGCCCACGATCGCGACGTGCAGCTTGTCGTGGGTGAGCCCGCTCTCGCGGCTCGAGCGCTCCAGCTCGGAGAAGATCCGGTCGCGGATCGCGAGCGCCTGGGAGCGCGTGTACATCGGCATCGCGTGCTCCTCGGCGCCGGGGGTGCCGAAGTAGGTGGTCGTCGCACCGCTGGCCACGATCAGGTAGTCGTAGGTCAGCTCCTGGATGCCGCGCTGGCCCTCGTCCATGCGCACCACCTTGCGCTCGGGGTCCACGCCCTCGACCTCACCCTGGCGGTAGCGCATGTTCGGCACCTTCAGGGACAGGCCGCGCAGGAACATGGTGACGTCGCCCGGGTTCAGGCCGGCGGTCGCGACCTGGTACAGCAGCGGCTGGAAGGTCTTGTAGACGTTGCGGTCGATGAGGGTGATGCGCACCCGGGCGTCGCGCAGCGCCGTCACCGCGTGCGCGCCGGCGAATCCGCCGCCGAGGATGATCACGTGCGGCCAGCTCGCGCCGTCCTTCGCGGGAACGGTGGGGCGGCGGCTGAGGAACGGCATGACCATGGGGGAGGACTCCTTGGTGACGCGTCGACGGCCCGGTGGCGGCTCGTGGTCGGCCGGGTCGTGATCCGCGTCCGAGGTGGGGAGAGTGCGTCGGAGAGTACGGGCTGCGGTCGGTGCCGAGCGCGATCCGACGGGCCGGATCCGAGGTCGTCGGGGCCGGGGCCGCGCGGGCGCGGTCAGCAGTGGTCCGTCCGAAGTCCTGGGGAATGCTACCCACAACCGCGCAGCGGCGTCGGAGCGTTGCCGGGACTTCCTGACGTGCATCACATGGGCGGGCATGCTACCGGTGACCGCGGTCTCCCGCGAGCGCAGGGGGCGGCCGACGGGGGCGCCGCGGCGCCGACGCCGAAGGTCAAGCATCGGTCAAGCCCAGGTCATCCGGGGGTCGGTAACCTCCGCGGGGGCATCGCGGATGATGAATTTTCGATGACGGTGTGCGCCTGTTCTCCCGAAAACCGGGCGTGTCGCGCAGGATGTGCGGTGAGATGACATGGCGCACATCTGCGCCTCCCGTCCCCCGCGCCTCCCGTCCCCAGGAGCCTCCATGATCGACACCCCCGCCCGTCGGATCGCGCGCGGCGCATCCGTCGGCCTCGGCGCCGCAGCGCTCGCCCTCGCCACGGCCGTCGTGCCCCTCGGCGCCGCCGCCGCCGAGCCCGGCGACGAGGTCACCCTGATGACCTTCAACGACTTCCACGGCGCTCTCGACTCCGGGGACGCGTTCGCCTGCACCGTCGCGAACGTCCAGGCGCAGAACCCCAACAACGCGCTGCTCTCCGCCGGCGACAACGTGGGCGGCAGCGCCTTCGTCTCCGCCGTCGCGAACGACGAGCCGACGATCGACTTCCTCAACGCCCTGGGCGTGGACGCGGGCGCGATCGGCAACCACGAGTACGACCAGGGCCAGGACGACCTCCTCGAGCGCATCGAGCCGCGCACGGACTTCCCCGACCTGGCGGCGAACGTCTACCAGGCCGACGGCACGCGCCTCCACGACCCCTACGCGATCGTCGACGCCGGGGACGTGCGGGTCGCCGTGGTCGGCGCCGTCACCACCAAGACCGTCGGCAAGGTCAGCCCCGCGGCCATCGAGGGCCTCGAGTTCCGCGACCCGGTCGACTCGGTCAACGAGGCGATCGAGGAGCTCACCGCCTCCGAGGACCCCGAGGACGAGTACGACGTGCTCGTGGTCTCGTACCACGAGGGTGCGAGCGGGAACGGGGAACCGGGCAGCGCCCCGGCCAACTCCGACCCGATCTTCGACAAGATCGTCGAGCAGACCTCCGCGGAGGCCGACGCGATCTTCAACGGCGACTCCCACCAGACCTACGCCTACGACGCCCCGGTGCCCGGCGAGGACGGCGAGGTCCGCCCGATCGTCCAGACCGGCGCGAGCGGCGCGAACCTCGGCGCCGTCACGCTCCAGCGCGACGACGAGGGCGACTGGGACGTCATCGACGGCGGCACCGAGCTGATCCCGACCTCCGAGGCGGACTTCGAGGCCTGCGCGGGCGCCGAGAACTACGAGGCCGCGAAGACCGTCGCCGAGGAGGCCATCGCCGAGGCGGAGGTCCTCGGCGCCGTGCCCGTCGGCTCCGTCTCCGCGGACGTCACCACCTCCTGGGACGACACCGTGGCGCAGTACGGCGAGGACGGGACGCGCGAGTCGATCACCCCGGTCGGCGACCAGGCCAACACCAAGGGCGACGACCGCTCGCGGCACTCCGCCGCCGGCGACATGCTCGCCGACTCCATGAAGTGGTACCTCGAGGACTCCGGCCTCGACGGCGAGCACGAGGTCATCGGCTTCATGAACCCCGGCGGCATCCGCGCCGAGCTCTGGTACGAGGCCGCGGGCGCCGAGGGCGACGGCGTGGTCACCTACGCCGAGGCCAACTCCATGGTCCCCTTCGGCAACACGCTGAACTCCGGCGAGGTCACCGGTGACCAGCTGAAGCAGATGCTCGAGGAGCAGTGGCAGCGCAGCGCCGACGGCACGGAGTCCAGCGAGTTCCTCGCCTTCAGCGTCTCCGAGAACGTCGAGTACGTCTTCGACTCCACCCGTGAGCTGGACGACCGCATCGTCGAGATCCGCATCGACGGCGAGCTGATCGACCCCGACGCCACCTACACGATCGTCACCGCGAGCTTCCTCTTCGAGGGCGGCGACAACATGTGGGCCCTCTCCGAGGCGGAGAACGTGCAGGACAACGGGGTGCTGGACCGTGACGCCTTCGTCCAGTACCTCGAGGCGAACGAGGACCTCGCGCCCGGCTACGCCCAGCGCCAGCTCGAGCTGCAGATCCTCGACGGCGGCGAGTACGACTCCGAGGCCGGCGTGGACCGCGACCCGGTGCTGCGCATCGGCGGCGTCGAGTCCCTCAGCCTGGGCGCGCCCCAGATCGAGACCGTGGTCGTCGACGCCGGCGAGTACGGCACCTTCGAGGCGCCCTACGAGCACGTCGAGGACGCCGGGGCCCTGTTCGCCGACGTCACCCTCACCGACTGGCTGTGCGTCCCCGAGGGCACCGTCGTGCCGCTGACCGTCACCGCGATCCCCGAGACCGGCACCGAGATCGTCGTGGAGATCCCGTCCTTCACCTGGACCTCGGGCGGTCCTCCGGACGAGTGCTTCGACGACGGCGACGACACCACCCCGCCGCCGGACGACGAGGACGACGCCACCCCGCCTCCGGGCGACGAGGACGACGACGCCACCACCCCGCCCCCGGGTGACGGCGAGGACGACGCCACCACGCCGCCTCCCACCGGGGACGACGACTCCACCGATGACGGTTCCACCGGCGGCACCGTCACCCCGATCGTGGACGAGGGCGCGCGCAGCGACCTGCCCCGCACCGGCTCGGAGCTCGCTCCCTACGCCGCGGCGGCCGCCGTGCTCTCCCTGCTGGGTCTGGGCGCCCTGGGCCTGCGCCGGCACCTGAGCCGCGACTGAGCGATCCCATGGAGACGGGGAGGTCGGGCTGCGTCCCGGCCTCCCCGTCTCCGCATCCGCACCTCCCGCAGCCCGCAGACCGCCCAGCCCGCAGACCGCCCAGCCCGCAGACCGCACAGCTCGCCGACCGCCCCGCCCAAGGAGCATCCCCGCCATGAGCACCCCCACCCGTGAGGGCCTGCGCCGTCGACCGGCCCGGCTCGTCGTCGCGGCCGCCGCCCTCGCCCTCGGCCTGTCCGTGCTGCCCGGCCAGATCCTGCCCGCCCGGGCCGCCGCGGTCACGCCCGGCGATCTGCGGATCCAGGAGGTCTACGGAGGAGGCGGCAACAGCGGCGCCGCCTTCCGCCACGACTTCGTCGAGCTGGTCAACACCTCGGACACCGACCTCGACCTGACCGGCTGGACCCTCCAGTACGCCTCCGCGACCGGCTCCTTCAACGGCGGGGCGGGCACCCTGGCCCTCAGCGGCACCGTCGCCGCGGGGGAGACCTTCCTCATCCAGCTCGCCGCCGGCAACGGCAACGGGGAGCCGCTGCCCGAGGCGGACCTCGTCGGCGGCATCAACGTCTCCGGCACCCAGGGCGTGTTCGCCCTCTCCGACGCCGCGGGGACCCTGCAGTGCACCGGTGCGACCTGCGCCGAGGACCCGGCCGTGATCGACCTCGTCGGCTGGGGCGCCGCCGCGACCTTCTCCGGCGAGGCGCCCGCCCCGGCCACCACCAACGGCACCTCGATCGAGCGCACGGACGCGACCGGCGAGAACTCCGCCGACTTCGCCGCGGGCACCCCCACGCCGGGTGCGGCTCCGGGCGAGGACGATGACGACGACGGCGACGACGATGACGGCGACGATGACGGCGATGACGAGCAGCCGCCCGCGGAGGCCGTCGAGGCCTCGATCGCCGAGATCCAGGGCACCGGGCCCGCCAGCCCGCTCGTCGGCCGGCACGTCCTCACCGAGGGCGTGGTCACCGCGGTCTACGCCACCGGCGGACTGAACGGCTACGTCCTCCAGGCCGCCGGCACCGGCGGAGCGCTGGACTTCTCCACCCACACCGGCTCCACCGCCGTGTTCGTGCATTCCCCGACGACCGCCTCCGAGGTCGCGATCGGCGACTCCGTACGCGTGCGGGGCGAGGTCGGCGAGTACTTCGACTCCACGCAGATCTCCGTCGGCCCCGACGGCCTCGAGCAGCTCCCCGAGCCGCTCGACCCGGTCGAGCCCGCGACCCTCGAGGGCGGGTTCCCCACCGAGGAGGAGCACCGCGAGAGCCTCGAGCACATGCTGTACCTGCCGGGAGAGGGTGACTTCACCGTCACCGACACCTACGACACCGGCCGCTTCGGCGAGGTGACCCTCGCGATCGGCGACGAGCCGCTCGTGCAGGCCGGGGACATCATGCGCCCGGGCGAGGAGGCCACCGCCCACCACGAGAGCCTCGCGGAGCAGATGGTGCTGCTGGACGACGGCCGCACCACGAACTTCTCCACCACCCCCACCGAGCCGATGAGCTGGCTGACCACCGAGGAGCCGGTGCGGGTCGGGGCCGCGGCCACCTTCACCGAGCCCGTCGTGGTCGCCTACTCCTTCGACCAGTGGCGGCTGAACGTCACCACCCCGTGGACCTCCGCGGGCAGCGACGGCGTCGACTTCGAGAACACCCGCCGGGACGCGCCCGACGAGGTGGGCGGCGACCTGCGCCTGGCCACCTTCAACGTCCTGAACTACTTCACCACCCTCGGTGAGGACACCCCCGGCTGCGAGCCGTACACCGACATGGACGGCGAGGGCGCCACGGTGCGCGGCGGCTGCCTGCCCCGCGGCGCGTGGGGCGCCGACGACCTCGAGCGCCAGCAGTCCAAGATCGTCGAGGCGATCTCCGGCACCGGGGCCGACGTGGTGGGCCTGACCGAGATCGAGAACTCCGCCCGCCTGGGCGAGGAGGCCGACGAGGCGACCGCCACCCTGGTGGACGCGCTCGACGCGCACGACGGCGAGGGCACCTGGGCCTTCGTCCCCACCGGCGAGGCCTACGCCGAGCTCGGCCTGGACGGCGGGCAGGACGTCATCACCAACGCGATCCTCTACAAGCCCGCCGCGGTCTCCCCGCAGGGCGGCGCGCAGATCCTCGCCGGCGACGACGCCTTCGACAACGCCCGCGAGCCGATCGGGCAGGTGTTCGTGCCGGCGCAGGCCGAGGGCGGTGCGCAGGGAGAGGGCGAGCCGTTCTTCTTCACCATCAACCACTTCAAGTCCAAGGGCTCGGCCGACGCCGAGGACGCGGACCTGCCGGAGGACCCGGTCCAGGGCAACGGCCGCACCTCCCGCCTCCAGCAGGCCGAGGCGCTGCGGACCTGGGCGGAGCGGACGGCGGACGAGCTCGGCGTGGAGGACGTCTTCCACGGCGGCGACTTCAACGCCTACACCCAGGAGGAGCCGCTGCAGCTGTTCTACGAGCAGGGCTTCGTGAACCTCGGCGAGAGGCACGACCCCGAGGGCTGGTCCTACAGCTTCGGCGGGATGGTCGGCTCGCTCGACCACGTGATCGCCAACCCCTCGGGCGCCGAGCGCGTCACCGGCGCCACGGACTGGCAGATCAACGGCGCCGAGCCGGTGATGGCCCAGTACGGCCGCTACAACAACAACCTCACCGACCTCCACGAGAGCGGCCCCTTCGCCTCCTCGGACCATGACCCGATGGTCGTGGGCCTGGACGCGCGGTACGAGGAGGCGCCCGCCCTCCCGGACCTCCGCGACGTGCGCGCCTCGCACCCGTACTCCGCGGAGATCCTGTGGGCGGCCCAGCACGCGATCCTGCCCGCCGGGGAGGACGGCACCTTCCGGCCCGCCCGGACGACCTCCCGCGCGGACCTCGCGGCCGCGCTGCACGTGATGGCCGGCGCCCCCGCCGCGGACGCGCCGGGCACCTCGCCCTTCGCGGACGTCGCCGCCGACCACCCGCACTACGAGGCGATCCTCTGGGCCGACGGCGAGGGGATCCTGACCGCTGACGACGGGTCCTTCCGCCCGGGCACGGTCCTCACCCGCGGCGTGCTCGCCGAGGCGCTGCACGCCGCGGCCGGCTCCCCCGAGGTCGAGGCGCCGACGGGCGATGCGCAGGCCGACGCGATCGCCTGGCTGCAGGCCGAGGGGCTCGACGAGGGGATCGTCGACGGTGAGGACTTCCGGCCCACCACCCGCGTGGACCGCGCGGAGGCCGCGGCCTTCCTCCACCGGGTCGACCGCTCCTGAGCGGACAGCGGAGGCAGGCCGTGACCGGCGGCAGCGCCCCCGACGGGGGCGAGGGCACGCTCGCACGTCGGCTCGGTCTGCGCGACGCGGTCGTCCTCGGCCTCGCCTCGATGCTCGGCGCGGGGGCGTTCGTCTCCCTCGGCGCGGCGCAGGACCTCGCCGGGGCGCTCGCCCCGCTCGCGGTGCTGATCGCCGCGGGGGTGGCGCTGTGCAACGCCCTCTCGACCGCCCAGCTGGCCGCGCAGCACCCGGCCTCCGGCGGCACCTACCACTTCGGCCGGGAGCGGCTCGGACCCTGGTGGGGCTTCCTCGCCGGCTGGTGCTTCGTGCTGGGGAAGATCGCCTCGTGCGCGGCGATGGCTCTGGTCATCGCGGCGCACCTGGTGCCCGACTCCGCCCAGCGGATCGTGGCCGCGCTGGTGGTCGTGGTGCTCACCGCGGTGAACCTGGTGGGGATCACCCGCACCGCGGCGCTCGCCCGGGCACTGGTGGTCATCGCGATCGCGGCGCTGCTGCTCACCGCGGGCCGGCTCCTCGTCGGACTCGGCACGGGAGCAGGCGGATCCGGCGCGGGTGCGGGTGCGGCCGATGCCGCCGCGGGCGGGACCCTGGTCCCCGGTCCGCTCGCCGGTGCCGCGTCGGGGTTCTGGGACGGCGGGCCGGTCGCCCTGCTCGGGACGGGCGGCGGACCGGTCGCGCTCGCCCTCGCCGTGGCGCAGGCCGCGGCCCTGATGTTCTTCGCCTTCGCCGGATATGCGCGGGTGGCGACCCTCGGGGAGGAGGTCGTCGATCCTCGGCGCACCATCCCCCGCGCGATCGTCCTCGCCCTGGCCGTGGTGACGGGGCTGTACCTCGTGCTCTCGGCGGTGCTCGTGCTCGTCGGCCCCGCGCCGGGCCGCGGCGGATGGGGGCCGGCGCCCTTCCGCGCCGCGCTCGAGTCCGTGGGCGCCGGTGGACCCTGGCACGTCGTCCTCACCGTCGGAGCGGTGGCGGCCGCGAGCGGAGCCCTGCTGGCGCTGATCGCGGGAATCTCGCGCACCGTGCTCGCGATGGCGCGCGAGCGGGACCTCCCGGGAGTCCTCGCCCACGTCGCGCCCCGGTTCTCCGTGCCCCAGAGGGCGGAGCTCGCGGCGGGCCTCGCCGTGCTGCTCCTGGTGCTGCTGGCCTCGGACGTGCTGGTCGCGATCGCCGCGTCCTCCTTCGGCGTGCTGCTGTACTACGCGATCGCGAACCTCGCGGCGCTCACCCAGGACGGGCAGTGGCGGCTGACCCCGAGGGCCGTGCAGCTGGCGGGGCTGCTCGGCTGCGTGCTGCTGGTCGCCTCGCTGCCGGGCCGCACGATCGCGTCCGGAGCAGTGCTGGTGCTGACCGGGCTCGCCCACCGAGGCGTCGTCCTGGCCGCGCGCCGCTCCCCGTCCCGCTCCGGCTCGAATAAGTCTTGACTTATATAGCGTGGATGGGGAGGATGGCCGCATGCACGCGCTCGACGTCCTCGGCGACCCGGTGCGGCGACGGATCCTCGAGCTCCTCGCCGACGACGGGGAGCTGAGCGCGGGCGCGATCGGCGCGAGCGTGCAGCGGGAGTTCTCGATCAGCCAGCCCGCCGTCTCCCAGCACCTGCGGGTGCTGCGCGAGCACGACTTCGCCACCGTCCGGGCCGAGGGGCGGCGCCGTCTCTACGCGGTCGACGCCCGTGGCCCCCGAGAGGCCACGGACTGGCTGAGCCCCTTCGAGCGCTTCTGGCACCCGACGCCCGACGCTCCCGGCCCCGACCCCGCACCGGGCGCCCCGCCCGTCGCGACCCCCACCCCGAAGGAGACCTGACATGGTCGACGTCCCCGTCCAGCTGCAGTCCGTCACCCGCTCGTACCGTCTCGCGCAGGAGGCCGGCGCGCCCGCGCACGTCCAGTCCCTCGAGCAGACCTATCCCGCCGCGATCGACGACGTGTGGGACGCCGTCACCTCCGCCGAGCGGATCCCGCGCTGGTTCCTGCCGATCAGCGGCGACCTCCGCCCGGGCGGTCGCTACCAGTTCGAGGGACAGGCCGGCGGCGAGATCCTCTCCTGCGACCCGCCCGCCGACGGGACGGCCGAGTTCCGCGTCAGCTGGGAGGCGATGGGCAGCACCTCGTGGGTGAGCGTGCGCCTGGCCGCCGAGGGCGAGGACGCCACCCGGTTCGAGCTCGAGCACACAGCGCGCACGGCCGACGTCCCCGCCGAGATGTGGGAGACCTTCGGTCCCGGCGCCACCGGGGTGGGCTGGGACGGGGGCCTGCTGGGCCTCGCCCTGCACCTCGGCGCGGTCGAGGGCACCCTCTCCCCGTCCGAGGCCGAGGCCTGGGCGGGCACCGCGGAGGGACGGTCGTTCTACCGGGGCGCGGCCGACGGCTGGGCCGTGGCCCACGCCGCCGCCGGGGAGGACGCCGAGGCCACCCAGCTGCAGGCCGACGCCACCTACGGCTTCTACACCGGCACCGGCACGGTCGCCGAGCAGAGCTGATCGGGCTCAGACCGCCCGGGCGAGGACGACGTGCTCCCGCCCCGGGCGGTCCGGGGCGTCGCGGATCTCCTCGACCTCGAACCCGGCGCTGTGCAGGGTGGAGCGCAGCTCGGCCTCGTCGCGCCAGCGCAGGGTCGAGGTGGAGGTCAGCGTGGTGCCGTCCTCGAGACGGAACTCGTCGGAGAAGGTCACCAGCGGCAGCGCCACCTCGAACCCCGTCGGCCGCACCGCCACCCGGCCCACGCCCGGCACCTCGTGCACCACCTCGTCGGTCGCGGCCTGCCACTCCTCCCAGGCCCGCCGCTCCGGACGCCGGGACTCGAAGACCAGCGTTCCGCCGTCGCGCAGTGCGGCGCGGATCCCGTCGAGGGTCGCGCTCCAGGCGTCATCGGTGAGGAACACCTGCGCGACGTTCCCGGTCATCACCGCCGCGTCGGCCGCGAGCGGGGGGAGGTCCTCGGCGGTGCCGTGGATCCAGTCCACCGCCTCGCCGCCGGGCTTCGCCCGGGCCACCTCGAGGGAGGCGAGCGCGGGATCGACACCGGTCAGGGCCAGGCCCTCGGCCGCGAGCCGCGTCGCGAGGGAGCCGGTCCCGCAGCCCACGTCGATGACGGTGCGGGCGCCGAGCTCGGCGAGGATCTCCCGGTAGTGGTCGAGGTCGTCACGCTCGCCGTCGAAGGTGTCGTAGCAGGCGGCCAGCAGCGGATCGGCGAAGATCGCGTCGGGGCCGGGCTGCCGGACGGACGTCGTGGAGGTGTCGGACGTCGTGAGGGTGTCGGACGTGGGGGAGGTGTCAGAAGTCGTGGAGGCGTCGGACATGGGCCGACACTACGGGGCCGGGTCGACGAGCACGAGGAGTTTTCGGGCCGGCGAGCGAGGAGCGGACCGGCTCAGGTGAAGGCGGTCCACGTGGTGTCCGCGTCGATCAGCCAGTGGTTGCGCAGGGTGAGCGCCCGCTCGGTCGCCGCGAGGGCGCCGGCGACGAGCAGCGCGGTGTTCGCCCATCCCGGCAGCTGGATCGGGGAGGTGAAGGTGCCGACCCGCTCGGCCACCGGGTCCAGGCTCGTGACGAGCTCCGCGGCCTGCGGGAGCATCACCACCAGGCCCAGAAGGAGCACCACGATCGCGAGCAGCCCGATGGCCCTGCTCGCCCCCGGGTGCCGATCGCCGAAGCGCGCCCGCCGCCCTTCGAGCGAGCGTCGGTGCGGGCGCAGGGGCCGGGCCGTCCCGCCGCCGGTGGGCGTGTGATGCATCCTGGTCAGGCCGTAGGTGCTGGTCGCCACCTCGATCACCCCGTCCTCGACCTCGAAGGCCACCGGCGGGTTCGCGATGTGCACCTGCCGTCCGTCGCGGTGGAGGGCGACGGGGGCGTGCCGGGCGCCCTCGGCGATCTTCCCGCCCTCGAGCTCCGTGGCGAGGTAGCGGACGTCCACCGCGTACGGCGCGGGCCGGCCCGCGGACTCGTCGGGGTCCAGGAAGAACTGGGTGCGGGTGAACGTCTGCCACCAGCGCAGGTCCTCGAGCATGCGGCCGTCGCCGGGCTTGGCGCGGCGCAGTCGGCGCGAACGATGCAGTCGCGTGAACATGATCCTCCCGGGCAGGGCGGCGCGGTGCCGCGGAGCGTTCTCTTCCTCCATTCCACCCTCCCGGTCGCACCGCACGCCAGTGCGAACTGTCATCTCCTCCCAAGGGAGGATCGGAGCGGGAGCACAGGGAGGATCGGAGCGGGAGCATCTGCTGAGCGGCCCCGAGGGGAGGACGGCGGGAGGCGCGACCGGCCCGTCCGGTCGGCGTGCTCAGCCGGCCCGCAGCTCGTGCGGCAGGTCCTCGAGCAGGCGCAGCCACAGCTCGGAGGCGGCCGGGTAGCTCGGCACCGCGTGACGCAGCACGTGCACCGGCACGGAGCCGACGATCGCGATCGTCGCCGCGTGGAGCAGCTCGGAGGCCTCGGGGCCCACGAAGGTGGCGCCCACCAGGGTGCGGCTCCGGAGATCGACGACCAGCTGGGCGGTGCCGGTGACGTCGTCCCGGAGCAGCGCCGAGCCGGCTGCGCCCCCGAAGGGCACCTGCGCGGTGACCACCTCGTGCCCGGCCTGCCGGGCTTCGGCCTCGGTGAGCCCGACGGCGGCGACCTGCGGATCGGTGAACACGACCTGCGGGACCGGCACCTGCTCCGGCACCGGCTCGAGGGCCTCGCCGGTCGCCCCGGCGCGGATCGCCTGCCCGATCACCCGGGCGCGGTACTTGCCCCAGTGGGTCAGCGGCGCCTCGCCGCCGGCATCGCCCACCGCGTGCAGCCACGACGGCAGCGAGGATCCTGACCCGGCACCGGACCTGGTGACGTCCTCGGGCGCGAGGCCGAGAGCCTCGAGACCGACGTCGGCCAGTCGCGGCACGCGCCCGGTGGCGACCAGGACCTCGTCGGCGCTGATCTCCCGTCGGCCCTCGTGGTCCTGGACCTGCAGGCTCACCCGTCCGCCGTGGAGCCGGCCGAGGCCGGTCTCCTGCGCCTCCGCGCGCTCGCCCGAGGTGACCGAGGTGCCCAGCAGCACCTCGACGCCGAGCCGGTCCAGGGCCTCCTGCACGTGTCGGCCGGCGAAGGGCTCGTGGCCGGCGAGCAGCGACCGGCCGCGCACCAGCAGCGTGACGCGGGAGCCGAGCGCCGCCATCCAGGTCGCGGCCTCGACGGCCACCACGCCGCCGCCGACGATCAGCAGCTCGCCCGGGATCTCCCGCACCCCGGTGGCGTCGCGGGAGGTCCACGGAGCCAGGGACGCGAGCGCCTCCGGGAGGCGCGGCCGTGATCCGGTGGCCAGCACCACGGCGCGGCGGGCCCTGACCCGGACGGTGCCTGTGCCTGTGCCTGTGCCTGTGCCTGTGCCTGTGCCTGTGCCGGCTTCCGCGGCGTTGCCGGCGTCGACCAGAACCTCCTTCTCTCCGACGAGCCGGCCGTGACCGCGCACCACCTGCATCCCGGCGCTCTCGGCCCACTGCACCTGCCCGGCGTCGTCGTAGTGCGAGACCCAGGTGTCGCGCCGGGCGAGCAGCTCCTCGCGGTCGACCTCCGGGGTGGTGATCCCCGGCAGGTGCGCGGCGGCGTCGGCGACGGCGAGCGGTCGCAGCAGCGCCTTCGACGGCATGCAGGCGTAGTAGGAGCATTCGCCGCCCAGCAGCTCGCCCTCGATGAGCACGGCCGTGAGGTCGGTGCCCTCGATCGCGTACTGGGCGACATTCTCGCCCACGGGACCTCCGCCGAGGACGACGACGTCGGCGGTGATCTCGGTGTCCGGGGCGTCGGCGGGGGTGGTGAGTGCGGACGAGCTGGAGAAGGGTGCGGACGGAGCGTCGGTGGCCATGCCCGCACGCTACGCCGCCATCGCTCCCGCCGCGCCCCCGCGGGAGCGCAGATGTGCCGGGAGTGCGCTCCGGGCCCGTCCGGGTCCGCCCGTGTCCGTTCCGGTTTGCCCCGGGGCCGCCCGACGTCCCGCCCGACGTCCCGCCCCGATGTCCCGCCCCGATGTCCCGCCCCGACGCGGCGCCTCCTCGCCAGCACGATGTGGATAACCGTCCTCTGTGGAGGAAAGAATGTCGGCAGTAGGGGCGACAGGGTCGCCCACGAATCGTTCTCGACCGATCCTCGGAGTTTTCCACAATGGTTCCACGAGGCGGCGAATGTCGGCCATTCCCGATATGATCGAGGTGTCGAACGGGAGAAGGATCCCGACCGTCACGGCCGCCGCCGGCCGTGTGCGCGGTCGTCAGGAGGTGATCGGGTATGAGTGCCGTCGAGAGCCAGTCCTCGCTGTTCGACGAGCAGGGCGGTGCCGGGCCCGCGGACCGTGCTGCCGACTCCGCGTTCCTCGCCTCGCTGCCCTCGCACCTGCGGACGGTGCGCGCCCGGGAAGAGCTCACCCGCGACTCCCTTCCCCGCCGCGGCGCAAGCGTGGAGAATCCCCAGCTCAGCGAGGCGGCGCAGCGTGTGTGGGACGCCGAGAGGCAGTCCGCGCTCTGCCTCGCCGAGAAGTATCGAGCGTTGGCCGAGCTCCATGCGCACGAGGGCGAGTACGAGGAGTTCGCGGAGTTCGACGAGGTCGACACCACACGAGCCGTGCTCGCGCTGAGGGTCACCGCGAACGCGGCCGCAGGGCAGCTGCGCGATGCCCACCAGGCGGTGCACCTCTTCCCTCGCGCCTTCGCCGCGCTGGAGGCGGGAAAGATGCCCTCCGCCTGGTTCCAGTCGATGATCAAGTCCTCGAGGCGACTTTCCGACAGCTCGCGGAAGAAGGTGGACGTCGCCGTCGATTCCTGGTCGATGGATATCACGGCGGAACGCTTCTTCCGCCTCGTGAAGAAGCTCATCGCGCTGCTCGAGCAGCGCGAGCAGCATCCGGATCCGGTCTCCTCGCTCCCTCGCAGCGTCGACCTGCTGCCGGGCCACGAGCCCGGCACGGGGATCCTCCAGATCGTCGGCCCGATCCCGGACGTCCTCGCGCAGTGGAAGCGGCTCGACGAGTCCGCCCGCGCGGTCCAGTCCGCCCAGCGCGCCGCTCTGCGCGACGGGACGCCCGTCCCGCACGATCCCGACGGCCAGGTGCTGACGACGGGGAAGGCACTGCCCCTGAGCGTGCTGCGGTTCGTGCTGATGGCCACCGCGACACCGGACCTCGAGGGCGCGTCCGTTCCCGAGGCGAGGTTCCGCCTGAACATCACGGTGCCCGTGCTCACCCTCCTCGGTGCCTCGGACGCCCCCGGCGACCTCGACGGCATCACACCCCTGCCGCCGTCCATGGCCCGGTCCCTCGCCGGTGCCGCGGAGGTGTGGCACCGCGTCCTCACCGAGCCCGCCCACGGCGCCTTCCTCCCGCTCCCGGCCGAGCGATGCACCCCCACCGCGGCGATGCTCGAGCATCTCCGGCTCCGCAACGCGTCCTGCGCCGTGCCGGGATGCACCCGACCCACCTCCTGGGCCTCTGAGTGCGACCACATCGAGGAATGCCGTCGCGGCACCCCGGGGGAGGGAGGCCCCACCGAGGTCGAGAACCTCCACCTGCTGTGCTGGCAGCACCATCTCGACAAGACCAACGGACTGCTGGACCCCACGCGCCTCCCCACCGCTCCCACCGAGCCGGGCCGCACGCGCTGGGCCGTCGGACCTCACGGGGACAGCGTCACCGTGATCGACGATCTCGACACCGAGAGCATCCGGATGGCGGAGCTGCTCGGCACGGCCTGGACCGCGTTCCTCCGCGGCATCCCCGCAGGCAGCGCCGATGACGAGTACCTGGGCGAGGACATCACCGACACGCTCCCCGCCGCAGCGAGGGCTCCCGCTCCCGGCACCCCGGCCGACCGCCGTCCGCCCGCCCGGCCCCCGTCCGACCGTTCCCCGTCGGACCAGCTCCCGCCGGGTCGCCGACCGCGGTCGCTCCCTCCGCCCGACGAGGTCCCGTCCTCCGACGGCCCTGCCCCGGGGGCGCCCGGCATCCCGCCGGGCCCCTGGGGAGAGGACGGGCCCCCACCGTTCTGACGCCCCCGCCCCCGGGCCGCCCCCTCCGCGTCCCACGCCGGACCCGGCGCACCCCCGCGCGCCGGGGTCTCGGCATGCCCATGACGTGCAGGGTGTGCACGGCGGCGCGGAACGTCGGCTCCCGCTCGTAGGCTCGGGGACATGAAGATCCTGCACACCTCGGACTGGCACCTCGGCCGCACCCTGCACAAGGTGGACCTGCACGAGCACCAGGCCGCCTTCCTGGACTGGCTGGTGGAGCTGGTCCGTGACGAGCAGGTCGACGTGGTGGTCGTCCCGGGCGACGTGTACGACCGCGCTGTGCCGGCCGTGTCCAGCGTGAAGCTGCTGGACAGCGCCCTGGCTCGGCTCGCGGCGACGGGCGCGACCGTGGTGCTGACCTCCGGCAACCACGACTCCCCGGAGCGCCTCGGCTTCGGCCGCTCGCTGATGCGCTCCGGCATCCACCTGCTCACCGACGTGCCCGGGATCGAGCACCCGGTCTCGGTGACGGACGAGCACGGCGAGGTGCTGTTCTTCGGACTGCCCTATCTGGAGCCGGACCGGGCCCGCACCGAGCTGGTCGCAGCGGGGGAGGAGCCGTTGGCCCGCAGCCATGAGGCCGTCACCCGCGCGGCGCTGGACCGTGTGCGCGAGCGCGGCGCGGCGCATCCTCACGCCCGCACCGTCGTGCTCGCGCACACCTTCGTCTCCGGCGGCGAGGCCAGCGACTCCGAACGCGACCTCACCGTCGGCGGCGTCGACTCGGTGCCCGCGGCCGTGCTCGGCGGCATCGACTACCTCGCCCTCGGCCACCTCCACGGCTGCCAGGACCTCACCCGCGCCGTCGGCGCTCCTGCCTGGTACTCCGGCTCCCCGCTGGCCTTCTCCTTCTCCGAGCGCCACCACCGCAAGTCCGTGCTGATGGTCGAGCTCGGCGCTCCCGGCACCGCCGCGCAGGTGCGCCGGATCGAGGCCCCGGTGCCGCGCCGCCTCACCGAGCTGCGCGGCACCCTCGAGGAGATCCTCGCCCGACGCGACGAGCACGGCGGGGACTGGCTGAAGGCCGTGGTCACCGACCCGGCCCGCCCCGCCCACCTGCAGGAGCAGCTGCGCGAGGCGTACCCCCACCTGCTGCTGACCGAGTACGCGCCCGAGGGGCGCGAGGCCCGCGAGGGCACCCCGGTGGTGCGCCGCGAGCAGAACCCGCTCGAGGTGATGGACGAGTTCCTCGCCCACGTCACCGGCGCCGCCCCCACTCCCGCGGAGCACGACGTGCTGGACCGTGCCCACAGCGCCGTGCGCCGGCAGCAGGAGGCCTCGTGAAGCTCCACCACCTGCGCCTGACCGGGATCGGCCCCTTCGCCGGCACCGTCGAGATCGACCTCGCGGCCCTGGGCGCGAGCGGCATGTTCCTGCTCGAGGGCCCCACCGGATCCGGAAAGTCCACGATCCTCGACGCCCTCGTCTACGCCCTGTACGGGCAGGTGGCGGGCAGCGCCACCAGCGCGGACCGCATCCGGTCCCAGTTCGCCGCCCCCACCGAGCCGAGCGTGGTGGACCTCGTGTTCGAGACCGCCTCCGGCATCTTCCGCGTGCGGCGTCAGCCCGAGTTCCTCCGCCCGAAGAGGCGCGGCACCGGCACCACCAAGGAGCAGGCCAAGGCGCTGCTGTGGCGGATCGGCTCCCCGCAGCTGATGGCGGAGGTCATCGCCGACACCGCCGGCGGCGGTGCCGGCATCGAGGTGATCGCGAGCAGGATCGACGAGGTGGGCCGGGAGATCCAGCGCGCCGTCGGCCTCACCCGCGACCAGTTCACCCAGACCGTCCTGCTGCCCCAGAACGAGTTCGCGCGCTTCCTGCGCGCCGGCACCGGGGAGCGCCAGGCCGTGCTCCAGCGCGTCTTCGGCACCGAGATCTACGCCGCGGTCGAGAAGCAGCTCGAGGAGATGCGCAAGCAGGCCAAGCGCGAGGTCGACGCCGCCCAGCAGACCCTCGCCACAGCGCTCGCCCGCTTCACTGAGGCCACCGGTCTCGAGCAGGAGCAGATCGCCGAGCTCGACGAGCACGCTGGGGCGCTGCGCCTGGACCCGTTGGCGGTGGCCGCGGAGGAGCACCTCGCCGCGGTCACCGGCCGCGCCGCCGAGGCGCGCACGGCGGCCGACGCGGCCGCGGGACAGGAGCAGAGCGCCCGCGACCGTGCGGAGGCCGCCCGCACCGCCCGCACCCGTATCGATCGCCGTCGCGAGCTCGACGCCCTCGCCGCCCGGCTCGAGACCGAGCGGCCCGCCGCCGAACAGGCGCGCGGCGCGCTGCAGCGGGACGAGACCGCACGCCCCGTGGCCGAGCTGCTGCGTCGACGGGACACCGCCTCGGCCGCCGCCGCCGAGACGATCGAGGCGCTCACCGCCCTCGCCGCCACCACCCGCGCCGAGCACCCGCAGCTCGTCGAGCTGCTCGACGGGGCCACCGGACCTGGTGCCCAGGAGACCGCGGACGCGCTCACCGCCGCCGATGCGCTGACCGCCGCCGCCGACGAGGCGACCGGCGCGGCCGGGGCGCTCCGCGAGCTGGTCGACCTCGAGAAGGCCCTGCCCGAGCGGGAGACGGAGCTCGGCGCCCGTCGCGAGCAGCTCGTCGGCCGTCAGAAGCAGCTCGAGGCGGCGAGCACGCAGCTCGAGGAGCGGCCCGTGCAGCGCACCGCCCTGGTCGAGCAGCGGGACGCCGCCCGCGCCGTCGCCGTCGGACTGGGCGACGCGCGCGCCGCCCACCGCACCGCGCAGGAGGTGCGGACGGCGACCACCGCGGCAGCCGCCCAGGAACGAGCCGTCGCCGCCGCGCACTCCACCGCCGCGGACACCCTGCGCACCGCGCAGGAGAGCGCCCGGACCGAGGCCGAGCTGCGCCGTCGGCGCTTCGCCGGGATCGCCGCCGAGCTCGCCGCCGACCTCGCCGAGGAGACCCCGTGCCCCGTCTGCGGAGCCCTCGACCACCCCCACCCGGCCGACCCGGCCGACGACGCCGTCGGCCCCGAGCAGGTCGAGGCCGCCGAGGCGCAGCGGAAGCAGGCCGAGCAGGCCCAGGCCCGCGCCGAGCAGGCCCTCGCCCTCGGCCGCCAGAAGCTCGAGCAGCTGCGCGAGGAGGCCGGCGACCACACGCCCGACACCGCCCGAGCCGCCGTCGAGGAGGCGCGGCGCACCGTGGAGGCCGCGGTCGCCGCCGAGCAGGAGGTCGCGACGCTCGAGACGACGATCGCCGCGCACGACGAGGAGACCCGGCAGCTCGCCGCCGCGAAGGAGCGGACCGCCCTCGCCGTCGAGCGCGAACGCACCGCGATCGACGACGCCGCGCGCACCCTCGAGGCCGACCGCACCAAGGTCACGGACGCGCGTGGGGCGGACGACTCGATCGCGGCCCGCCGCCGTGCGCACAGCGCCCGCGCCCGCGCCGCCACCGCCCTGCGGGAGGCGCTGCGCGCCCGCACCGATGCCGAGCAGCGGGCCGCCGACGCCACGGCCGAGGCGGACAGGGCGCTCGCGAGCAGCGGACTCGCCACCGCCGAGGCGGCCCGCGCCGCGGTCCTGCCCTCCGAGGAGCGCGCCCGTCTGCAGAAGCAGCTCCAGACCCGCGCCGTCGAGGAGTCCCGCCTCGCCGACGGGATGGCCGAGGAGGGCATCGCGGAGGCCGCTGCGGGCGACGAGGCCCGCGAGCAGGCGGAGGCCGCGCTCGCCGCCGCCGCCGCGACCCTGACCAGCGCCCAGTCCGCCGCTCGCGAGGCCGCGGGCATCGCCGCCCGCACCGAGGGCGTCGCCGAGCGCAGCCGCACCGCTCGCGCCGCGCTCGAGGCGGCGTCGGCCCAAGTGCGCACCGTGAGCGAGAGCGCCGGGGTGACCGTGCGCGTCGCCGACCTCGCCACCGGCCGCTCGAGCGACGGGGAGCGCGTGCAGCTGTCCACCTACGTGCTCATGTGGCGCCTGGACGCGGTGATCGAGGCGGCCAACACCCGGCTCGCCCTGTTCTCCGGCTCCGACCTCGAGCTGCTGCGCGACACCGGCGCCCGCGGGGCCCGCAAGACGGGCCTGGACCTGCTGGTCCTGGACCGACGCACCGATCAGGCGCGGGTGCCCGAGACCCTCTCCGGCGGCGAGACCTTCTTCGTCTCCCTCGCCCTCGCGCTGGGACTGGCCGACATCGTCATGGGCGAGGCCGGGGGAGTGCAGATGGAGACCCTGTTCATCGACGAGGGCTTCGGCTCCCTGGACCCGGAGACGCTCGAGACCGTGGTCCGCGAGATCGGTCGACTGGCCGAGAGCGGCCGCGTGATCGGGATCGTCAGCCATGTCGGCGACATGAAGGCCCAGATCGCCGAGCAGATCCACGTGCGCCGCGGTCAGGACAGCCGCTCGACGCTCACCGTCACCGCCTGAGGCCCGTCACCGCCTGAGCACCGTCACCGGGCAGCACCGCGTCGAGCACCTGGTGCAGCCGCTCCGGAGCGAGGGAGACGCTGCCCAGGGTGGCGAGGGCGATGTACCCGGTGAGCAGATCCGCGATGACCTCGGCCGGAGCCGACGGCGTCGTCGCCCCCGCCGCTCGCGCCCTCTCCAGGCGTTCGACGACGACCGCCCCGGCCGGTCGGGTGAGCACCTCGTCGAACAGCTCCCGCCGGTCCGGACCTCCGGCGGAGGCGGTGGCCAGCGCCCGCGCGACGGAGCGCCGCGACGGGGCGGAGATCGCCTCGGCCGTGGCGAGCAGCCAGGACTCGAGATCGGCGCGGAGGTCCCCCGTGTCCGGCACCGGCTCGGGGCTGAGCGCGAAGGTGCCCTGCAGCACCGCCTGCGCCACGACCTCGGCCTTCGAGCCCCACACCCGGTACAGCAGCTGCTTGCCCACCCCGGCGCGCTCCGCGATCTGCTCGATGGTCACCTCGTCGTAGGGCTGCTCGCCCAGCAGCTCCCCGGCGGCCTCCAGCACGGCGCGGCGTCGCGCGGGGTCGACGGGTCGGCCGGCGCGCGACGGCGGGGGAGAGGAGGAGGGCATGCCCCGATCCTGCCACCCGCGCCGGCGCCCGGCGCACTCCCAGGGAATAATGAGACTGCGGTCCCATAATCACGGGACACCGATCCATCCCGTCGACGAGGACACCCGCCATGAGCACTCAGCCCACCACCCCCGACGCCCCGCTCACCGCCCAGGACACCATCGCCCGCTGGCTCGCCCATCCCGAGGGGGCGCCCCTCATCGCCCGCCTCCTCGAGGGGCTGGGGCAGGGCTCGGGGGACGGCGCAGGGGACGGCGCAGGTGACGGTGCAGGAGACGGCGCAGAGGCCGGCGCCGACCCCGCCGCCGTGCTCGACCGGATCCGTGATCTCCCGCTCGCCACGCTCGCCGAGATGAGCCGGGGCCGGCTGACCGACGCGATGGTCGAGGACATGGTCCGCGCCGTCAACGGCGGCGAGCTGCCCGAGGCGTCGGCCGCCCCCGTCGGCGGCGCCCGCTTCGCCGGACGCACCGTGATCGTCACCGGCGCCGCCTCCGGGATCGGCCGCGCCACCGCGCAGCGGATCCTCGCCGAGGGCGGCCGCGTCGTCGCCGTCGACCTCTCCGAGGAGGGCCTGGCGCGCCTCGCCGACGCGGCGCCCGAGGGTGCCGTCGTGCCCGTGACCGCGGACATCACCCTGCCCGAGGACGTCGAGCGCATCGTCGGCGCGGCCGGGGAGCGGATCGACGGGCTCGCCAACATCGCCGGGATCATGGACGGGATGGTGCCCCTGCACGAGGTCGACGACGCCCTCTGGGAGCGCGTCCTCGCCCTCAACGTCACCGGCAGCTTCGCGCTCACCCGTGCCGTCCTGCCGGCGATGCTCGAGGCCGGCGCCGGTGCGATCGTCCACGTCGCCTCCGAGGCGTCGCTGCGCGGCAGCGCCGCCGGCACCGCCTACACCGTGAGCAAGCACGCCGTGGTGGGCCTGACCCGCTCCGGTGCCGTGCTCTACGGTCCGCACGGCATCCGCACCAACGCCGTCGCCCCCGGCCCGACGGCCACCGGCATCGAGGGGAGCTTCCGCTCCGACTTCGGCCGGGAGCGACTGGCCCCGTTCCTCGCACAGATCCCGCCGGTCGCGACCGCGCAGACCCTCGCCTCCTCGATCGCCTGGCTGCTCTCCGAGGACGCCGCGAACGTCAACGGGCAGATCCTCGCCTCGGACGGCGGCTGGTCCGCGCAGTGAGCGCGGGGCGGGAGGGGTGATCGATGCGCGCCGGGCCCGCGCCACCGGCAGTTCACCCGGAACCCGCCCCTGTGTCATCCAGGTCACATAGCGTGGAGCCCGCCCGTTCCCCGCGACCTGGACTCCTCGATGCCTCACGCCGCCTCCCGCCCGCCCGCCGCGACCGGACTGCCCGGTCCTGACCGCCTGCGCCCGCCCGCGCGATGGCTCGCGCTGCTCGCGGCGCTCGCGCTGCTGGCCCCGTCGCTGCTCTCGCTGCAGGCCTGGCAGGCCGGCCCCGCCGCCGCCGAGGTCACCGACGAGCAGCTGTCCCACGGCGGGGTGCTGCGCCAGTCGCAGAACTACCGGGTCGCGCCGGGCCTGGACCTGACCACCTTCTCCCGCCTGGAGGAGGGTGGCTGGAACGAGGGCAGCGTGCTGACCGCCGATCTGCGCGAGTCCACCCTGTCCTTCGACGTCGCCGACGGCGGCACGGTCACCGGCCGTGCGCCCCTGCAGGACGTGATGCGCTCGGGGGAGCGGGGCGAGCAGGCGGTCGCCGCGGTCAACGGCACCTTCTTCGACATCAACCACTCCGACGCGCCGCTGAACACCTCGATCGGCAGCGAGGGTGTGCAGATGGGGTCCCCGGAGCCGATGCCCGCGCTCACCCTCGCCGAGGGTCGGGCCGTCGTGCAGGCGCTCTCCGCCGCCGGGGAGCTCACCACCCCCGACGGTGCCGTCCACGACCTCGCCGGGATCAACAACCCGGCCCTGCTCGAGGGCGGCATCGGCGTGTACACCCCGGCCTGGGGCGAGTACACCCTGGACCGGCCCGTCGGCGCCCCCGACGAGCCCGCCGAGCAGGTCGCCCTCGCGACCGTCGTCGACGGGATCGTCACCGAGGTCAGCGAGGTGCAGGAGAGCGCCGGCGACCCCGAGATCCCCGAGGACGGCCAGCTGCTGCTCGGCCGTGAGGACGGCGCCGAGCAGATCGCCGCCCTCGAGGTCGGCGACGAGGTCGACATCGAGATCGGCCCCGATCAGGAGGTCGACCTCGGCATCGCCGGCAGCCATCAGATCCTCACCGACGGCGAGGTGCCCGAGCTGCCCGACGAGTCGCTGGTCACCGAGATCCATCCGCGCACCGCGGTGGGCGTCAGCCGCGACGGCAGCGAGCTGTTCGTGCTGGTCCTGGACGGGCGCAGCGACGAGTCGGCCGGCATGACGCTGCCCGAGCTCGGCGAGATCCTGCGCGACATGGGCGCTCACAACGCCGTCAACCTCGACGGCGGCGGCTCCTCCGCCCTCGCCGCCCGCACCGCCGGCGCCGACTCCGAGGCGATCTGGAACAGCCCCTCCGACGGCGAGGTGCGCGAGGTGCCCAATGCCCTGGTCTTCTACTCCGACGCACCCTCCGAGGAGGTGGCCGATGTGCAGAGCGGACCCGTCCTGGACGGCGAGGACGCCGTGTTCCCGGGCCTGACCCGATCGTTCGCGGCCACCGGACTGGGGGCGAACCTTGACCCGGTGATGGCCGACGGCGATTTCGAGGCCGCGGGCTCCCTCGAGATCGACTCCTCCGACGCCGCCTCCGCGACCGTGCGCGGCACCTCCCCGGGCCGCGGCACCGTCACCTACACCGCCGGGCCCCACCAGGCGCGTGAGGAGCTGCGGGTGCTCGGCGCGCCGATCGGCCTGCAGGCCGACGAGCGCTCGCTGAACCTCTCCGACACCGAGGACGGCGAGCAGCTGACCCTCTCCGGCTACGACGCCGACGGGCAGCGGACCCGCCTCGAGACCGCCGACGTCGAGGTCGCGGTCGACGACGGCTTCGAGGTCGCCGACGACGGCGCCGGGACCTGGACGGTCACCGCCACCGGGGAGCAGGAGACGGGCACGCTGACGCTCTCCGCCGCCGGGCTGTCGACCACCGTGGCCCTCACCTACGGGACCGAGGAGCAGCAGGTCCTGGACTTCTCCGACCTCTCGGCCTTCAGCGACGCCGCGGACCGCGCCGAGGGCACCTTCGAGGCCGCCGACGGCCCCGAGGGCGAGGACGGCACCCCGGTGCCCGCGGTGGGCATGACCTACGACTTCACCACCTCGAGCGCCACCCGCGGGTACTACCTCGTGGCGGACGAACCGGTCACGGTCGACGGCCGCACCCAGGCCTTCACCCTGGACGTGCGCGGCGACGGGAGCGGCACCTGGCCGCGCCTCCAGGTCACCGACGGCAACGGCACCGTCACCAACCTCGACGGCGATCACCTGGACTTCGAGGGCTGGCAGAGCGTGCGCTTCACCGTGCCCGAGGGGCTCGCGCAGCCGCTCACGGTCGAGCGGATCCGGCTCATGGAGACGCGGCCCGAGGCGCAGTACGAGGGCGACATCGCGGTGGCGGACCTCGAGGCGGTCACCACCCCGCAGACCGACACCCCGGCCGAGAGCACCGTCCACGACCCGGCGCTGCTCACCCACGGCAGCGTCGCGGAGCGCCCGCAGCGGATCGCGGTGATGAGCGACGCCCAGTTCGTGGCCGCGGATCCGGAGAGCGAGGCGGTCGAGGGCGCCCGTCGCACCCTCCGCGAGATCCGGGAGGCCGCCCCGGATCTGCTGGTCATCAACGGCGACTTCGTCGACGAGGCCTCCCCGGAGGACTTCGCGCTCGCCCAGCAGATCCTCGACGAGGAGTGGGGCGAGGAGATCCCCTACGTCTACGTGCCCGGGAACCACGAGGCGATGGGCGGGGAGATCGAGAACTTCGAGGAGGCCTTCGGCGCGACGAGCACCCAGCGGTCCCTCGGCCGCACCGAGGTGATCACGCTGAACAGCGCCTCGGGCAGCCTCGCCGGGGACGGCCTCGACCAGCTCGAGCAGCTCGAGCGGCAGCTGGACGAGGTCGCGCGGTCCGAGACCCGCACCGGCGCCGTGATCTTCTTCCACCACCCGCCGGCCGACCCCCTGCCCAGCAAGCTCAGCCAGCTCACGGATCAGCGGGAGGCCCGCGCCCTCGAGCAGCAGCTGGCCGAGTTCCGCCGCAGCAGCGGCACGTCCGTCGCCGTGGTCAACGGCCATGTCGGGGCGTTCCACGGCTCGGCCGTCGAGGGGGTCACCTCCCTGATCAACGGCAACTCGGGGAAGTCCCCGGCGGGAACGCCCGCCACCGGCGGATTCACCGGCTGGACGATGCTCGGCGTGAGCCCCGGCGCCGGCGCGGTGGGCCAGGACCCGACCACGGCGGACCGCGTCGCCTGGCTCGCGGCGGAGACCCGGCCCTGGGTCGACGAGATCTCGGTGGCCGGCAGCGAGGAGCTGCCCGTCGGCGGGGTCGGGGAGGTCGCGGCGCAGATCGTCCAGGACGGCACCGAGGTGCCGGTCGGATGGCCGATGACCGCGCAGTGGGGCGGCGAGGGCGTGCAGGTCGACGCCGGCACCTCGGGGATCGACGCCGCGGGGGCCGACGGGCCGGGCGAGCTGGCCGATCCCGGCGCGGTGCTGCGGCTGAATCCCACGACCGGGGAGGTCACCGGGCTGCGACCGGGCACCGCGACCGTGCAGGTGACGGTCAACGGGCGCACGGCCGAGCACAGGGTGGCGGTGGCCGGTGACGGCCCCGGGCCCGAGCCGGAGGAGCCGGGAGAGCCCGGGGACTCGGACGGTGGCGATGGGTCTGACGGCGGCGATGGCTCGGACGGCGCTGACGGCTCAGAGGGCTCCGGTGGCTCGGGGGAGGGCGACGGCTCCGAAGGCTCGGGCGCCGGCGGTGGTTCCGGGGGTTCCGGCGGTGATGCGGGATCCGACGGTGGATCCGCTGAGCGGGGAGGAAGCGCCTCGGCGCAGGACCCCGGTGGTGAGCGGGCGGACCCTGGGTCCCTCGCCCGGACCGGCTGGGACGCCGGGCGTGCCGTCGCTCTTGCCCTGGCACTGATCGTGCTCGGCACCGGGATGCGGGTGGGGCTGCGAGGCATGCACCGCTGACGGGCCCGGACCCGTCCCGTCGGCCGCCCGGTGGCGAGAGCCTCCTCGGCTGGCACCGGACCGCGCCGCGGGTGATCATGGGGCGTCGGCCCTGCCGCGCAGCGGGACCGGGCCATCCCCTCGACCCCAAGGAGCGCGCATGACCGCCACCTCCCGACCTCTCGCCGCGACCCCGATCGCGGGCGGCTCCCGGATCATCGGGACCGGGCACCATCGGCCCGAGAGGGTCATGACCAACCACGACCTCGAGCAGCTGGTCGAGACCAGCGACGAGTGGATCCGCCAGCGCACCGGCATCGAGGAGCGGCACATCGCGGCCGACGGCGAGGACGTCGCCGATCTCGCCGCCCCGGCGGCCCGGGCGGCCCTGGCCGACGCGGGCCTGGACCCTGCGGAGATCACCCAGGTGATCGTCGCGACCTGCTCCAACCACGAGCGTTCCCCGAGCGTCGCGGGCCGCGTCGCGCAGATGCTGGGACTGTCCGACCCCGCCGCCTTCGACGTGGGCGCGGCCTGCTCCGGCTTCGAGCACGCGCTCGCCGTGGCGGACATGTCGCTGCGCACCGGAGCCTCGCGCGCGACCCTCGTGATCGGTGCGGAGAAGCTCTCGGCCGTCACCGACTACACCGACCGCACCACCTGCATCCTCACCGCCGACGGCGCCGGGGCGATGGTCATGGTCCCGAGCGAGGAGCCGACGATCTCGCCCGTGGTGTGGGGGAGCGTGACCGAGCTGGCCGACGCCGTCACCATCGGCGGCGAGGGCCCGGCCTTCGCGCAGCAGGGCCGCCAGGTGCTCGGCTGGGCGCTGCGCGAGGCCCCGACGATCTCCCGCCGCATCGTCGAGGCCGCGGGACTGACCATGGAGGACATCGACGTGTTCGTGCCCCACCAGGCGAACCTGCGCATGATCGAGCCTCTCGCCGCCGCGCTCGACCTGCGCGAGGACGCGATCGTCGCCGACGACATCATCACCTCCGGCAACACCTCCGCGGCGACCATCCCGCTGGCCATCTCCCGGATGCGCGAGGCCGGCCGGATCCCCTCGGGCGCGACCGCCCTGCTGATCGGCTTCGGCGGCGGCTTCTCCTGGGCCGGCCAGGTGGTCCGCCTGCCCTGAGGGCGTCCCGCGAGGAGACGAGCACTGCGTAGGGTGGAGCGATGGCGCAGATCATCGTGTACGGGCACCGGGAGTCGATCGAGCGCCGTCGGGCGTCGCTCTCCGACGCGATCCACGCGGCGATCATGTCGGCGCTGGACTACCCGCCGGAGAAGCGGTTCCAGCGCTTCATCGCCCTGGACCGCGAGGACTTCGTGCATCCCGAGGACCGCGGCCCCGACTACACGATCATCGAGATCTCGATGTTCGAGGGCCGGTCCGAGGCGGCCAAGCGCTCGCTGATCGACGAGCTCTTCACCCGCCTCGAGCAGGAGGCCGGGACCCCGCCGCACAGCGTCGAGGTGACCATCACGGAGACCCCTCGCGTGAACTGGGGGATCAGAGGGCGCAATGCGGCGGACCTGGCCCTGGACTACCGCGTCGACGTCTGATCGCGGCGGCGCGCACTCGCACCGCTCAGCGGGCCGGCTCGGCGATGTCGTCCGGCATGCCCTCGCTGCCCGACGTCCGCCCCCAGGAGCCGTCGGAGCCCTGGCGCACGGAGGCGTTGCCCTGATCGGTCGGGAGCACCCACAGCACGTCGGCCCCGGACTCCCGCACGACGCCCGGGAAGTACCGTTCCACGTGCGGGAGGTCGTCGCTCATGGGGGTCCCTCCTCGGTCGGGGATCACGGTCGTTCGACACCATCACTCGTAAGGCCATCCCGCCGGGTCGACCCGGTTGCCGCTCCCGTCCACGACGTCGGTCGTCTCGGAGTGGTCCCTCCGTGCCTCTCCGGTGCGCTGGCAGTTCTCGAGCGCCTCACGGGCGGCGGCGCCGTTGAGCTCGCGGGTGCGGTTCCCGAGCCCTTCCTCGGCAGGGTTGTTCTCCGCGGTGTCCATCACAGGAGACCGTCCGATCCCGACCCTGAGCGGGGGGACCGTGCGTCGTCGTCGACGGGCCTGTCCAGCGGTCGCTCGTGCACGAACAGCGGGACACCGAGCCGTGTCGCGAGCGGTGCGCACAGCACCCCGGCGAGAGCGCCCACCGTATTCGCGACCAGGTCCTCGATGTCCGCGATCCGCACCCCGCACGGGTAGATCCCGAACGCCCCGGTGTACTGCGTGATCTCGATCAGCGCCGAGAGCAGCATCGCCATGGCCACCGACGCGGTCGCATCCAGCCGGAACACCCCGCGCAGGATCATCCCCAGCGGCAGGAACAGGGCCATGTTCATCGCGACCTGCGCGAGCGGGAAGCTCGCGAGCACCTCCCACCACGCCGCCCCGCCGCGCTGCAGGGCCAGCAGCTCGGCGGCCGTGTGGAAGGGGTCCAGCCGCGCCACGCCGCCCGCTCGGGACCGGCAGGTCACCGCCACGTCGTAGGCCGGGGCGATCGTGAGCCCCGCGAGCGTCATCGTGTACACGCAGATCGCGGCCACCGCCACCAGCCGCGGCGGGCGCACCGCCCCGAAGCGGCGTCGCTGCAGCCACATCGCCGGCAGCAGGACCACGGCGAAGACGCCGAGCCCGCCCGCGATGCCCACCAGGACCAGCCGCATCAACTCGTTCACGCCGAGAACGCTACGACGGGTCGCTGGAGGATCCCTCCGTCGTCCGTCGTCCGTCGTCCGTCGTCCGCCGCGGAGCCGAGGTGCCGGGTCCGAGCCCGAAGGCCCGGCCCGTCCGTCGCCTCTCCCGATAGGATGGACGAGGCCCCGCACAGGGCCGACGTCGCCGCCCCGCCCCGCCTCCGTGAACGATCACGCCGACGGTGCAGGCCGCCCGAGACCACCCAGCCCAGCACCCCGGAGGACATCCCATGGTCGACAGCCTGACCGTCCAGATCATCGTGACGGTCCTCGTCGGTCTCGCCTACGTCGTGGGCCTCAGCGGCATCGTCGTGCCCGTGCTGCCCGGCACCATCACCCTCGTGATCGCGACCCTGGTCTGGGCGATCGTGGTGGGCGGATGGCCCGCCTGGGTCGCCTTCGGCCTGGTCCTCGTGTTCGGCGCGATCGGCATGACCACCAGCTACGTGCTCACCGGGCGGAAGCTCCACGCCGCCGAGGTGCCCATGTGGCCGGTCTACGTGGGCATCGCCTCCGGCATCGTCGGCATCTTCGTGATCCCCTTCCTGGGCCTGCCCCTCGGATTCCTCCTCGGCCTGTACGTCTCCGAGGCGCTGCGGCAGAAGGACTGGCGGAAGGGCTTCACCTCCGCCTGGATCGCGATCAAGGCCCTCGGGGTCGGCATCATGATCGAGTTCGCCCTCGCGATGCTCTCCACGATCACCTTCGCGATCGCCGTCGTCGTCCACTTCGTGGTCGCATGACCCGCACCCGCACCCGCACCCGCACCCCCGCCCCGCCCTACCCCTCGACCGCCGTCCCGTCCCTCGCCGCACCGCCCCTCCCGCAGCACCCGGCGGTGCTGATCCCGGGACTGAAGCGCCTGCTCAAGGGCTCCTGGGAGCAGCGCGCCTGGTTCTCCCTCGCCGTGCTCGGCGCGAGCGCCTTCGCCCTGCTGCAGATCGGCACCTCCGCCGTGATCGGCCGGGTCACCGAGGAGGTCATCGTGCCCTCCTTCCAGGCCGGCGAGGCCGCCCCCGCCCTGCTCCTCGGCGGCGGCGCGGCGATCCTCGGCATCGCCGTGGCCCGCGCGGTCACCGTGATGGCGCGGCGCATCTTCGCCGCCGCCGCCCAGTACGACCTGTTCCGCCTCTACCGCGAGCGGATCGCCGCGGTGTACGCGAAGGTGCCGCTGCTGTGGCACCGCCGCCAGGCCACCGGCACCCTGCTCAGCTCCGTCTACTCCGACGTCGAGGCGACCTTCTTCGCGATGGCGCCCTTCCCCTTCGCGCTGTCCACCCTGGTGATGCTCGCCTACGCCACCGTGGTGGTGGCCCGCATCGACCCCGTGATCCTGGTGGTCATGCTCGCGCTGATCGTCGTGCTCATCCTCCTCAACGTGCTGCTGCAGCGCTTCGCCACCCCCATCGCCATGCGCTCCCAGCAGCTGCGCGCGGAGGTCGCCGAGATCGCCCACGAGTCCTTCGACGGCGCCAACGTGGTCAAGTCGCTGGGCCGCGAGGACGTCGAGGAGAAGCGCTTCACCCGCGCCGCCGACGATCTGCGCGGGACCGGCATCCGCTTCGGCTACATCCGCGGCTGGTTCGACCCCGCGATCGACGCCCTGCCCAACCTCGGCATCCTCGCCGTCGCCGTGCTCGGCGCCTGGCGGATCGGGGAGGGGCACCTGACCACCGGCCAGCTGGTCGAGGTCGCCTACCTGTTCACGCTGATGTCCCTGCCCATCCGCTCCTTCGGCTGGGTGCTCGGGGACCTCTCCCGCACCGTCGTCGGCGGCGGCCGCGTCCAGCAGATCCTCGACGTCGCCGAGGAGCGCACCTACGGCCCCGACCCGCTGCCCAAGGGGCCCGGCGTGCTGTCCTTCGACGAGGTCACCTTCGTCTACCGCGACGATCCCGAGCAGGTGATCCTGGGCCGCAGCACGCGCGCCGACGACCTCCAGGTGCGCGAGGGGCATGCCCTGACCGCCGTGAGCCTGCGCGCCGATCCCACCGCGGGGACGCGCGTGCTCGCCGTCGTCGGCGCCACCGGCTCCGGCAAGTCCACCCTCGCGCTGCTGGCCGCCGGGCTCGTGGACCCCACCGCCGGCGACATCCGCCTCGACGGCGCCGAGCTGCGCACCCTCACGGCCGACGCGCTCACCGCGGACGTCGCCCTCGTGCTCCAGCAGGCCTTCGTGTTCGACGCGACCGTGCGCGAGAACGTCACCCTCGGCGAGGACATCGACGAGGCCACGGTGCGCTGGGCGCTGCGCGTCGCCCAGGCCGAGGCGTTCGTCGACGCCCTGCCCGAAGGGCTGGACACCGAGCTCGGGGAGCGCGGCGGCTCGCTCTCGGGCGGCCAGCGCCAGCGCATCGCCCTCGCCCGGGCTCTCGCCCGTCGGCCCCGGCTGCTGATCCTCGACGACGCCACCAGCGCCTGCGACCCCAGTGTCGAGCTCGCGATCCTCGACGGGATCCGGCGCGCGATGACCTCCTCGACGCTGCTGCTGATCGCCTACCGCAAGTCCACCATCTCCCTCGCCGACCAGGTCGTGTTCCTCGACCACGGCCGGGTGGGGGATGCCGGCACCCACGAGGAGCTGCGTTCGCGCTGCGAGGGCTACCGCGCCCTGGTGGACGCCTACGACGAGGCCGCGATCTCCCACAACCTGCTCGAGGCCACCAAGCCCCAGCCCAGCGACGGCCCCGACCCCGCCGTCGGCGTGACCGCCGAGCGGGAGCGCATGGTCGCCGACGCCGTCGAGAAGCACGGCGCGGGCCGCTACCGCCGCGAGGAGCTGACGGGAGACGAGGGCGAGTGCGAGGTGCCCACCAGCACCGGCGCCACCCCCGTCGTCGGCCGCGAGGAGCCTGCCGCGACCGACGCGACCGACGCGACCGACGCGACCGACGCGACCGACGAGGAGGTCGGCCGATGACCGCCGCACCCGCCGCCCGCACCGCCGCGACCGGCACCTCCTCCGCCCTCGGCAGCGAGACCGCCACCGACGAGGGCGCGGTCGCGACGATCCGCCGCGGCCTCGCCCTCACCCCCGAGCTGCTGCGCGGCCTGTGGATCACCCTGCTGCTCGCGGTGATCGCCACCGCCGGCAAGGTGGTGGTGCCGATCGCGGTGCAGTCGATCCTGGACCGCGGGATCATCGCGCCCGAGCGCCCGGACGTCGCCTTCGTCGCCGGGGCGGCCGGGCTCGCGGCCCTCGTGCTGCTGTGCACCGCGACCTGCAACGTGCTGATGAACCGGCGCCTGTTCCGCCTGGCCGAGACCTCGCTGGCGACCCTGCGCAAGCGCGCCTTCCGCCACATCCACGACCTCTCCCTGCTCACCCAGGGCACCGAGCAGCGCGGCGCGCTGGTCTCCCGCGTGACCAGCGACGTCGACACCGTCAGCCAGTTCATGAGCTTCGGCGGGATCATGCTGGTGGTGATGAGCTTCCAGCTCGTGCTCGCCACCGCGGTGATGGTCTTCTACTCCTGGCCGCTCGCGCTGGTGGTGTGGATCTGCTACCTCCCGATCCTGCTGATCATGGGCTCGCTGCAGAAGCGCATCCGCGCCCGGTACCAGGTGGTGCGCACGAACGTCGGCCGGATGCTCGGTGCCGTCTCCGAGTCGCTCGTCGGCTCTGCCACCGTGCGCGCCTACGGCACCGAGGAGCGCACCCGTCGCGGGCAGGTCGAGCGCATCGGCGAGGTGCGCGACGCCCAGTTCGCCGTGCTGCGGCCGCAGTCCGCCTCCTTCTTCCTCTCGGAGACGGCCGACGGGCTCGCCACCGCCGTGGTGGTCGTGGTCGGCGTGGTGCTGGGCACCGGGGCGCTCGGCGTCGACCTGCCGGGCGCGGACCTCACCGCAGGCGGCGTGGTCGCCTTCGTCTTCCTCGTCTCCCTGTTCAGCCAGCCCGTCCGCATGGGCATCGAGATGCTCTCCGAGGCGCAGAACGCCGTGGCCGGCTGGCGCCGCGTGCTCGGCGTGCTCGACACCCCGGCCGACGTCGCCGACCCCGCAGGCGCCATGGACCCCCACACCGGCCGACGGGGCGCGCCCGCGCCCGGGGCGACGGAGCTGCCCGAGGGGCTGCTGGACATCGAGATCTCCGCGCTGCGCTACGCCTATCCCACCGGGCCCGAGGTGCTGCACGGCATCGACGTCGACATCCCGGCCCGGTCCCGCATCGCGATCGTGGGCGAGACCGGCAGCGGCAAGACCACCTTCGCGAAGCTGCTCACCCGCATGATGGACCCCGCCTCGGGCGAGATCCGCATCGGCGGGGTGCCGCTGCGCCTGGTGCCCTACGCCTCGCTGCGCTCGCGCGTGATCATGGTGCCGCAGGAGGGCTTCCTCTTCGACACCACCGTCGCGGGGAACCTGCTGTACGGGAAGACGGACGCCACCGCGGAGGAGATGCGGCGGGCACTGGACGAGCTGGGGCTCGGGACCTGGGCGGACGAGCTGCCCGACGGGCTGGACACCCTCGTCGGCCAGCGCGGCGAGTCGCTCAGCGCCGGAGAGCGGCAGCTGGTCGCCCTGGCCCGCGCCTACCTGGCCGACCCGGACGTGATCGTGCTCGACGAGGCCACCAGCGCCGTCGACCCCGCCGCGGACGTGCGCCTGCAGCAGGCGATCGACGGCCTCGCCCGCGGCCGCACCACCATCACCATCGCCCACCGCCTCTCCACCGCCGAGCGCGCCGACCGCATCATGGTGCTCGACGAGGGTGACCTGGTCGAGCACGGCACCCACGCCGAGCTGGTCGGCATCGAGGACGGCATCTACGCGGGGCTGCACCGCTCCTGGGTCGCGCACCGCAGCGAGCGCTGAGGGGCGGCGGGGGCGCCCGCGGGGCCGACCTCTAGGATCGTCCTCGTGCCCGATCCGCTGAACCCGCCGGTCCCCCCGATCTCCGCCCGCGACGAGCCGCGCTTCGGCAGCGCCGAGCGGAAGCAGGCGCTCGCCGCCGCCTTCCGGGACCAGGGCGAGGACTACGACCGCCTGCGCCCCGGCTATCCGGCACCGGTGCTCGACGCGATCCTCGCGCAGGTCGGGGCGGGCGACGGCGCGGCGCGGCGTGCGATCGACCTCGGTGCCGGGACCGGGAAGCTCTCCTGGGCACTGGTGGAGCGGGGGATGACCGTCACCGCGGTGGACACCAGCCCCGCCATGCTCGAGATCGCACGGGGACGGGCGACGGACGGCCCTGCCCCGTCGGACGGCCCTGCCCCGTCGGACGGTGCTGCCCCGTCGGACGGCCCGGGCCGCACCGCCCACCTCAGCACCCACCTCGCCGCCGCCGAGAGCACCGGCCTGCCCGCGGACTCCGCCGAGCTGGTCACCGTCGCCCAGGCCTGGCACTGGTTCGACGCCGAGGCGGCGTCGGCCGAGGTGGCGCGGCTGCTCGCGCCCGAAGGGGTGCTCGCCCTGGTGTGGAACATGCTCGACGTGACGATCCCGTGGGTGCACCGCCTCTCGCGGATCATGCACGCGGGCGACATCCACCGCGAGCAGTTCCTGCCCACGGTCGGCCCCGAGCTCGAGCTGCTCGCGCGGAGCACTCATCAGTGGCAGGACCCGATGCCCACGCAGGACGTCATCGACCTGGCCCGCACCCGCAGCTACGTCCTCACCGCCCCCGAGGAGCGTCGGGCGAGGGTGCTCGCGAACCTGGACTGGTACCTCCACGAGCACCTCGGGCACGCGCCCGGCGAGGAGGTGGGCGTGCCGTACCGCACCGATCTGTTCCTGTACCGGCGGGCCGCGGCTGCGGCACGCCGGGGACCAGGATCCGGGGAGGGATGAGCGACTTCTCCGGAGCCGGCGTCGAGGAACCGCGCGAGATCCCGTCCTCCCCGGTGCGCTTCGTGGAACGGGTGGGCCCGACGCCGGACGGCGGGGTCGGTGTCGCCTGATGCGTCGGTGTGCCGGGTCGGCGTCGCCTGACGTGTCGGTGTGCCGGGTCGACGTCGCCTGACGTGTCGGAAAGCAGGTCTCATGGCGACGAGTCAGGCGTCGTGCTCGTCCATGCTCTGGCTCGCATGCTCCGGCTCGAGTGCTCCGGCTCGCGTGCTCGCGAGAGGGCTTCGGTCCCGGTCGACCACCTGCCGACAGGAGCGGCCGTACGAGCGGAGAGCGGCCCGGTCGGACGACGCACGGCGCCGTGGCGGGGTCAGCGTCGGTCCGCACGCTGCGGTCCGGGCCATCCTGCCCGCTGGAGCGCCGTGCTCACCTCCCGGATCGCGCCGGCGCAGCCGGACCGCAGGTCCGCGGCATGGAGACGCACCTCGGTCCAGCCGGCCCGCGCCGCGCGCCGCGCTCGGCGGATGTCGCGCGCGACCTGCTCGTCGGCGTTGTGCGGCGCTCCGTCGTACTCCGCGCACACCCGGTACTGCTCCCAGTGGAAGTCCGGGGTGTGCAGCGGGCTCCCGTCGTCGGCGCGCAGCCGCTCGTTGAGGCGCGGCGCCGGCAGGCCGGCGTCCTGGAACGCGAGCCGGAGCAGAGTCTCCGTCGGCGAGTCCGCCCCGACGCGGACGTCGCGCGCCGCCCGCTCGAGAGCCCCGGTGTGCCGCCCCGTGCACTGGGCTCGCAGCTCCTCGAGCGTGCACCAGGGCGCCGTCCGTCCGTGATCGAACTCGGGACGGGGCGTGCGCACCAGGCTGTCGCCGATGCTCACCGACCGGTCGTGGGAGAGGTCCGCGGCCAGATCGCGCCAGGTCCGGGGGCGCGAGGAGAGGCGCAGCGCCCCCATGACGCTCTGATCCCAGCCGCCGCCGGGACGGGGCGCGGCGAATCGGCGCACCTCCACGTCCTGCGCGGCGAGCGAGAGGTGCCGCCATCGGACCACGTCGTCGGAGCCGTTGCGGCCGGTGGGCAGGGCGATGTGGACCGGTCTGCTCTGCGCCTCGAGTTCCCGGGGGAGCGGCATCCCGTGGAGCCTGGCCGCCGAGGGGCCGACCACCACCGCCCGAGGATCGCTGCGGCAGACGGCCAGGGCGATGTCCCTCTCGAGGACGTCGTGGCCGCGCACCGCGAACAGTCCACGGCGCAGGCGGACCAGGTCGGACCGGCGCAGACGCTCAGGGTGCACGCCCGCTGCGAGCGCCTCGGAGCGGGTGAACACCGGCCAGGGGACGAGCGAGGCGACGGGAGCGGCGGTGCGTGACATGGGAACAGGCTCGCGCGGAGGCCCCGACGAGGCCTCGCGTCATCCACAGTGCGCTGGTCATGGGCACGCCGGGCAGCGCGCGATGCCCGCGGGCGGCACCCGCGGCGCGCAGGAGTGCGCAGGCGGTGGACCGCTCCTGGGACGTCGACTCCTGCGCACCGCTCTGGCACGTCGCCTGACGTGTCGCTATGCGGCGTCCATTCCGACGCGTCAGAAGACGTCGACCAGCGATACCGACGTGTCAGGCGACCTCGGCACGGAAGGAGAGGCTGGGGTCGGGTGTGCTGGGGTCGGGGGTGCTGGGGTCGGGGGTCCTTGTGTCGGGTGTGCTGGGTGCTGGGTGCTGGGTGCTGGGTGCTGGGTGCTGGGTGCTGTGCGGGGGCGCGCTCAGCCGCCGACGCCGTCCGCACCGTCGGTGCCGCCCGAGTCGCTCGCCCCGCCGCCGTCGCTCGCGGCGCCCTCGGGGGGAGCGATGCTCATGTCGGTCACCCGCCAGCGGTCGCCGTCCCACGCCATGGTCGCGATCAGCTGCCCGGACACGGCGTCCAGAGCATTGGCCTGCAGGTTCGGGTCGTCCACGAGGATCGACTCCTCCTGCGTGAAGTCGGCGACCACGGTGCCGGTGGCCGGCGGCTCGCCGGTGCCCTCGAAGGTCGTGGAGTGCACGGCGAAGGCGCCGTCCACCAGGTAGCCGTCCTGTTCGGCGAGCTGCTCGGCGTTCTGCAGGAAGCGCACGCAGACCTCGCACTTGGGGTCCACGGAGTCCTCCCACACGGAGACGTCGCCGCTGCTCATCATGTAGTCGTAGGACTCGAGCAGGTAGGTGAGCGTGGTCTCGGCGCCCTCGGAGCTCTGCTCGGTCAGGCCCGCCGGCTCCTCGGGCCGCGGCAGCTCGGGGCGAGGAGGCTGCTCGTCGGGGTCGACCGTCGTCCGGTCGTCCTGGCCCTCGACCGCCTGCTCCTCAGACTCGGCGCCCGGGTTCAGCACCTGGCCGATCCCCATGACACCCAGGGGGACCACCAGCAGGAGCGCGAGCGCGATGATGATGAGGCGTTGGACCGGTCGTTTCACGCGCTCCACGGTAGAGGATGAGTCTCCGCACGACCCGGGAGAGGTGGCGACGCCCACCTCACGCCCACCTCACGCCCGATCCGCGCCCACCTCACGCCCCCTCGAGCCCGGACTCCGCCCTGCGCTGATCCACCGTTAGTCGGATGCCGGACGTCGGCCCGAGCGCCTATGCTTCCCAGGCCGCCCGGCCGCCGTCCCGGCCCGGAGCGGATTCTCGGAAGGAATCTCGTGACCCTGCTGCGCCTGGTGCTGAGGGGCTTGATGCCGTACTGGATCTGGGTGCTCCTCGTGGTGCTCTTCCAGACCGTCGGCGTGCTGGCCGCGCTCTACCTGCCCACCCTCAACGCCGACATCATCGACGACGGCGTGGCCAAGGCGGACGTCCCCGTCATCTGGCAGCTGGGCCGGCTGATGCTGGTCATCTCGCTGGGCAACATCATCGCGCTGGTCGCGGCGAACTTCTTCGCCGCGCGCTCGGCGATGCGCGTCGGCAGGGACCTGCGCTCGAGGGTGTTCGGCCGCGTGAACTCCTTCTCCCCGCGCGAGCTCGCCGAGTTCGGCACCCCCTCGCTGATCACCCGCTCCACCAACGACGTCCAGCAGGTGCAGATGCTGGTCTTCTTCGCCCTGAACATGCTGGTGCAGGCCCCGGTGACCGGCATCGGCGGCGTGATCCTGGCGCTGCGGGTGGAGCCGGGGATGGCCTGGCTGATCGCCGTGATGGTGCCGGTCATGCTGATCGCCGTCGGCATCCTGATCGCCCGGGCCGCTCCGCTGTTCAAGCAGATGCAGGGGAAGATCGACGACATCAACGGCGTGCTGCGCGAGCAGATCACCGGGATCCGCGTGCTGCGAGCCTTCGTGCGCGAGGACCGCGAGCGCGAGCGCTACGGCGCGGTCAACCACGAGCTCACCGAGCTCAACCGCCGGATCGGCCTGCTGATGATCCTCATCAACCCGATCATCATGTTCATCCTGAACATCTCCAGCGTGATGGTGCTGCTGGTGGCGGCGCCGCGCATCGACGCCGGGCAGATGGAGGTCGGCTCGATCACCGCCTTCATCGCCTACCTGATGCAGATCCTCATCGCCGTCATGATGGCGACCTTCATGACCATGATGATCCCCCGTGCGATGGTCTCCGCCGAGCGCATCACGGAGGTGCTCGAGACCGAGACCAGCGTGGTGCAGAGCCTGGACGGAGTGCGCGAGCTCGAAGGGCCGCTCGAGCTGACCTTCGAGGACGTCTCCTTCACCTACCCCGGCGCCGAGCGTCCGGTGCTCGAGGACATCTCCTTCTCCGCCCGCGCGGGCCAGACCGTCGCGATCATCGGCGGCACCGGCGCCGGCAAGACCACCCTGATCAACCTCGTGCCGCGCCTGATGGACGCGACCGAGGGACGGGTGCTGCTCAACGGTCACGACGTGCGCGATCTCGATGCCCGCGTCCTCTGGGACCGGGTGGGCCTGGTCCCGCAGCGGCCCTATCTCTTCTCCGGGACGATCGCCTCCAACCTCCGCTTCGGCAGCCCGACGGCCGACGAGCAGGATCTCTGGCACGCGCTCACCGTCGCCCAGGGACGGGACTTCGTCGCCGCGATGCCGACCGAGCTGGAGTCCCCGATCGCGCAGGGCGGCACCAACGTCTCGGGCGGTCAGCGCCAGCGCCTGTGCATCGCCCGGGCTCTCGCCGCGAAGCCGTCGCTGTACCTGTTCGACGACTCCTTCAGCGCGCTGGACCTCACCACCGACGCGAGGCTGCGCTCCGCGCTCGTCCCGGAGACCCGTGACGCGCTGGTGCTGATCGTCGCCCAGCGCGTCACGACCATCACGTCGGCCGATCTGATCCTCGTGCTGGACAACGGCCGCATCGTCGACCAGGGCACGCACACCGAGCTGCTCGAGAGCTCGGAGACCTATCAGGAGATCGTCCGGTCGCAGGGCGTCGAGGAGGAGGTGGCCTGATGAGCACCCCCGACGAGAACCTCCCCGACGGGACTGCGCCCGACGGCACCCCGACGGCCGACGACACCCCGACCGCGAAGCTCGCCGGCGACGAGGCGGCGACCGCCGCCGAGATCGCCGCGGAGAAGGATGCCGCTCGCGGGCTGCGGCCCGGTCAGAGCGCGAAGAGCTTCTGGCCCTCGACCAAGCGCCTGGTGCGCGAGATGGGCCCCGAGCGCTTCTACCTCCTGGCCGCGATCGTGGTGGGCACGATCTCGGTGGCGTTCAGCGTGGTGGGGCCTCGCATCCTGGGACGCGCCACGGACATCATCTTCACGGGGCTGCTCTCGAAGAACCTCCCCGCCGGCGCCGACCCCGCGGACGTCATCGCCGAGCTGCGCGCGGACGGGCAGGAGCAGTTCGCGGACATGCTCTCGGGGATGACCCTCACCCCGGGCGTGGGCATCGACTTCACCGCGCTGCACCAGACGCTCGCGCTCGCCGTGGGCCTCTTCGCCGTCTCCGCGCTGCTCATGTGGCTGCAGGGCGTGGCCCTGAACCGGATCGTCTACCGCATGGTCTCGCGGCTGCGCCGGGACGTGGAGGAGAAGCTGCACCGGCTGCCGCTGGCGTACTTCGACCGGATGAAGCGCGGGGAGATCCTCTCGCGCGTCACCAATGACATCGACAACCTCCAGAACACCCTGATGAACACGGTCACCGGACTGGTGAACTCGATCCTCATGGTGCTGGGCGTGCTGGTCATGATGCTCACGATCTCGTGGCAGCTCTCGCTCATCGCGCTCGCGGTGATCCCGGTGGCGCTGGTGGTCACCGGGCTGGTCGGCAAGCAGGCCCAGAAGCTGTTCGCCCAGCAGTGGGACGCCACCGGTGTGCTGAACTCCGAGGTCGAGGAGGCCTACACCGGGCACGTGCTGGTGACCGTGTTCGGGCGTCGCGAGCAGGTGGCCGAGCGCTTCGAGGAGCGCAACGAGACGCTGTTCCGCGCCACCTTCGGTGCCCAGTTCGTCTCCTCGCTGATCATGCCGCTGATGATGTTCGTGGGGAACCTCAGCTACGTCGCGATCGCGATCGTGGGCGGGCTGCGGATCGTCTCCGGCCAGCTCACGCTCGGCGACGTGCAGGCCTTCATCCAGTACTCGCGCCAGTTCACCCAGCCGCTGAGCCAGGTCGCGTCGATGGCCACCATGCTGCAGTCCGGCGTGGCCAGCGCCGAGCGGGTCTTCGAGCTGCTGGACGCCGAGGAGCAGGAGGCGGAGACCACGGTGCTCACCGCCGCGGAGGGGCTGCGAGAGGGGCGCGTCGAGTTCGAGCACGTGCGCTTCTCCTACGTTCCCGAGCGGGAGCTGATCCGCGACCTCTCGCTGGTCGCGGATCCGGGGCACACGGTCGCGATCGTGGGGCCGACGGGGGCGGGCAAGACCACCCTGGTCAACCTCGTGATGCGCTTCTACGAGGTCGACGGCGGCCGGATCACGATCGACGGGATCGACATCCGCGACCTCACCCGCGCGCAGCTGCGGGAGCGCACCGGGATGGTCCTGCAGGACACCTGGCTGTTCAAGGGGTCGCTGCGGGAGAACATCCGCTACGGGCGGCTGGACGCGAGCGACGAGGAGGTGATCGAGGCCGCGCGCGCCACCCACGTCGACGACTTCGCCCGCCAGCTGCCCGAGGGCTACGACACCGTCGTGGACGACGACGAGACCACGCTGTCCGCCGGTGAGAAGCAGCTGGTCACGATCGCCCGCGCGTTCCTGGCCCGCCCCAGCCTGCTGATCCTGGACGAGGCCACCTCGAGCGTGGACACCCGCACCGAGGTGCTGGTGCAGAACGCCATGAACCGTCTGCGCGAGGGACGCACCAGCTTCGTCATCGCCCACCGCCTCTCCACCATCCGCGATGCGGACCTGATCCTGGTGATGGAGGCCGGGGACATCGTCGAGCAGGGCGACCACGAGCAGCTGCTCGAGCTCGGCGGGGCCTATGCGCGGCTGTACCGCTCCCAGTTCGAGGGGGCCGCGGTGGACGTCGACGCCGAGGAGGAGAGCCGGGCCGAGGAGGAGGGTCGGGCCGAGGAGGACGCCCCCACCACCACCGGATCGATCCCGCTGGGCGGGGTGTGATCGGCGGGGCGCGAGGCCGACGACGGGAGGGGCGCGGGGGCCGACGGCGCGTCTCCGTGCGGGGCCGACGGCGATGCTGGGACCCCGCGCGGATGTGAAGAACCGGTCGCGGACTCGACGGAACCGCGGAGGCTGGTCACAATGGGAGCAGCGGCCGCATTCTCGCGGTCGCTTTTCCATGTCGGAGGAGGTTCGCCATGAACGCCGACACCGTTTATGACACGCTCGACCAGGCCCTGGCCGAGAACCAGATCCCTTCGGAGAACCACGCGCTCCTGCGTGCGATCACCGAGCATCTGCCCATCGCCCGCTACTCCCGTCGCAGCGACGGCATCCGCGCCGAGCGCACCGATCAGGGCCCGCCTCTGACGATCTACTACGGCTACACCTACGGCTTCGCCTCCGAGGAGGAGGCGGCCGCCGCCGCGCCCGGGGCCACCCGCTGGCCCAGCAGCGACTCGCGCCGCTGGGGGATCACCCATCCCGTCAACCATGGCGGCACCAAGGGCGGCCGCGCGTCGTCCACCCGCAGCCGCACGGAACGTCCCCTGGCGCTGTGCCCGGAGTGCTTCCTGGCCAAGCCCTGCTACTGCGACGGCTGAGCGCTCCGGTCCCGCGGGCGCGAGCTGTCGGGATGCGGGCCGTCCGAGCCGTCCGGGGAGCCTCATGACCGGTCGGAGGGCCTGGGCCCGACGGATCGGCTCGGGCTACGCTTCCCCGGTATGGACCGCCCCGCTCCCTCGTCGCCCGCCGGCGCACCGCCGTCCCTCGTGGTCCCCGGCGTCGGCGCGATCGGGAGGACCCTGATCGCAGCGGTGCTCGCGACGCTCGTGGCGGTGCTCGCCGTGGTGCTCAGCCTGATGCTGGGCGCTGCGACGATCGCACCGGGGGAGATGATCGCCGCGCTGAGCGGACGCGGGGACCCGCGGACCGTGCTCGTGGTGCAGGAGCTTCGCGTTCCCCGCACCGTGCTGGCCCTGGTCGCCGGGGCCGCCGTGGCCGGCGCAGGCTCGGTCCTGCAGGCTCTGGGACGCAGCCCCGTGCTGGATCCCGGCGCCTCCGGGCCCGTCGTGCTCGCCGCTCTGCCGTGCCTGCTGCTCTCGCTCGTCGGGGGTGCCTCCGGACTGCGCGGGACACCGCTGCTGCTGGTGCTGGCCGTGCTCGGCGCGGCCCTCGGGGTGACAGCGCTGCTGCTGATCGCCCGGCGCCTGCGCTCGCCCGCGGGTCGCGCGGCGCTGGCCGGCGGCGGCCTCGCACTGTTCGGCGCGGGGTACCTCGCGTGGCTGGCCGCGCGGCGGCTGGACCCGGGGATCGCGGACCTCGGTCGGCACTGGGGCGGTCTGGGTGGCCTCGACGGCACCACCGCGCCCTCGCTGTGGTGGATCCTTCCCCTGCTGAGCGTGGGCGTGGTGCTGCTGCTCGTCGCCTCCGTGCTGCTCGCGATGCTCGGCGACGGCCTGCCCGCCGTGATGATCGGGGTCGCCGGGATCTCCGTGGTGGTCGGCACCGCGACGGTCGGGATCGGCTCCTTCGCGTTCGTGGGTCTGCTCGCGGGCGCACTGGCCGCCGCGGCGGTGGGGCCGGGGAACCTGGGCCGAATGCTCTGCGCGCTGCCGCTCGGTGCGGCGGTGCTGCTGCTGTCCGACCTGGTCGGACGCCTGATCGCCGTCCCCGTCGAGCATCCGGCGGGCCTGGTGCTGCTCGTGGTCGGCCTTCCGGTGCTGGGGGTGCTCGCGCTCCTCACGGTGCTGCGCGGGCCCGCATTCCCGTGCGAGGGACGGGCGACATGAGGCGCAGACCTCACCGATTTGTCGTCATGCATAGGAGTGCATAAGATTCCGCCCGTGACTGCTTCCCGCCCCCGCCGGCGCACTCTCCTGCGCGCGCTGCCGCTCGCCCTGGGCGGCGCGTCGCTCGTCCCGGCGTTCGCAGCCTGCACCCGCGCCTCCGAGCGCCTGGACGCCGAGTCGAACGCCGTGCCCGAGGTGGACCTCAGCGACATCGACGAGGTGCCCGAGATCTCCGCGCTCGTGCCGGAGGAGATCCGCGAGCGCGGCGAGCTGGTCAACGGTGCCGCCCTGAACTACGCCCCCGGCGAGTTCGTCGGCTCCGACGGCCGCGCGATCGGCTACGACATGGACATCCTCGCCGGCATCGGCGCCGTCCTCGGGCTCGGCACCCGCACCGAGGCCGCGGTGTTCGCGCAGATCATCCCCGCCGTCGGCTCCAGCTACGACGTCGGCATCTCGAGCTTCACCGTCAACGAGGAGCGGCTCGAGGCCGTCCACATGGTCTCCTACTTCGAGGCCGGCATCTCCTACGCGGTCAAGGCCGGGAACCCCTACGGCATCCACCCCGACGACCTCTGCGGCAAGCGCGTCGCCCTCCAGGTGGGCACCTACCAGGAGGAGCTGTCCATCGAGCGCTCCCAGGAGTGCCGGGACGCGGGGGAGTCCGCCTACGACATGCTCGCCTACGCCTCGAACTCCGACGCGGCGACCAACGTCGCCGGTGGCAAGGGCGACATCCTCATGGCAGACTCCCCGGTCACCGCCTACGCCATCGCCCGCTCCCGCGGGACCCTCGAGGAGGTCGGCGAGATCGAGGAGTCCGCGCTCAACGGCATCGTCGTCGCCAAGGACCAGCCCGAGCTGGCCGAGGCCCTCCGCGAGGCCGTGCAGCACCTCATCGACTCCGGCCACATGGAGCGCATCCTCGCTGCATGGGGCAACGAAGCAGGCATGATCCCGACCGCGGAAGTGAACCCCCAGCCGTGAGCACCACCCAGCACCCCACCGCCGCCCCCGCCTCGGCGCAGGGCTACACCCCGATCCGCGCCAAGGCCGCTCCGCGCCCCGGCACCTGGGTCTCCGCCGTGATCGTGGCCCTGGCCGTCCTGGCCCTGATCCGGTTCCTGGTCACCAACGAGGTGCTCGAGTGGGGCACGGTCGCCACCTACCTCCTGGACGTGAAGGTCGTCCAGGGCGTGGGCTGGACGCTGCTGCTGACCCTGCTGTCGATGGTGCTGGGCACCGTCGTGGCGCTCACCGCCGCGATCATGCGCCGCAGCGACAACCCCGTGCTGCGAGGTGTGAGCTGGGCGTACATCTTCGTGTTCCGCGGCATCCCGGTCTACACCCAGCTGGTGTTCTGGGGCCTGTTCACCGTGATCGTGCCCAAGATCGCGGTGGGCGTACCCTTCGGCCCCGAGCTGCTGAGCTTCTCCACCCGCGACCTGCTCACCGCGTTCTGGGCGGCCGTGATCGGTCTGGGCCTGAACGAGGGGGCCTATCTCGCCGAGATCATCCGCTCGGGCCTGAACTCCGTGGACAAGGGCCAGACGGAGGCTTCGAAGGCGCTCGGCATGAGCAACGGCAAGATCCTGCGCCGCATCATCGTCCCGCAGGCCATGCGGGTGATCGTGCCGCCGCTCGGGAACGAGACCATCGGCATGCTCAAGACCACCTCGCTGGTGCTCGCGGTGCCGTTCACCCTCGATCTCACGTTCGCCACCAACGGCATCGCGAACAAGCTGTTCACCCCGATCCCGCTGCTCATCGTCGCGGCCCTGTGGTACCTCGCGATCACGAGCGTCCTGATGGTGGGTCAGCACTTCCTCGAGAAGTACTTCGGTCGCGGCTTCGACGTCCGCACCCCCGCGGCGGGCGGCGGCAGGCGCTCCCGCATCGCGGCCGTGAACAGCTCCGGCACCACCCCGCAGACCAGGCTCCCGGAGGTGGAGCAGTGATGACCCAGACCCCCCAGGATCCCCAGCACCCGCAGGGCGCCCAGCACGCGCAGCACGCGCAGGCCGACGGGCCCGACACCGCTCCCGCGACCGTCATCCGCGTCGAGGGCGTGCACAAGTCCTTCGGGGACCTGCACGTGCTCAAGAACTGCGACCTCACGGTGCGCTCCGGCGAGGTGGCCGTGCTGGTAGGCCCGTCGGGATCGGGCAAGTCGACCCTGCTGCGCTGCATCAACCAGCTCGAGGAGCCGAGCGCCGGGCGGGTCCTGATCGACGACGTGGTGCAGGGCTACCAGCCCGATCCGCTGCCCGACGGGCGCTGGCAGAAGCTCTCCTCCGCCGAGATCGCCGCCCAGCGCTCCCGCATCGGCATGGTCTTCCAGCGCTTCCACCTCTTCCCCCACCTCACCGCGCTCGGCAACGTGATGGAGGCACCGGTGCAGGTGCGCGGGCTCCCCAAGGCCGCGGCCGAGAAGAAGGCCCGCACCCTGCTGGAGCGCGTGGGGCTGGCCGATCGCGCGGACCACTATCCCTCCGAGCTCTCCGGCGGGCAGCAGCAGCGGGTCGCGATCGCCCGGGCGCTCGCGATGGACCCGGAGCTGATGCTCTTCGACGAGCCGACCAGCGCCCTGGACCCGGAGCTGGTCTCCGAGGTCCTCGCGGTGCTCAAGGACCTGGCGGCCGACGGGATGACCATGGTCGTGGTGACCCACGAGATGGGCTTCGCCCGTGAGGTCGCCGACCAGGTCGTGTTCATGGACGAGGGCCGGATCCTCGAGCAGGGCACCCCCGACCAGGTCATCGACCACCCCGAGTCCGACCGCCTGAAGGGCTTCCTCGACTCGGTGCTGTGAGCCGGCTCAGGCCGCCGGGATCTCGAACTCCGCGCGGAACTCGGGGATGGTCTCGTCCTCGCCGAGCACCTTCGCCTCGGGCCGCACGTACGCCCCCTCGAGGGTGTCGCCCGTGGTCTCGACGTAGATCGGGACGTAGCCGGTGGCCTCGCCCTCGCGACGCGGGGCGCCGTCGAAGTAGTCGTAGCCGGCCGCCTCCACCTCGTCGGAGGCGGCGGAGGCGTAGTTGACCTCCGTGCCGTCGTCGTCCAGCAGGAAGTCCTGCTGGCTGATGACGCCGCCGAACTGCTCGCCCGGGGTCACCTGCACCTCGAGATAGATCATCTCGCCGTCGGGGTTGTCGCTGGCCTTGTAGTACTCCGTGGCGTTGTCCCGCACGGCGGAGACGATGGTGATCACGTCACCGGTCTCCTCGTCGGTGAACTCGGTGCCGATCTCCACGACCGTGCCCTCGGCGGCGGCGTCGCCCCCGGCGTCCTCGTCCTCCTCGGCATCGGCGTCGTCCTCGGCGGCGTCGTCGGCGTCCTCTGCGCCGTCCGCCCCCGCGTCCTCGTCGGAGCCCTCCGCGTCGTCGGCCTCCTCCTCCGCGGCGTCGGCCTCCTGCTCCTCGATCCCCGCGGCGCCCTCGTCCGTGCCGCCGGTGCCGTCCTCGTCGGTACCGCCGCAGGCGGTCAGCGCCAGCATGGTCGCGGCGGCCAGAGCGGCGCCGCGGGTGATGATCGTGCGGGACATGGTGTCCTCCTCATGTAGTCGATGTCCACACCATATGTGCAGGCAGGAGCGCTGACGATGGGGAGGACTCCCCGTGCAGGACGGCATGGGGAGGACTCCCCATGGTCGTACGCGCGGTCGTGCGCGCGGCGGCATCCTCAGAAGCGCGCCAGACGCTCCTGCAGCTGCTGCCGTCGCGACCTGCGCTCGGTGGGCCGGGAGGCCAGCAGCGCCGCGATCGCCGTGGTCAGGGGGATCGCGAGCACCAGACCGATCGAGGCGATGAGGGTCCGGAAGATCTCCGCCGCGATCTCCCCGGAGGTGAGGGTGTCCATCAGCGAGCGGTTGATGGTGCTGGCGTACATCAGCAGGGGCAGGGCGGAGCCGATGTAGGCGTAGGCCAGGGTGTAGACGGTCGAGGCGATGTGGTCGCGGCCGATGCGCATGGTCGCGGTGAACACCTCGAGCCGGGAGGCCTCCGGCATCGCGGCGCGCAGCTCCCAGGCGGAGGACGCCTGGGTGATGGTGACGTCGTTGAGGGCGCCCAGGCCCGAGATGATCACGCCCGCCAGGAACACCGCGGGCAGCGAGAGATGGGGATGGGTCGAGTAGAGGATCTGTGCGGCCTCCCCGTCGGCCCCGGTCATCCCGGTGGGCCGTCCGGCGGCCATCGCGATCACCACGGTGACCGCGACGCCGCCGAAGGTGCCGAGCACCGCCGTGGTGGTGCGCACGGAGATGCCGTGGGCGAAGTAGACGCACGGGAAGATCATGGCCGAGGCCGCGACCAGGGCCACCAGGATCGCGTTCTCCCCGGCGAAGATCGCCGGCAGCATGAACCACAGCACGATCGCCACGCCGGCGGCGAGGCCCGCCATCGCCCGCAGACCGCTCCCGCGGGCCACCAGGGCCACCAGCAGCAGGTAGGCGACCAGCAGCAGGCCCAGGGGCAGCGAGCGGTCGTGGTCGAAGTAGTACATGACCTGCCCGGGGCCGGCCTGCTCGCCGCTCGACTCCTCGCCGCTCGACTCCTCGCCGCCGGCCTCGGCCACGCTGAGCACGCGGATCCGGTCGCCCACGTGGAGGCCGTCGGCCGCGACCTCGGGCGGCACCTCCACCGAGACCGTCACGTCCTTGATCGGTGCCGCGCGGCCCACGGCCTCGACCACGACCATGCCTTCGAGGCCGGCGGCGTCGGCCGGGTCCTCGGAGCCCTCGATCTCCGCGAGATCCGCCGGATCGGCGGCCGCCGTCACGGTGACCGGCACGATCTCGACGCCCGGGGCGAGGAACTCGCTGCTCTCGGTCTCCGTGCCCGGCCCGGGCCAGAGCAGGAGCACGCCGATCGCGGTCGCGAGCAGCAGCAGGACGGTCAGCACCGTCAGGACGGTGCGGGCGCGCTGTGCGACGGGGGCGGCCCGCCCCGCACCGTGCCGGTGGACATGCCCGTGCCCGTGCCCATGCCCGTGACCGTGCCCGGCGGCAGGCGGCGCGGGGCGGTCCCCGTCGCGCCGGGCGCGCCTGCCGTGGCTCACCACTCCAGGATCTGCCAGCGCTTCTTCTTCGCCACGGCGTACAGGCCCAGGTCCGGGGCGACGGCGGTCGGGGTGCCCACCAGGGACAGCCAGGCCGCATCGGCGTGGGAGTCGCCGTAGCCGTAGGAGGTGGACAGGTCGGCGCCGTGGAGGTCCGCGTACTTGCGCAGCCAGTTCGCGCGGGCCTCGTCGACCAGCGGGGGAGTGGCGAGGTAGCCGGTCATCACGCCGGAGGAGTCCTCGTCCATGTGGGTGGCGATGACCTCGTCGAACAGGTCGGCCAGCGGCTCGACCAGCACGTCCAGAGCCCCGGAGACCAGCACGGTGCGGTGCCCGGCGGCGCGATGGCGCTCGATGGTCTCCAGCGCCTCGGGGCGGATCGACGCGCGGATGCGCCGCCCGGCCTCTCCCTGCATGAGGGCGCGCAGCTCCTCGCTGCGGTAGCCCTTGTAGCGACGGTTGACCAGGCGGATCAGCTCCGAGCGGTCGCGCTGGTCGGCGCGCAGGTAGCCGGGCACGGCCGCGAGCAGGCCGCCGATCTCCGCGGGCCAGGTGCGGCGCGGCCTGGTGGCACGCACCACCGCGAAGTACTGCTGGACGATGTTCGTGGCCAGCACGGTGCCGTCGAGGTCGAACACGGCCAGGGAGTCCGCGGACTGCTTGAGCTCGCGGGCCGGGCGCGAGGCGCGCCGCTTCTGGGCCGACTTCGCCCGGGAGTAGGCCTTGGTCAGGTCGGTGACGGCCGGCAGGTGCTGCTGCTGGAAGTAGTCGCGCCACACGATCCCGGCGATGTCGAAGTCGTGCGTGGCGAGGAACTCCTCCGGGAGCTCCTCGCGCAGAGCCCGGGTGTTCGCGTCGTCGAAGACCATCTCGGTCTTGGTGTAGTGCCGGTACAGCTCGATGTACTTGCGCAGCATGGTGAGCCCGGACGTGGCCTTGTGCAGGCCGGAGGTCCACTCGCGGGTGCGCTTGGTGGCCGGCAGGTAGCCGACCGCGGCGGCGCCGATCTTCGCCGAGAGCTCCTTGGCGCGGAACCGCTGCTCGACCATCTCGACCGCCGGGAAGGACCATTCGGGGACCTGGATCGGGCGGCCCCTGTCGTCCTCGAGCGGGTGCTCCACGAAGTACTCGCGCACGGCGGTGACCATCTCGTGGAAGGGCAGCGGGTTCGAGGCGCCGGAGACCACCTGGTAGTAGGCGTCGTCCCCGCGGCGGGAGACGTCCTGGGTGGCCAGCGCCACGATCACGTTGACCACGTGGTCCACGGGGATCACGTCGAGGATCGAGTCGGCCAGGCCCGGGAACTCGGGCAGCACGCCGCGGCCGTAGGCCATGATCAGCGGGTCGGCGACCTTGTAGCCGTCGATCCAGCCCGGGTAGGGCTTGGTCATCGCGGACTCGATGATCGAGGGGCGCACGAAGGAGACGCGGTGGCCGCCCCCGGCCCACAGCTCCTCGGCGACCTGCTCGGCCATCGCCTTGGTGAAGGTGTAGATGTCGGTCCAGCCGACGGACTGGGCGCGGGTGCGGCCGAAGTCGACCAGGCGCTCGTCGACCCACTCGCGGCGCGCGTCCTCCGAGGCGGAGGCGACGGTCTTGGGGCCCATGCGGCCCACCTTGAGCTTCGCGGCGCGGATCTGGGAGCGCAGGGTCTCCGGCCGACGGGACTCCGCCTCGACGCGGGCACGGGCCGCGAGCGCGGCCTCGTACTCGGCGCGCCAGTCGACGTCGGCCCCGAGCGAGCCCTCCTGGCGCAGGCCCTTGGAGATGCCGCCGACGTAGGCGGTGGAGACGTGGATGACGTGCGGGTCCTGGCCGGAGGCCAGCAGCGCCTCGTAGAGGTTCTGCGCGCCGCCGACGTTGGTGCGGAACGCCTCGTCGATCGGCGGGTCGAAGGACACCGAGGAGGCCGAATGGATGACCACGTCGACGGGGTCGGTGATCTCGGGCATGTCGGTGAGGTCACCCTCGAGCACGCCGACGCGCGCATCGAAGATCTCCTTCAGCCGCGCCCTGCCGTCGACGGCGCTCCCGCCCTCGGCGTCGGACCCCTGCTCGTCCTTCTCGATCAGCTCGGCCCAGGAGGCGAACACGGGCTTGCGCAGCAGCTGCTCGAGCCGCTTGCGACCGGACACCGAGCCCTTGGGGCGCACCACGGCGGTGACGTGCACGTCCTCGGTGGTCTCCAGCAGGGAGCGCAGCACCGCCTGGCCCAGGAAGCCGGTCACGCCGGTGAGCAGGATCCGACGGCCTCCGCCGGTCGTGCCGCCGGCGGTGGGCGGAGCGGCGGGGGTGGGGCTGTGCGACATGGGATCCTCTGTGGACGGGTACGGCGGGGTGCGGGGAACGGGTCCCGATCGATGCGCGCGACACGCGCGCGGAGGCGTCTGGCAGGCCTCCCACCAGGGAGCTTCTCCGCGCTGGTCAGGGCGGCGCTAGTGTATCGTAGCCGCCATGCATAGGGCCCTGATCACCGGCGGCACCGCAGGCATCGGGGCCGCCTTCGCCAGAGCGTTCGCGGGGCGGGGGACCTCTCTCGTGCTGGTCGCGCGGGATCCCGATCGCCTCGAGGACTCCGCCGCGCAGCTCCGCCGCGAGTTCGGCGTCGACGTCGAGACGATAGCCGCCGATCTCTCGGACCGCGCCGCGCAGCAGCGCGTCGCCGACCGTCTCGAGTCCTCCGCGGCGCCGGTGGACGTGCTCGTCAACAACGCCGGGTTCTCCGTGAAGGCGAGCCTGCTGGACGAGGACCTCGACCAGCACGACCTCGGCTTCGAGGTGATGATCCGCGCGGTCCTCAAGCTCGGCGGGGCGGCCGGCCGCTCGATGCGCGAGCGCGGGCAGGGCTGGATCATCAACGTCGGCTCCGTCTCCGCGCTGGTCACCCAGAACAACTACTCCGCCATCAAGGCCTGGGTGGGCAACTACTCCGAGTCCCTGGGCGTCCAGCTTGCGGGCACCGGCGTGCAGGTCACCGCGCTGATGCCGGGCTGGGTGCGCACCGAGTTCCACTCCCGCGCCGGGATCAAGGGCTCCTCGATCCCCGGGGTGCTGTGGCTCGAGGCCGACCGCCTGGTCGAGGACTGCCTGCGCGACGTCGCCCGCGGGAAGCCCGTGTCGATACCCTCGACGCGCTGGAGGCTGATCTCGGCCGTGCTGCGCGCCACCCCGCGCGGCCTGGTCGCGCGGCTGAGCGCACTGCTGAGCCATCGTCGCAATCGGGAGAAGTGATCAGGTGACGACCCAGGATACGCCGCAGGAGCCGGAGGGCGCCGACGCCGCCCCCGCCGACGGGGAGCCGGCGCACGCCGAGCCGACGCCCGCGGAGCCGACGTCCGCGGAGCCGACGCGCTCGGCGAGCACGCGGATGCAGGATGCGGGTGCGCGGATGCAGGACGCCGGCACCCGGATGCAGGATGCGGGCGCTCGCGCGGCCGACGACCTCCGCGACCGCTCGAAGCGGCTGCTGGGCTCGCTGTCGGCGCGCTCGCGCGGCGAGGGCTGGGAGAAGCCGACCGGGGAGCTGGCCAAGTACCGCTCGCGCTGGCGCTCGGCGCTGCGCTACGTGCTGCAGCGCGGATTCTTCGGCGCGGTGGTGCGCACCAACCTCACCACCACCCGTGCGGTCCATCGCCGGGTGCGCACCATCCGCGGGCCGTTCGTGCTGGTCTCGAACCACTCCAGCCACATCGACGCCCCCATGCTGGCCCGCGGCCTGCCCTGGGCACAGGCCCGGTTCCTTTCCACCGGCGTCGCCGTGGACTACTTCTTCAACGTCTGGTACAAGCGGCTGTTCGTGCGGCTGATCTTCAACGCTTTCCCGATCGACCGCGGCGGCTCCCGCAAGCATTCGGGCACCTCCCGCAAGCTGCTGCGCGCCGGGGTGCCGATCCTGGTGTTCCCCGAGGGCGGTCGGCAGAAGACCGGGGAGCTCGCCGATTTCAAGCCCGGTGCCGCGGCGCTCGCGATCGGCGTCGGCGTGCCCGTGGTCCCGGCCGCGATCGTCGGCGCGCACGAGGCGATGCCGAAGGGTCGCAGCTGGCCCGTGCCCGGCCGTCCGCCGGTCCGCGTCGTCTTCGGCGAGCCGATGATCTCCCTCGAGGGCGAGTCCGCGGTCGACTTCTCGGCACGGATCCGTGCCGCGGTGAAGAACCTGTACGACGAGCATCACGACGAGGTCCTGGGCGGCGCCGCCCCGGGCGAGGAGGAGTCCGCATGAGCGATCGGCTGAGCGCGTCCGAGGTCAAGCGCCACAAGTGGTGGGGATGGGGCCTGGACGACGTCACCTTCCGCTACGACAACAAGCCGGCCTTCGCGCCGTTCGCGCGGAACAAGGTGGGCGTCGATCTCGACTCGAAGCAGCCGGTCGAGCCGCAGCTGTCGGACCACGAGGTCCCTGCGGGGCGCCTGCCCGCCCAGGTGCGCGCGCTGCTGGTCGACGTGGTCGGCGAGGAGAACCTGCGCGAGGACGACGAGTACCGCGTGGTGCACTCCTTCGGCCGCTCCCTGCCGGACCTGTTCCGGGTCCGCAACGGGCGCTTCGAGCGCCTGGTCGACGCGGTCGTCTACCCGGACTCCGAGGAGGACGTCGCCGCGATCCTGCGGATCGTGCTGGAGAAGGACCTGGTGCTGATCCCCTACGGCGGCGGCTCCTGCATCTCCGGCTCCGTCACCCCCGACGTCGACGAGCAGCGGCCGATCCTCACCATGAACCTCGGGCGCATGCGCGAGGTCCTCGAGATCGACGACACCGCGGGCCTGGCCCGCGTGGAGGCCGGCGCCTACGGCCCCGACCTCGAGGAGCAGCTGAACGCCCTGGGCTGGACCGTCGGCCATTTCCCGGACTCCTTCACCTACTCGACCGTCGGCGGCTGGGCGGCGACCCGCTCCTCGGGCATGCAGTCCGACAAGTACGGCGACATCGAGGACATCGTCCGGGGTCTGCGCATGGTCCACCCCGACGGCGTCGCGGTGACCAAGCCGATCCCGGGCCGCGACTCGGGCCCCAGCGTGCACGAGATGATCCTGGGCAGCGAGGGCCGCCTCGGCGTGATCACGGAGGTGACCGTGCAGGTGCATCGCGTCGCCCCGGTGCGCCAGGTCATCGCGTACATGTACCCGGACTGGGAGCACGGCATCCGCGGCATGCACGCGATCGCCCGTTCCACCGACGTCACGCCCACCTTCACCCGCCTCTCCGACGGCCCCGAGACCGAGTTCAGCCTCTCCATGGTCAAGGAGCCCAGCTCCACCAAGGGCAGGGTGGCCGCGAAGGTGCAGGACGGGCTCTTCGCCTACCTGCGCTCCAAGGGCTGGGACACCACGAACGAGATGTCGATCTCGTACGTCTGCTTCGAGGGCTCGAAGGAGTCCGTCGAGCAGCAGAAGTCGATGGTCAAGAAGCTCGTGAAGAGCGCCGGGGGCATCACCCTGGGGGCGGGCCCCGGCGCGATCTACGACCAGAAGAAGTTCGACACCCCCTACCTGCGCGACTTCCTGCTGAACTACCAGGTCTTCGGCGACGTGTGCGACACCGGGGCGACCTGGTCGAGCATCAACGAGGTCCACGCGAGGGTGTACGACGCCTTCTACGCCGTCCAGGAGGAGCAGGGCCTGCCCGGCTTCATGTTCTGCCACATGTCGCACAGCTACCACGCCGGCGCCTGCCTCTACTTCACCTTCGCCTTCCCGTACTCCTCGGACGAGCAGGCGCTCGAGCAGTACCACGCCGCGAAGAACGCGGTGCAGCAGACCTTCGTGGACCTCGGATCGACCGTCTCGCACCACCACGCGGTGGGCACCGAGCACCAGCCGTGGATCACCGAGGACATCGGCGAGGTCGGCGTCCGGATGGTCCGCGGCCTGCTGGCGGACAACGACCCGGGCCGCAACCTCAACCCGGGCAAGATCACCACCCCCTGAGAGGACCTCTCGTGCATGACGTCCGGGTGCTCCGCCACGGAGAGTCGACCGCGAACGTGGAGGGGCTGATCGTCTCGGCGCCCGGTCCGCGCGCGCTCACCGAGGTGGGGCTCACCGCGCGCGGCCGGGAGCAGGCCCGCGAGAGCGCGCGCCGTGCCGTCGCCCAGGGCCTCGGCCCCGGGAGCATCGTGATCTCGAGCGACTTCGCGCGCGCGCTCGAGACTGCCGAGGAGTTCGCCGACGAGCTCGGCGCCGCCGCCCCGCGCCGGGATCCGCGGCTGCGCGAGCGCTTCTTCGGGCGGCACGACGAGGGGCCCGCGAGCGCCTACGAGCAGGTGTGGGCGATCGATCGCGGACGCGGCACCCTCACCGGCGGCGTCGAGCCGGTCGTCGACGTCGCCGCCCGGGTGCTCGAGGTGCTGCGCGAGGCCGACGAGTTCGCCCGCACGGCACCGGTGGTGCTGGTCGCGCACGGGGACGTGCTGCAGATCGCGCTCGCGATCGGCGCGGGGGCCGACCCCCATGACCATCGCGACGTGCCCCATCTGGGCAACGCCGAGCTGCGCCCGCTCGGGGCCGGACGCGGGGCGCAGGGGACATGACGGAGCGCCGCCCCGGCGGGGCGGTCCTCACCATGCGCGGGGACCTGCCCGTCGCCAGGAACCTGCTCGAGGAGTTCTTCGCCGCCCGCGGCTGGCGCGGACGCGTGCACGGACCGGACCGCGTGGACTACGAGATCGGCAGCCGACGGCGCACCGTGCTGCTGGGCGGCCTCGCCGGCCGAGGGTTCCATCTCACGGCGCCGATCGAGCTGCGCGAGATCGGCGGTGTCGTCGAGATCCGCTATCGCTGGGGCGAGTCCGCCGGGCGCGCCCTGGGCGGGATCGCCGGGCGCTCCCGGGCCGCGCGGGTGCATGCGGAGACCGCCGCCGCCCTCGAGCAGCGGCTCGAGACCGACGGCCGCCTGCTGCGAGCCCGTCGCCTCTGACGCGCCCCTCCCGGGCCGGACCCCGCCGCGCGGCAGGGCGGTCTCTCACGGACTCAGGCCTTCAGGGCCCCCATGATCCCGGGCAGGTCCTCTGCGAAGTTCTCGTTCCACAGTTCCCAGTCGTGGGTGGCTCCCCGGATCACGCGGAAGTCGTTCTCGATCCCGGCCTCGCCGAGGGCGAGGGAGAAGCGCTCGAGGTTCGGGTGGACGGTCCGCTCGACGATGTCGGCGAAGGCCTCGCCGAACTTCGAGACCAGGAGGTCCCAGATGTCCGGGTTGTTCTCGAGGCCGACGAGGAAGTCGTCCCACGGGCCGTCGCCCGTGCGCAGGAAGACGCGCTTGCCCTGATAGGCGTCGATGTTGTCGAGGGGGCTGTAGCCCGTGGCGATCTCCGGGTAGAGGTCGTCGCCCCAGGTCGCGCCGGGGCGGTTGGTCGTGCCCCAGTACTTCTCGACGTCGAAGCCGGGGCAGGCCCAGATCGCGGCGGCCACCAGGGCGCCGTCCGGCGTGGCGGGATTGCAGTCCGCCGGACCGGAGTAGGAGCTCACGGAGCGGAAGTGGCCCCAGTAGCGCTGTCCGAGGGCGAGGGCGCCCCAGCCGCCCATCGACAGCCCGGCGATGGCCATCCGGTCCGGGTCCGTGCGGAAGTTCTCGTGCACGAACGGCAGCGCCTGGTCCATGATGAACGACTCCCAGGCGGCCTCGCGGCCCGGCCAGGGGAAGTTCGCATTGGAGTAGAAGGATCCGGCGCCGCCGTCGGGCATCACCACGATCACGTCCTTGTCGCGGGTCTGCTCGAGCACGGCGCCCTGCTCGGTCCAGTCCTGGTAGAAGCCGCTGCGGCCGTGCAGCATCAGCAGCACCGGGTAGTGCCGGCCCGGGTCGGCCTCGTAGCTCTCCGGCAGCGTGACGCGCACGGACGGATCGAAGGTGCGCACCATTCCGCCGGTGTCGACCCGGAAGTCGACCGAGCGGATGTCGGGGCGGTCCCAGTGGTGGGTGATGCGCAGCCCGCCGGCGTCGCGGTAGCCGTCCTGCGCATTCGCGGTGCCCGCGCCGACCGCGACCAGCGGGGCGACGGCGACGGCACCGAGGAGCAGGGAGCGGCGGGACGGGGAGAGCGAGGGACGAGACGACATGGATCCTCCACGGGACGAGACGGGTGAGATGCCGTTCACTACCCTGCAGAAGATATGAGACACCTGCAATATTTCCAGTTCGTCGCGGAGTGTCGGTGCGGCGCCGGGAGCAGGACCTTCGTCGAGGCCTGGTACGGAAGGACCACCGGAGAGCCTCTGCGCGGGGCCTCCGGCCCGGGAGCACCACGGCCCCGCAGAGGACAGGCAGGGAGGACAGGCTCCCTCGCCGTTGAAGGAGCCTGGCAACGACCATAACGCCTCCCCGTGAGAACTGGGTCACATCCCGGTCACGGTTCGCGCCGCGAAATGGGCATCGGCGCGAGGCCCTCGCGCCCCTACGATGGACCGACGCGCTGACGGGGCCGCCCCGCAGCCCAGAGACCGCTTCGAAGGAGCACCATGGCACTGCGCATCGCCGTCTTCGGCGAGAACCGGCACGAGAAGGTCGACCCGAAGGTCCAGGAGATCTATCCGGAGGGGATGCACACCGTCATCGCCGATGGACTGCGCGAGACGCTCGCGGCCGACGGGGTCGAGGCAGAGGTGCGCATCGCCCTGCTCGACGACATCGAGGAGTCCCTCTCCGAGGAGGCCCTCGCCGAGACCGACGTGCTCACCTGGTGGGGCCACATGGCCCACGAGGACGTCCCCGACGAGGTCGTCGCCCGGGTGGTGCGCCGCGTCCACGAGGGCATGGGCCTGATCCCGCTGCACTCCGCGCACTACTCCAAGCCGTTCAAGGCCCTCATGGGCACCACCTGCTCGCTGCTGTGGCGCAACGAGGGCGAGGAGGAGCGGGTGTGGACCGTCAACGGCTCCCACCCGATCGCCCGCGGCGTTCCCCACCCGATCGTCATCCCCGCCCAGGAGATGTACGGCGAGATGTTCGACATCCCCGCTCCGGACGAGCTGGTGTTCGTCTCCTCCTTCGCCGGGGGAGAGGTGTTCCGCTCCGGGGCCGCCTTCCGGCGCGGCAAGGGCAAGGTCTTCTACTTCAGCCCCGGCGACCAGGAGTACCCGGTCTACCGCCAGAGCGAGATCCAGCGCGTGCTGGCCAACGCCGTGGTCTGGGCCCGGCCCGAGGAGCGCGAGGCCGCCCCGGTGAAGATCGCCAACGCCCCGCGCGACTGGTTCCGTGGAGACGAGGTCACCCGTGTCATCTGATCCCCGCAGCGCTGCCGGCGCCCTCCACGACACCAGCACCTTCCACGCCACGGACACCCTCACCGACACCTCGGCCGCGCCCACTCCGGCGCCGGGCCGGACGAGCTTCCCCGCACTGCCCGCGGACCGTCCCGCCCGGGTGGTCGTCGTCGGCGCCGGCGGGATGGGTTCGTGGTGGGCGCGCGAGATCGCCGAGAGCTCCGTCGCCGAGCTGGCGGGAGTCGCCGACCTCGTCGAGGGCGCCCCGCAGCGCGTCATCGAGCGGTCCGGCGCGCCGGACCCGTCGGCCGTCGGCGTCGGCACCGACGGCGTCGACCTCGCCCTCGAGGTCGGCGCGGACCTGATCGTGAATCCCACGGTCCCCGTCGCCCACCACCCGGTGACCGTGAAGGCGCTGCACGCGGGGATCCCGGTGCTCGGCGAGAAGCCGGTCACCGAGACCCTCCCCGAGGCGCTGAGCCTGGTGGCGCACACGGAGCTGACCGGGGTGCCGTTCATGGTGTCCCAGTCGCGGCGGTTCTTCCGCCAGGTGCGCCAGCTGCGCAGCTTCGTCGCCGCCCACGGGCCGACGGTGATGACCAGCGCGTTCTTCTCGCTGTTCGTGGAGCACGACGGGTACCGCCGCACGCAGCTGCACCCGCTGCTGCGGGACATGGGCATCCACGCCTTCGACGCCGCCCGGTACATCACCGGCGCCGATCCGGTGGCGGTCACCGCGCGCGGCGCCCGTCCCGACTGGAGCGTCTACTCGCACGACGCGAGCGTGAGCGCGACCTTCGAGATGTCCGACGACTCCCTGTTCGCCTATCACGGCACGTGGAACGCCCGCGGCCTGCCCACCTGGTGGAACGGCGAGTGGCGGATCGCCGCCCAGCACGGCTCGGCCACCTGGGACGGCACCGGCGCCCCGGTGCTCGGCACCGAGGACGAGGAGGCCACCGCCCGACTGCAGGAGGAGGTCGCCGCCGAGGACGCTCCCGAGCCGGACCAGATCGCCGCGTCCCTCGTCGAGTTCGTCGGCGCCCTGCGCGAGGGCCGCACCCCGATGTGCGAGGTGCACGAGAACCTGCTCAGCTTCGCGATGGTCGAGGCGGCCGTCGCCTCGGTGGACCGCGGGGAGCGGGTCGAGATCGACGAGCTGCTCGAGCAGGCCCGACTCGAGGCCATCGCCGCCGAGGCGGATCCCGCGGCGCGCGAGCTCATGCAGTCCTGGACCTCGGTCCGGGAGGCCCTCGCCGCCGGTCGCTGAGAACGGGGGCGCGCACCGGGTGGTGCGCGCCCCTGCCCGTCCGGCGCCGACCGGGCGTGCGAGAAGGCCCCCACCGCGGATGTCTCCGCTGGTGAGGGCCTTCTTCTCGGGTGCGCCCGGAGGGATTCGAACCCCCAACCTTCTGATCCGTAGTCAGATGCTCTATCCGTTAAGCTACGGGCGCCTGCCGGCTGAACCGACCTGAACAACTCTAGCGGGCCGGTCCGATCGGCGCCAATCCGGGAGCCATGACCCTGCTCACACGGCTCCCGGACAGGTCATCGACCGATTCTCACCAGCCCGGGTTCTGGGGAGGCTGCTGCCCCTGGCCGCCCTGGCCCCACTGCGGATCGCCCCCGTCCTGCGGGGCCGGCGGCCGGGACCACGGCTGCTCGCCCTGGGGCGCCTGCCCCCACTGCTGCCCCCACTGCTGCTCGCCCTGCTGGCCGCCCTGGGGCTGGTCCCACGGCTGGCCGCCCTGCTGCGGAGCGGGCGGCGGCGAGGTCTGGCCCCACTGCTGGCCCTGCGGAGCCGCCGGGGGGACGCTGCCCGCCGCCGCACCGCTCGCCGCGCCGTAGCCGCCGGGAACGCCCCCGGGCCCGGCGCCGCCGCCCTTGTTCCGGCGCGCACGGATCACGAAGAACGCGATCGCGGCGAGGAGCAGCAGGAAGAAGAACCCGAGCACGAGCACGACCACGAGGACGATGACCCAGGGGAAGCCTCCGGCCTCGGCACGGATGTCGATGCCCGCCCTGAGGTCCTCGAACTCCGAGAAGGTGACCGAGTTGCCGTCGATCCGGCCGCCGGAGGCCTCGATGACCCTGCCGGGGAAGGTGAAGGTCATCCGGAAGTCGACCTCGAGCATCGACATGTTCGCGGGGTCGAGGCCATCGGCCGCGGCCTCGTCCCCGGTCATGACCAGGTGGTACTCGCCGTCGCCCTCGGTGAGGTCCAAGCCCGTTCCGAAGTTCTCCTTCGCCAGCACGCCCGTGACCTTGCAGCCGAACCGGCCGTCGGCCTCGTAGGGCTCGACCTCCGGTGCCATCTCTCCGGCCAGGTTCCCCGAGTCCTGCATCTGGGCGCACATCTCGTCCGCTGTGCTGTACAAGCCCTCGAGCAGCGTTTCGTCGATCGCGAGATCGTAGGCCACCTCGATGGTCTCGGCATCCTTGATCTCGAGGTCCGCGTGGAACTTCCCGCATCCGGCGAGCACCATCAGGAAGGGGAGGAGGAGGGCGGCGACGAGTCGGCGCCGTGTCGAGATGCTGGTCATGGGACCCCCGTCGGGTGGTTCGCTGGATCGGAGGACGTCGCCGTCAGCAGCGCACGTCGGAGTCAGACTACCCGGGCAGGGAGGACGGCGCGGTGGGGAGAAGTCCCCATCGCGGCAGCCCTCGACGGACTGCGTCCGCAGCGGCGGACTACTTCCAGAACATCAGCATGCCGCCGCCGACCATCAGCACGCCGAACCCGGCGGCGAGGTTCCAGTCGCCGATCGGCAGGGGCAGCTGCCCCGCGGAGATGTAGTACGTGACCAGGTACGCCAGGCCCAGGACCAGGAAGACGACCGCCGTGGGGGCCAGCCAGCTCGGGTTCTGCGTGGACGCGGCGACGCGGCGGCCGGTGGTGCGGGAGCTCTCCGCAGCGGCGGCCCTCTTCACCGAGGTGGACCGTGTGGAGTCCTTCGCCTTCTCGGTGACCTCGCCGCCCTGGGGCTTCACGGGGTCCGTGCCCGCGGCGCGCTTCCCGCCGGCCTTCTTCGCCCCGGCCTTCTTCGCGGGGCCGTCCTTCGCGGACTCCGTCTTCTCCGTCTTCACTGTCTTCTCTGCCGTCCCCGAGGTCTCCGCGCCGTCGGCGCCGTCGGTTGAGCCGGGCGCGGTCCCCTCCGCGGCGTCCGTCGCGGCCTCGGCCTTCGCGTTCGACGCCGCCCGCGCGGACGACTTCTTCCTGCTCCTGGCCATGAAGTGGTGCTCCCTCGAAGCGGCGACTCGCGCGGGCGTGGCGCGCGGGCCCGCGGGTGCGAGCCTTGGCCTAGGGTAATGGTCGTCGACCGAGGGTGCGAAGTGAGGAGCGGTCATGGACGCGAATGGCATCGACCACAGCGTCGACCACAGCGTCGACCGCAGCGTCGACCGCCGCGCCGACGGCACTCCGCGGCGACGGGGGCGCATCGGGGTGGCCCTGGTGATGGTGCTGTGCGGCCTGCTGTTCGCGACCACCGCCCGCCTCTCCGGCGGAGGCTCGATCCGGGACGAGAGCAGCGACGTCGTCGGCGTGCTCGAGGAGCGCGGGCGCCAGATCGAGAGCCTCACGCAGGACAGCGCCGACAAGCGCGCCGAGGTCGATGCACTGCGCGGGCAGGGCGCCGGCGCCCGGACGGCCGAGCGCACCGAGCAGCTGGCCGACGCCGTCGGCCTCAGCGAGGTGAGCGGACCGGCGCTGCGGATCACCCTCACCGACGCCCCCGGCAGCGCCCTCGGCGCGGTGCCCGGGGCCGAGCCCAACGACCTCGTGGTCCACCAGCAGGATCTCGAGTCGTACATCAACGCCCTCTGGGCAGGCGGAGCGGAGGCCATGATGCTGCAGGACCAGAGGGTCATCAACGGCAGCGCCTTCCGCTGCGCCGGCAACACCCTGCTGCTCGAGGGGCGCGTCTACTCCCCACCGTTCGTGATCACCGTGATCGGTCCCGTCGAGGAGATGGCCGCCGCCCTCGACGACGCGCCGGGGGTCGCGGTGTACCGGGAATGGGTGGACCACGTGGGACTGGGGGAGAAGGTGGAGGACCTGGAGGAGACCACGCTGCCCGGCTTCGTCGGCGTCCTGACGGTCGACGCGGCGGTGACGCGATGAGCCCCACCCACCGCCGTCGGCGCGGCGCCGCCCTGGTCGGCGTGCTCGGCGAGCTGCTGCTCACCCTCGGCGCGCTGCTGGCGCTGTTCCTCGTCTGGCAGCTGTGGTGGACCGACGTGATGGCGGACCGCGAGCAGGCCGGGATCATCGACGGCCTCGAGCAGGAATGGGGCGAGGTCGACGAGCGCATCGCGCCGCGCCAGGACGGGCCGCCGCCGGTCCCCGAGATCCCGGGCGAGAACATGGTCTGGGGGAAGATGCACGTGCCCGACTTCGACCGCCCCACGTTCCCGCTGGCCGAGGGAGTGAGCCTCGAGGAGGTGCTCAACGTCAAGGGCGCGGGGCACTACCCGGAGACGGCGCTGCCCGGACAGGTCGGGAACTTCTCGGTGGCCGGCCACCGCAACACCTACGGCCGCGTCTTCGAGGACATCGCGCGGCTGGAGCCCGGCGACCCCGTCGTGGTGGAGACGGCCGATGCCTTCTACGTGTACGAGGTGACCGAGTCGCTCATCGTGCAGCCGCAGGACGTCGAGGTGATCGCCCCGACGCCCGGGCAGCCGGGAGTGGAGCCGACGGAGCAGATGATGACGTTGACCGCCTGCCATCCGATGTACTCCGCGCGCGAGCGGTACATCGTCCATGCCGAGTTCGCGTACTGGACCGACCGCGACGACGGGATCCCCGAGGCCCTCGCCACCGGAGCGGGCCCCTCGGACAGCGACGCCTCGCGCGAGGGGGAGGAGCGCTGATGTACGGCTGGATGTTCCGCCACCTGCCCGGGCCCCTGTGGGCGCGGATCCTGATCGCGCTGGTGCTGCTCGGTGCGGTGATCGCGGTGCTGTTCACCTGGGTGTTCCCCGCGATCGCACCCTTCATGCCCTTCAACGACGGACTGGTCGGCGCGCCGTCGCCGGAGGGCGCCCTTCCGCACGGCGGCGCCGCGAGCACGACCTGAGCCCCGGCGCCGTCGCGCGCCCCTGCCTCCGTCCCGGTGCCCGGGAGGCCCTGGAGCGGATCGGCCCGGGGGCGTGGAGTCGCCTCAGCCGGCGGTCATGAGGGGCTTCAGCCCCGCGGAGCGCTCCGCGGCATCGCGCCCGTCGCACAGCTCGAGGAAGCTCGCCAGCATCAGGTGCCCGTTCTCGGTGAGCACCGACTCGGGATGGAACTGGACCCCGTGCAGGGGCAGCTCGCGATGGGCCAGCCCCATCACCATGCCGTCGGCGGTGCGGGCGGTGACCTCGAGCTCCGCCGGGATCGTCTCCGGCACCACGGTGAGCGAGTGGTAGCGGGTCGCGGTCATCGGCGAGGGCGCTCCGGCGAAGACGCTCGCGCCCTCGTGGGTGAGCTCGCTGGTGCGCCCGTGCATGAGCTGCGGGGCGTGGTCCACGGTGGCGCCGAAGTGCTGGCCGAGCGCCTGATGGCCGAGGCACACCCCGAGCATCGGCACGCGCTGCTCGGCGCAGGCGCCGATCACCTCGAGCGAGCGCCCGGCGGTGGTGGGGTTGCCGGGGCCGGGGGAGACGAGCACGCCGTCGATGCCGGCGAGGTCCACCGCGCCGTCGCCGTCCTGGGGCACCTCGTCGTTGCGCACCACGGTCGTCTCGGCGCCCATCTGCTGCAGGTAGCCCACGATCGTGTAGACGAAGCTGTCGTAGTTGTCCACGACCAGGATCCGCGCTCCGTCGGTCGCCGTCCGCTCAGCCATCGCCGTCCGCTCAACCATTGCCGTTCCCCTGTCCGCCGCCGATCCCGCCACGACCGCTCGCGCTGCCGCCCTGGGCGTCCTCGTCCTCGTCGTCGGGGTCGTCGCTGGGATCGTCCGTCGGCTCGTCGGTCGGCGTCTCGCTGGGATCGTCCGTCGGGTCCTCGGTGGGGGTCTCCGTCGGGGTCTCGGTCGGCGTCTCGGTGGGCGTCGGGGTCGGCTCCTCCTCCGGGCCCTTCGAGACCACGATGAGGATGTCCGATCCGCGCGGGACCTCCTCGTTCGCGGCGGGCTCGGTGCGGATCACGCGCCCCTCCTCGACGGAGTCGGAGAACTCCTCCGTCGTGGTGTGGCCGAAGCCGGCGGCGGCGAGGGTCTCCTGGGCGTCGGCGAGCGGCTGCCCGGTGACGTTCGGGACCGCGACCGGGCCCGGGGGTGCGGCCACGATGAGGTTGATCGTCGAGCCGATCGCGGCGGAGCGGTCCTTCGGCGGGGTCTGCTCGAGCACCGTCTCGGGGGCCTCGTCGGCGTCCTGGCGGGTGGTGCTGTCGACCTCGAAGCCGATGTCCTCGAGGATCTTCGTGGCCTCGTCGAGGTCCGTCCCGGTGACGTCGGGGACCGGGTAGTTGCCGGTCGCGTCCCAGATCTCGACCTCGGTGCCCTTGGTCGCCGAGGTCCCCGCGGAGGGGGTGGACCGGGTGACGATGCCCTGCTCGGTCTGCTTCTGGTCCTCGCTGTCGACGTAGGTGGGGGCCAGGCCCGCGTCCTCGAGGATCTGCTCGGCGTCCTCGCGGGTCTCGCCCGTGACGTCGGGGACCTCCACCGCGCCGGGGCCCGTGGAGACGCTGACGGCGACGGTCGAGCTCACCGGCACCTCCTCGCCCTCGCCGGGCTCGGTCCCGATGACGGTCCCGGCGTCGACGTCCTCGTTCTCGACCTGCGTGAACTCGGGCTCCAGGCCGACGTCGCGCAGGATCGTGCCCGCGTCCTCCTCGGTCTCTCCGGCGACCGCCGGGACCGGCACCGTGTCCGGCTCCCCGGCGCCGGGCCGGAGGAACGCGAAGGCGGCGCCGAGCAGGGCGAGCACCGCGAGGATCACCAGGATGATCAGCCACCAGGGCCGCTTGCGCCGCTCCTCCTCCTCGACCTCGTCGGCCGAGCGCAGGGCGAGCGGCCCGGTGGCGGGGCTCGGGGCGGAGCCCGCGCTCCAGTTCTGGGCGGCGAGCCCGGCACCGGCGGCACCGGCTCCCGCGCCCGCGGCGCCGAGGGCGGGCAGCGCCTCGGTGGCGTCGTCGACGGGGCTCAGCACCGTCGTGGCCTCGGGATCATCCCCTGCGGGCACGGCGCCGCCGACCAGCGACGGGGCGCGACCTGCCACCACGGCGGCGATGTCGCGGGAGAAGGCGACCGCGCTCGGGTAGCGCTGCTCGCGGTCCTTGGTCAGTCCGGTGAGGATCACCGCGTCCAGCGCGGGGGTGATCGCCGGGTTGTAGGCCGACGGGGGCTGCGGCTCCTCGCGCACGTGCTGGTACGCGATCGAGACCGGGGTGTCGCCGGTGAACGGCGGCCGCCCGGTGAGCATCTCGTACATGACGCAGGCCGCGGAGTAGATGTCCGAGCGGGCATCGACCAGCTGGCCGCGCGCCTGCTCGGGGGAGAGGTACTGCGCGGTGCCCATCACGGCCTGGGTCGCGGTCATGGCGCTGGTGGCGTCCGCGATCGCGCGCGCGATGCCGAAGTCCATCACCTTCACCGCGCCGGCCTCGTTGATCATGATGTTGCCGGGCTTGATGTCGCGGTGGACGATCCCCGCGCGGTGCGAGTACTCCAGCGCGCTCAGCAGAGCCGCCATGATCTCGCCGGCCTGCTGGGCGTCCATCGGGTTCTCGGGGACCACGTACTCGCGCAGGGTCTTGCCCTGGACGTACTCCATCACGATGTACGGGATCGTGACCTCGGCCCCGGTGATGGTGGTCTGCTGCTCCTCGCCGGTGTCGTAGACGGCGACGATCGAGGGATGGTTCAGCGACGCCGCGCTGTGCGCCTCGCGCCGGAACCGCTCCTGGAAGTTCGCGTCACGGGCCAGGTCGGAGCGCAGCACCTTGACGGCGACCGTGCGGTGCAGGCGGGTGTCCTCCGCGAGGAACACCTCCGCCATGCCTCCGGTGCCGAGGACGTCGCCCAGGCGGTACCGCCCGCCGAGCATCACGTTCACTTCGCTCACTCCACACCCGTCCTCGTGCCATGGCCGACCGCGACCGATTCGTCCATCGTAAGTGCTGAGAGCCCGTCGCCCGCCGGGAGGTGAGCGATCTCCGGTCCGCCGAGCGGTCCCGCGGCACCGATCGGCAGCAGCCCCATCCCGCCGGCCACCGCGGCGGCGATCACCACGACCAGGAGGAGCAGCAGCACCAGCCCGGGCAGGGACATCCCGCCGACCTTGCGGCCGGTGGTCGAGGTGCCGCGCACGGTGCGGGAGGAGGTGGCGGTGTCCACGTCGGCGAACCGTCCCGCGCCGTGCGCGGGCGCCTCACCGGTCGCGAGCGGGAACTGCGACGCGGGCCGGCTCTCGCCCTCGACCGGGTCCGCGGGACGCGGGGGCGAGGTCGGCGAGGCCGCCGACTGCGCGGAGGGCGCAGAGCTCGCCGAAGCAGCCGAGCTCGCCGAAGCTGCCGAGCCCGCCGACGCGGCGGAGCCCGCCGGACGGGCCGACCCCGTGGGACGCGCGGCCGACGACGGACCCCGCGAGCGCCGGGGAGCGGAGCCGGCGGAGGCCGCCGAGAGGGCCGACGGGCCCGAGGCGCCCGAGCGGTGACGGATCCCCCGCCCGCGACCGGACAGCGGCAGCGGCATCGCGGCGGTGCGGGTCCCCGTCGGGGAGGCGCTGTTGCGTCGGCCCGAGCCCCTGCCCGACCCCCTGCCCGAGCCCTTGCCCGAGGCGGAGTCCTGCCCCGGGGCGGAGCTCGCGCTGTCGGCGCCCCGGCGACCCTGCACCCTGTTCTCCCCGGTCCAGTCGTGGTCCTCGACCTTCGTCACAGGGATCGCGCCGGTGGTGAAGCGCGGCTCGACGCCGCGCTGGATCGCCTCGAGGATCCGTGAGACCGCCGCCGCCGAGCGGGGTCGGTTCGCCGGGGCCTTCGCGAGCATCATCGCGACCAGGCGCCGCAGATCCGCGGTGAGCATCTCGGGCAGCTCCGGCGGCTGCTGCTTGACCTGCGCCATCGCGATCTCGACCTGGCTGGAGCCGGTGAAGGGGCGCTTGCCCACGAGCATCTCGTAGCCCACGATCCCCAGCGCGTAGATGTCCGAGAGGGAGGTGGCCTGCTTGCCCATCGCCTGCTCGGGGGAGAGGTACTGGGCGGTGCCCATCACGAGCCCCGTCTTGGTCAGCCGCGCCTGGTCCTTGCTGCGCGCGATCCCGAAGTCGGTGATCTTCATGGACCAGTCGTTCTTCTCGTCGACCAGCACGTTCTCGGGCTTCACGTCCCGGTGGACCACGCCCTTGGAGTGGGCGGCGTCCAGGGCGCGGGCGAGCTCGATCAGCAGGGAGACCACCCGCTTCTCCGGCAGCCCGCCAGGGTTCTCCTCGATGATGTCCGAGAGCGGGCGGCCCGGGCACAGCTCCATCACGATGTAGGCGCGGCCGTCGAGCTCGCCGTAGTCGTACAGGGCGGCGATGCCGTCGTGCGAGAGCGCGGCGGTGTGGCGGGCCTCCGCGCGGAAGCGCTTGAGGAAGCCCTCGTCCCCGGCGTACTCCTCGCGCAGCACCTTGATCGCGACCTCGCGGTCGAGCTCCTGGTCCCGCCCCTTCCAGACCTGTCCCATGCCGCCGGTGGCGATCAGGGACGTCAGCTCGTAGCGTCCTTCGAGCACGAGTCCCGGCTGGGTCCTCATCCCTGGATCACCGCCTCCATCACGTCCTTGGCGATCGGCGCCGCGGTCTGCGAGCCGTATCCGCCCTCCTCGACCACGACCGCGAGCGCGATCCTCCGGTCGTCCTGCTGGGCGTAGCCCACGTACCAGGAGTGGGCCGCCCGGTCCGAGCCCCACTCCGCGGTGCCCGTCTTGCCGCCCACCTCGACGCCGTCGATGGCGGCGGCGGTGCCGGTGCCGTCATCGACCACGCCCACCATCATCTGGCGCATCTGGGCGGCGTTCGCCGCGCTGAGCGGCTGACCGAGCTCCTTCGGGGAGAGCTCGGAGACGGTGGAGAGGTCGTTCGTGCGCACCGCCTGGACCAGCTGCGGCTCCATGACCACGCCGTCGTTCGCGAAGGCGCCGGCGACCATCGCCATCTGCAGGGGCGTCACGCGGGTCTCGTACTGCCCGATCGAGGTGGTCGCGAGCTGGGAGTCCTCGAGGTCCTCGCCGATGCGCGAGGGCGTCACCGACAGCGGGATCTCCAGGCGCTGCCCGAAGCCGAAGTCCTCCGCGGTCTCCCGCAGGGCGTCCTCGCCGAGCCCCACCCCGAGCTGCGCGAAGGAGGTGTTGCAGGACTGCCGCAGCGCCTCGGCGAGGGTGGAGACGTCCTCGGGGCCGCACGGCTCCGTGCCGCCGCCGGCGTGGTTGTTCATGACCGCCGAGGAGTGCGGCAGCTGCCAGGAGCCCGGCCCGGGGATCTCCGAGTCCGCGGTGTACTGCCCGGACTCGAGGGCCGCGGAGGCGACCACCAGCTTGAACACCGATCCGGGCGGGTACAGGTCCCCGCCGATCGCCCGGTTGGTCAGCGGCCGCTCGGGGTCCTCGTTCAGCGCGGACCAGGCCGAGCTCACCGCGGAGGTGTCGTGGGAGGCCAGCTGGTCGGGGTCGTAGCTGGGGGCGGAGACCATCGCGAGCACGGCGCCGGTGTCCGGGTCCAGCGCCACGACGGAACCGCGGCGGCCGTCCAGCGCGTCCCACGCGGCCTCCTGGGCGGCGGAGTCGAGGGTCAGCTCGACCGTGGCGCCCTGGCCCTGACGGCCCGAGAGGATGTCCGAGATCCGGTGGTAGAACAGCGCGTCCGCCTCGCCGGAGAGCGTGTCGTTCAGCGAGCGCTCGATGCCGGTGAAGCCGTACACCACCGAGTAGTAGCCGGTCACCGGGGCGTACATCGCGCCGGGGTCGTAGCTGCGCAGGTAGCCGTAGGTGTCGCCGGAGGTCTGCGAGGAGGCGATCGGGTGGCCGTCCACCACGATCGGTCCGCGGTGGCGCCCGTACGCGTTGTAGAGGGTGCGGTCGTTCTGCCCGTGGGCGTTCAGCTGTCCCTGGGCGATCACCTGGAAGTAGGTGGTCGAGGTGAACAGCAGCACGAAGAGCACGCCGATCACGAGCCAGACGTGGCGCAGGGGCTTGTTCATGCCGTCACCTCCTGGGCGGGACGCGGCGCGGTGGGTCCGCCCATGCCCGCGACCTGGCGGGCGGCGGGCCGACGGGCGGCGTCGGACAGCCGCACCAGGACCCCGGCGATGATCCAGTTGCACACCAGGGAGCTGCCGCCGGCGGCGAGGAAGGGGAGGGTCAGTCCCGTCAGCGGGATCACGCGGGTGACGCCGCCGACGACGACGAACACCTGCAGCGCCATGACGAAGCCGAGCCCGCCGGCCAGCAGGGTGCCGAAGCCGTCGGAGATCCCGACGGCGGCGCGGATCGCCCGCTGCACCAGCAGCAGGTAGAGCAGCAGCAGGGCGAAGGCGCCGACCATGCCGAGCTCCTCCGCGAAGGAGGCGAAGATGAAGTCGGACTCCGCGTGCGGGACCACGTCCGGGCGGCCCTCGCCGAGTCCGGCGCCGGTGATGCCGCCGTTGGCGAGGCCGAACAGGCCCTGGCTGATCTGCTCGCAGCTGCCGTAGTTGGCGCTCGAGAGCGGATCCAGCCAGCAGGTGATGCGCGTGCGCACGTGCCCCATCTGGGTGGCGGCGAACACGGCCGGCGGCAGGAACATCACCGCCCCGATCACCAGCCAGCTCAGCCGGTCGGTGGCGACGTAGAGCATGACCACGAACAGGCCGAAGAACATCAGCGAGGTGCCCAGGTCCGTCTGGAACACGAGCACCGCCATGGCGAAGCCCCAGGCCACCAGGATCGGTCCGAAGTCGGACCAGCGGGGCAGGTGGATGCCGAGCACCTTCGGGCCCGCGAGGGCGAGCGTGTCGCGGCGGGAGACGAGGTAGCCGGCGAAGAAGATCGCGAAGGCGATCTTGGCCAGCTCCGCGGGCTGGAAGCTGAATCCGGCGATGGTGATCCAGATCTTCGAGCCGTTGCGGGCCGAGCCGATCACGGGCGCCAGCGGGAGCAGCAGCAGCACCGCGCCGACGACCGCGCTGATCCAGGTGTAGCGGCGCAGGCGGCGATGGTCGCGCAGCAGCACGATCAGCGCCACGCACAGGCCGACGCCCAGGATCGCCCACAGCATCTGCCGGTCCGCGCTCGCCGAGCTGCGGATCCCGTAGATCGCGTTGGCCGCGTGGACGCTCTCGATCATCGCGATGCCCAGCAGGTTCAGCAGCACCACGAGCGGCAGGATCACGGGGTCCGCATACGGGGCGCGCCACATCACCGCGATCTGCAGGACGAGGACGAGCACCGCGGCGCCCACCCCGTACTGCAGCAGGTTCTCGGGCAGCTCGTCGTACCGGCCGAGCTCCACGAGCGCATAGGCGCCCACGCCGATGATCACCGCGAAGACCAGCAGCAGCACCTGGGTCAGGCGCCGCGGCCGGGCGGTGTAGGAGACGATCGTGGCCACTACGTCTCCTCGCCCTCGTCGGGCGGCGGGATCGTGCGGTCGGTGCGCGAGGGCACCGGATCCGCGCCCTGGGCGGGATCGTCCCCGGCGTCGTCCGCGTCGTCCGCGTCGCCGGCGCCCCCGGCATCCGAGGCCCCACCGTCGTCCGACGCACCGCCGGCGTCGGAGGCACCCCCGGCGTCGGAGGGCGCGGGCGTGAGGGCCGGCGGGTCCTGGGTCGAGAGCGCGACCTGCTCCAGCCGCGCGATGATCTGCTCGGCGGAGGCGCGGTCCGAGGCGGAGATGGTGCTCTCGACCTGCTGTCTCGTCACCTCGGGCAGGTCCTCGAGCGCGATGTCGGTGACCTCGACGGGCTCGGACATGGAGATCGGTCCGAGGTCCTGGGACAGGCCCTGGTAGAGGACCACGTTGGTGCCGTCGGAGCCGACGTAGTACTGGCGCTGGGACCACGCGTAGCCGCCCCACAGCACTCCGCCCAGCACCGCGATCAGCAGCATCAGCGCGACCAGCGCCGGCCAGGGGCTGCGGCGCGGCGGCTCGTCCTCGGAGAAGTCCTCGTCCTCGTAGGGGACGTCGGGCTCCTCGCGGGTGAGGGCCGCGGCCTTCGCGGCGGGGCCGGAGGCGGCGGTCGGCGCATGCCGGTTGCGGGCCGCCGAGCCCACGATCTGCGGGGCGGTGGAGGGGGCCTCCTCGCCGCGGGTGAGCTCGTCGAGATCGACGACGTCGGCGATGATGCAGGTGATGTTGTCGGGACCGCCGCCCTTGAGGGCGAGCTGGATGAGCGCCTCGGCGCAGGCGCCCGGGTCCTCGATCTCCTTCAGGGTCGCATCGATGGTGTCGAGCGAGACCAGGCCGGACAGCCCGTCGGAGCAGAGCATCCAGCGATCGCCGGGATGGGCGGGGCGCAGCGAGAGGTCCAGCTCGGGATCGGCGTCGACGTCGCCCAGCACACGCATCAGCACCGAGCGCTGGGGGTGGCGCTCGGCCTCCTCCTCGGTGAGCCGGCCCTCGTCGAGCAGGCGCTGCACGAAGGTGTGGTCCTTGGTGACCTGGGTGGTCTCGTCCTCGCGCAGCAGGTAGGCGCGGGAGTCGCCGATGTGGGCGAGGGCGAACTTGCCCTCGGCGCGCAGCAGGGCGGTGATGGTGGTGCCGAGGCCCCGCAGCTGCGGTTCGTCCCGGGCGCGGCGCAGGATCTCCTGGTTCGCCTCGAGCACCGACTCCTCGAGGGTGGCGACGATGTCGGAGGCGGGCGTCTCGGAGTCGAGCTGGGCCAGGCGGCCGATGGCGACCGAGGAGGCGACGTCGCCTCCCGCGTGCCCGCCCATGCCGTCGGCCACGACCAGCAGGTGGCTGCCGGCGTAGCCGGAGTCCTGGTTGTTGGACCGCACGAGGCCGACATCGGAGCGGGCGGCGTACCGCAGTGCGATGCTCATCGAGGACCTCGTCTCAGTTCGATCTCGGTGCGGCCGATCCGCACCTGGGCACCCGGCCGGAAGGGCACGGAGCCCTCGATCCGTCGGCCCGAGACGAGGGTGCCGTTGGTGGAGCCCAGGTCCTCCACCATCCACTCGTCCTCGCGCTGGAACACCCGGGCGTGCCGGTTGGACGCGTAGTCGTCGTCGAGCACGAGGGTGCACTCGGGGGCGCGCCCGATGAGGATCGGGGTGGAGCCGAGCGTCAGCGAGGTCCCGCGCAGCGGACCCGCGGTGACGACCATCGCGGCTTGGGTGACCTCGGGATCGGTGCGCAGGGCGGCCGGATCGGCCCCGCCCTCGCCGCCGCCGCTCGAGGCGGGCCGCTGCTCACGGCGCGGATCACGATTGGACCGGGTGACCACCGTGGTGCCGAAGAGGTCGTTGCGCAGCACCAGCACGACCACGACCACGAACACCCACAGCGCGAGGACGAAGCCCAGACGCAGGGCGACCAGGGTCAGTTCGCTCATCGGGCGCTCACCAGCTCGCCGGGCCGGCGGCCGGAAGCAGCACGGTCAGACGGGTGCGACCGATCTTGATCAGGGAGCGGTCCTGCAGGGCGACGGGGGTGCGGATGCGCTCGCCGTCGATGAAGGTGCCGTTGGTGGAGCCGAGATCGGTGGCGACCAGGGTGGAGTCGGTCTCGGTGCGCAGCTCGAGGTGGTGGCGGGAGACGCCCGTGTCCTCGAGGATGATGTCCGCGTCGCCGCCGCGGCCGATCACGGTGACGGGGCCGGTGAGCAGGTACTGCTGGCCGTCGATCTCGATGATCGGGCTGCCGCCGGGCTCCGCCTGGGCGGCGCCGGTGGCCGGCGCGACGCTGCCGCGCTCGGTGCGGGACTCGGTCTCGAAGCGACCGGCTCGCACCTCGTCATCGCGCTCGAGGGAGACGGAGACCCCGCCGACGTACATGTACCGCTGCTTCTCGGCGTGCTCCATGAGCACGCGCTGCAGCTCGTCGAGCAGGGTGTCCTGCCAGGATTCGAAGCGGTCGTGGTCCTGCGAGTGCAGGTAGATCGTGTAGACGTTCGGAGCCAGGGTCCGGGTGCGATCGAGCACCTGGATCTGGTCGTCGCACTCGCGCTTGAGCCCCTGGGCGAGGTCGAGCGGCTTCAGCTGCCCGCGTCCGGGCGAGAAGACGCTCGTCACGCCGCGATCGAGGCCGCGCTCGATACGATCCAAGATCCCCACGATGGTCCTTCGCTCTCGCTGTGGCTGACGGGTGCGGGAGCGGCCTCGTGCCACGAGGCTGCTCGCCCACCGATCGTATCGCGGGAGCAGGTCCTTGCCGGGTCAGCCGGGCGGGGAGGCGGCGAGAGATTCGTGCAGGGGTCGTGAAGAGCGCGACGGCGGCGGGTCCGTGGACCCGCCGCCGTTCGGCGATCGCGGGCGCGCCCCACCCGGGAAGTGCGTGCTGCCGCGCCCCCACGCGACAGTCCGACGGAGCGGGGCGGCCCCTGCGATCGCCGTTCCCCCGGCCGGGGCTCAGTAGATGAGCACCCGGCGGCCCTTGGTGAACCAGCCCTTGCCCGCCCACAGCGCGTCGGCGGCGCCGACGGAGATCCGGCAGCAGCCGTGCGAGGCGGGGTAGGTCGGGATCGAGTTGGATCCGTGGATGGCCCAGCCGCGGTCGTAGTAGCCGGGGCGGTACAGGTCGCCCAGCGGTCCGCTCTGCCAGCCGCCGGAGTAGAGGCTGTACATCGAGAAGTCGCCCTTGGGTGTGGTCGCCGTCTTCCAGCGGCCGTCCGAGTAGTAGCGCTCCCCGCTGCCGGTCGAGGTGTTCAGGATGTGCGCGAGCTTGCCGTTGTTGGTCAGGATCATCAGCTGCGTGCCGAGGCTGACCTCGAAGCCGACACCGCTGGTGATCTTCCGCGAGGGCTGGGTGCCCGTGTCGAGCGCCCCATAGGTGGCGGGGCCCACCACGCCGTCCGTGCCCAGGCCGGCGGCCTTCTGGAGGGCGAACACGGCCTGCTCGGTCAGGTGCCCGAAGCTGCCGTCGGGCGTGCCGCACCAGTACTTCAGCGCGGCGAGCTTCTTCTGCAGCGAGGTGACCGCTGTGCCCTTGTCCCCCTTGCGGAGCTTCGGCGGTGCGGCCGAGGCGCTGCCGACGCCGAGGGCCAGGCCGGTGCCGAGCGTGCCGGCGCCCAGCAGGAGCGTGCGGCGCGACGGCGCGGCGACGGGCAGGCGGGTGCGCTCGGGGCGCTCGGGTCTCTCGGTGAGATGCACGGTCATCGGTCTTCCCCCTCGTGTGTGCCGGCGGCTCGGTCGAGCCGATGCTCCGGGACGCCCTCCGGGTGGGACGTCGCGACCATCATGCAGACCCCAAGGGATGGCAAACAAGCGGAAAAATGCGCAGGTCCTGAGGTTCCTTGTGAGTATGTTGTGACGGTCCAGGTCGTGGTCGCAATTCGGACATGTCACGAAACGGTCACGAGCGTACCCTCTTCCGGACACCTGTGGAAGAGGCGCGATGCGCAGGCGGACGAGGCGCGCGGCGCGGGTGGCCGGGGCGCAGCGCGCTCCGGGAGCGAGGGCGGGAGGCCGCGGCGGACCACCATGCGGCGACCGGCCCGTATGCGATATTTGGGCCTGTGGAGACCCAGCCCGAGACCCAGCCCGAGACCCCGTCCGAGACCCAGCCCGAGATCCCCGTCGACCTCGACTTCGCCCACGCCCTGGGCGTCTCCGACGCCGACGGGGTCCTGCACGTCCAGGGCGACGACGCGCAGGTCCGGGACCTGGCGAGCGTCTCCAAGCCCCTCGCGGCCCTCGGCACCCTGATCGCGGTCGAGCGCGGCCTCGTCGACCTCGACGAGCCGGCCGGGCCCGAGGGCGCGACCGTGCGCCACCTGCTCGCCCACACCTCGGGCTGCTCCTTCGACGGCGACGAGACCGTCGGCGCCGTCGGGGCCCGCCGCATCTACTCCAACACCGGCTTCGAGCTGCTCGCCGCCCACGTCGAGGAGGCCACCGGCTACGACTTCGAGGACTGGATGGAGCAGACCGTCGTCCAGGGGCTCGAGCTCACCGACCTCGAGGTGACCGGCTCGCCCGCCGCGGGCTACCGCGGCTCGATCCGCGACCTGCTGGCCGTGGGCCGGGAGCTGCTGGCCCCCACCCTGCTCTCCGAGGAGCTGTGGCGCGAGGCGACGTCCGTGCAGTTCCCGGGACTGGCCGGGATCCTGCCCGGCTACGGACGTCAGAAGCCCAACGACTGGGGGCTGGGCCTCGAGATCCGCGGCGCCAAGGATCCGCACTGGACCGGCGCGCACTCCTCGCCCGCGACCTTCGGCCACTTCGGCCAGTCCGGCTCGTTCCTCTGGGTGGACCCCGAGCGCGCGCTGACCGCCGCCTTCCTCGGCGACGAGCCCTTCGGTCCCGAGCACGTGCGCGTGTGGCCCGGCGTGACCGACGCGATCCTCGAGCGCTTCGCGGGGGCGGGCACAGAGGGTGCGGAGGCGAGGACCGACGGCGGCGGCGCGCGATGAGCGCACTGGAGGTCCTGGACGACTTCGGCTTCGAGGCCGCCGCGATCGTGCTGGGCCCCGAGGGGGAGCGCGCTCGCCGCGGCGACGTGGACCGGGTGCGTCCCTGGCGATCGGTCACCAAGACCCTCACCGGCTGCGGCGCCGTCCTGGCCGCGCAGGAGGGCCGCGTCGACCTCGACGACGAGGCGGGCCCTCCCGGCGCGACCCTGCGCCACCTGCTCGCGCACGCCTCGGGATACTTCTACGAGTCGGAGCGCACGCTGCAGGCCCCGGGCCTGCGGCGCCACTACTCCAACTACGCGATCGACGAAGCCGCCCGGCACGTCGCGCGCGCCACCGGGCTCGACGCCGGCGACTGGATCCGGGAACGGCTCGCCGGGCCGCTGGGCATGGACCGCCTCGAGTGGAGCGGCTCGCCGTCGGTCGGCGCCTCCGGACCGATCGCCGACCTCGCGCTGCTCGCCGCCGAGCTGCTGCGCCCCACCCTGTTCGAGCCGGCCTGGCACGCCGAGCTCACGCGTGTGCAGTTCCCCGAGCTGGTGGGCATCATGCCCGGCTTCGGGAAGCAGGACCCGAATCCCTTCGCGCTCGGCCTCGAGGTGCGCGGCACCAAGTCCCCGCACTGGACCGGGCACGGCAACAGCGAGGCCACCGTCGGGCACTTCGGCATGCTCGGCACCGCCTTCTGGGTGGATCCCGCGGCGGACCTCGCCCTCGTGGTGGGCACCTCCCACGAGTTCTGCGACGCGCACCGCGAGGTCATGCCCCGCCTGGCCGACGCCGTGCTCGCCGAGCACGGCTGACCCGCCGCCCCCGGAGCGACCGCCCGCCCCGAGGCCGGCTGAAGCGATAGCGTGCTCGATGCATACCGGGCCCGCCGCCCGCCGCCCGCGCCAGAGGAGCCGCTTCATGTTCGACGACAGGGAGCTCACCGAGTCCCGGATCCGCCGATTCGCCCAGGACCACCTCGCCCCGAGGATCTACCAGCAGACGGCCCCGGTCCGGATCGCCGCCCACCGCGTCGACGGCGAGCCGATCCCGCCCCGAGAGGCCATCGCGCAGGAGTACACGCCGCTCGAGGTCGGCGCACCGCTGGGCCGGGCGTGGTCGACCACCTGGCTGCACATCACCGGCACCGTGCCCGGGGACTGGGCCGCGGACGAGACCTCGGCCCCGGAGCTCGTCGTCGACCTCGCCTTCACCGGCCAGCCCGGCTTCCAGGCGGAGGCGCTCGTGGTCACGCCCGACGGTGTGCCCGTCAAGGCCATCAACCCCTTCAACCGCCATCTCCCGGTGCCTCCGGGGCAGGAGCTGGACCTCTACCTCGAGTGCGCCGCGAACCCCATGGTCGCCGGGGACTGGACCTTCGAGCCCACCGCGCTCGGCGACCTCGCCACCGTGCCCGAGGAGGAGCTCTACACGATCAGGGAGCTGCACCTCGCCCGCCGCGACGTGCGGATCTGGGAGCTCGCCGAGGACTTCCGCGCCCTGGTGGGGCTCATGGAGCAGCTCCCCGCGACCGGTCAGCGCCGGCACGAGATCCTGCGTGCGCTGGAGGCCGCCTGCGACACCGCGGACCCCGATGACATGCCCGGCACCGCCGCGGCGGCCCGCGAGGTGCTCGCCCCGGTCCTCGCCGCGAAGGCCGGCGCCTCCGCCCTCACCGTGCTCGCCACCGGGCACGCCCACATCGATTCGGCCTGGCTGTGGCCGGTGCGCGAGACCGTGCGGAAGGTCGCGCGCACCTTCTCCAACGCCTGCACCCTCATCGAGACCGACCCGGACTTCACGTTCTCCGCCTCGTCGGCCCAGCAGTACCGGTGGCTGAAGGACCGCTATCCCGAGCTGTTCGCCCGGATCCGCGAGCGCGTCGCCGAGGGGCGCTTCGTGCCCGTGGGCGGGATGTGGGTCGAGTCGGACACCAACATGCCCGGCTCCGAGGCGATGGCGCGCCAGTTCGTCGCCGGCAAGCGGTTCTTCCTGGAGAACTTCGGCGTCGAGACCCGGGAGACCTGGCTGCCGGACTCCTTCGGCTACTCCGCCGCGCTGCCGCAGATCGCGGCTCTCGCCGGCCAGGAGTTCTTCCTGACCCAGAAGGTCTCCTGGAACCAGGTCAACACCTTCCCCCACCACACCTTCCGCTGGGAGGGGATCGACGGGACCAGCGTGTTCACCCACTTCCCGCCGGCGGACACGTACAACGGCATGCTCAGCGGCGCCGAGCTCGCCCACTTCGAGCGGAACTTCAAGGAGAAGGGCCGCTCCTCGATCGGGATCGACCTGTTCGGCTGGGGCGACGGGGGAGGGGGCCCCACCCGCGAGATGATGGCCGCCGGACGGCGGGCCGCCGATCTCGAGGGCTCCCCGAAGGTCGAGTTCGGCACCGCCGCGGACTTCTTCGAGCGCGCGCGGGAGGAATACCCCGACGCCCCGGTGTGGAACGGCGAGCTGTACCTCGAGCTGCACCGCGGCACCTACTCCGCCCAGCTCGGCACCAAGCAGGGCAACCGCCGCAGCGAGCACCTGCTGCACGAGGCGGAGCTGCTCGCCTCCCTCGCGGCGCTGCGGGCCGGCCATCCCTACCCGCACGACGAGCTCGAGGCGCTCTGGGAGGACGCGCTGCTGAACCAGTTCCACGACATCCTCCCAGGCTCCTCGATCGCCTGGGTGCACCGCGAGGCCGAGCAGCAGCACGCCGCGCTCGCCGTGCGCGCCGAGGCGATCATCGAGGACGCCCTCGCCGCCCTCGCCGCGCACGGCACGCCTGCCGACGAGGAGGCTCCTGCCGACGGCGACGCTCCTGCGGACGGCGAGGCTCCTGCCGACGGGGGCGGCCGGCTGCTGCTCAACACGGCCCCGGTGCCCCGGCGCGGCGTCGCGCCGTACGGCGTCGGCGAGCCCGAGGAGAGCCCCGAGGCGGTGGTCGTGGTGCGCTCCGGGGACAGCACCGCCGTCGAGAACGCGGCGCTGCGTGCGGAGCTGGACGGCTCCGGCTCGCTGGTCTCCCTGGTGGACCGCCGGACCGGGCGCGAGGCCATCGCCCCGGGGGCGCGCGGCGCCCTGCTGCAGCTGCACCGCGACACCCCCAACGCGTGGGACGCCTGGGACATCGACGAGTTCTACCGCCGCGTGGTCCGGGACCTCGACGCCCCGACCGGCATGGAGGTCAGCGAGGAGGACGGCGGCGCCCGCATCGCCTTCACCTATTCGACGGCGCTCGGCGCGGAGGAGGAGACCTCCGGGGTCACCGGCGCCGGCTCCACCATCGTGAAGACCTTCGTGCTGCGGCCGGGCGACGAGTCGCTCGAGATCGTGCACGACATCGACTGGCGCGAGCGCAAGAAGGCCCTCAAGCTCGCCTTCCCGCTCGACGTGCGTGCCGCGCACCTCAGCAGCGAGGTCCAGTTCGGGCACGTGGACCGCCCGATCCCCGTGAACACCAGCTGGGACTTCGCCCGTTTCGAGACCTGCGCCCACCGCTGGGTGCACGCGGCCGAGGGCGAGCACGGGGTGGCGATCGCGAACGACTCCACCTACGGCCACGACGTGCTGCGCACCATGCGCGAGGAGGACGGCGGCACCACCACCACGACCCGCCTCACCCTGGTGCGCTCCCCGGAGTACCCCGATCCGGCCGCCGACCACGGGCAGTACACCCTCCGTGTCGCGGTGCGCCCCGGCGCGGGCATCGCCGAGGCGATCGAGGAGGGCTACCGGCTGAACCTGCCCGAGCGGAAGGTCCCGGCCGCCGCGGCCGCGGCCCTCGCGACGCCGCTGGTCACGCTGTCACCGGCCGGTGGGGCCGGCGGCGGGGCCACGAGCGTGATCGTCGAGACGGTGAAGCTCGCCGAGGACCGCTCCGGGGACCTGGTGCTGCGACTGTACGAGTCCCGCGGCGCCCGCGCCGTCGCGGCCCTCGCCCTCGACCCCGCGCTGGCCGGGGGCGAGGTCCGCGCGGTCGACCTGCTCGAGCGGCCCTTCGGCGAGGAGGCCCCCGCGTTCCGCTCGGCCCTGCGGCGGAACGAGGACGGCACGGTCGAGCTCGCGTTCCGCCCCTTCGAGATCAAGACCATGCGGGTGACCCGGGGCTGAGAGCGGGCCCCGGGCAGCCGGACGCGCCGGAGCCTGCTCAGCCCGGGAGCGCGTACTCCCGGGACCGCAGCATCCACAGGGCGGCGAGGGAGTCCGAGTGCATGTCCTCCGAGAGATCGGCGATCCGGAGGTCGAGGGACCGGGTGGCCAGCGGAAGGGCCCGCCGGCGGATGACGCGCTCGGCCGCGGTTGCCAGCCCGGGGCCGAGCCGTGTCAGCTCACCGCCGAGCACGACGAGGTTCGGATCGAGCAGGTTGCAGACGGTGACCAGCCCTGCTCCGAGGTCCTCGCCGATCTCCCGCACCAGGGCGCGACAGCGCGGGTCGTCCCCGGTGGCCAGATCTCCGATCTCGGCGACATCGGTCACCTCCCGCCCCAGGACCTCGCTCCCCCGCTCGAGCACGGCGTGCATCCCGACGAATCCCTGCAGGCAGCCGCGGTTCCCGCAGCCGCAGAGCTCACCGCGGTGGTCCAGGCTCATGTGCCCGATCTCCCCGGCCCCGCCGTGTCCTCCCCCGTAGCTCATCCCGTCCTTGACGAGGCCCATCCCGATGCCCCACGTCAGCTCGACGTACACGAGGCTGCGCGGTCGCGGCGACGGCAGCGAGAGGTACTCGGCCAGGGCGGAGAGGCGGGCGGTGTTGTCGACGTGGACCCGGGCGTTCGGGGCCCAGTCCGCCACGGTCCGCTTCACGTTGCTCCCGAACCAGATCGTCGAGGCCTCCGCGGAGGGGACCTCGCCGGTGTCGTCGTCGATCTGGGCGTTCACGGCGACATAGAACCCTCGAACGGCGTCCACGGGCAGCGAGTGCTCGCGCAGGAGGCCACGGAACGCCGCCCGGCCCTGCTCGAGCCGCTCCTCACCGCCGGCGTCGGCCGAGAGAGGCTCGGTCCGGGTCGCGAGCAGACGCCCGTCGGCCGCCCCCAGGGTGATCTCGAACCGGTCGATCCTGAACACTGCGGTCGCCAGCAGCGTGCGCAGGGGATTCAGCCCGAGCTTGCGCTTCAGCCGCCCCGGGGGAGAGGCCGCCGGGGCGGGTGGCGAGGGCAGGCGGTCGGTGTTCCCGTCGTCGTCCAGGACCACCAGGACACCGTCGTCCAGCAGTTCGTTGACCGTCTTGGTGACGGTGGTGCGAGAGACGTCGAGCCAGCGCGCCAGCTCGGCGCGGTGCATCGGCCCCTCCTTGGAGACCACGTCGAGCAGCCTGTCACGCACTGACGCCGCGGCGGTCCCGCTCCCGGTCGGCGAGGCGGAGGGCACCGCGACATCCCTACGACTTGATGGCACCGGTCAGCACTCCCTTGGTGAAGTAGCGCTGCAGGAACGGGTACACGACGAGGATCGGGAGGGTCGCCAGCACGATGACCGCCATCTGGACGGCTTGCGCAGGGGGCGGCGGACGATCCGGGTTCTGCAGCGCGTTGATGTCGGAATTCTGGACCACGAACTGGTTCAGCACCACCTGGATCGGCCACTTCGACGTGTCGTTGAGGTAGATCATCGCGTTGAAGAAGACGTTCCAGTAGCCCACCGCGTAGAAGAGGGCGATCACGGCGATCACGGCCTTCGACAGCGGGACGACGATCTGGAAGAAGATCCGGAAGTGCCCCGCGCCGTCGATGCGGGCCGCCTCGAACAGCTCCCCGGGGAGGTTCATGAAGAAGTTGCGCATCACGATGAGGTTGAACGCGCCGATCAGCCCCGGAAGGATGATCGACCAGTGCGAGTCCAGCAGACCGAGCGTCTTCATGAGGATGTACATCGGGATGATCCCGGCCCCGAAAAGCATCGTGAGCAGCACGAGGATCAGCACGATGCGTGCGCCGGGCACCTCGCGCGTCCGCATCAGCCCGTAGGACAGCATCGCCGTGAGCAGGACCGACAGGAAGGTGCCCACTGCGGTGATGAACACGGAGTTCAGGATGGCCCGGGTGACGACCCCTCCGGAGAGGACCGATCTGTAGGCCTCGAGCGAGAAGCTCGTCGGGAAGAGCTGCCCGGACTGGATGCTCTCGGCCGTGCCGAAGCTCATGGCGATGACGTAGATCAGCGGATACAGCATCACCACGCAGATGGCGCCGATGAGCAGGCCCTTGGCGGCCTGCATGATCGGCCCCGGCCGCTCCGCCCAGACGGGCTGGCTGCTCGGGCGCCGCGGCCGACGTCCGGTCGCGCCGGGGCGCGACCCCGTGGATGTCCGTGTCTCCGTGGTGCTCATCAGATGACTCCCTCTCCGCCCATGCGCTTGGCCAGCCAGTTGGCTCCCAGGACGAGCGCCGTGGCGATCACTCCCTTGAGCAGCCCGGCAGCTGTCGACACTCCCCAGTCCCCTCCCGCGATCCCGCGGAAGTACACGAAGGTGTCGAGGACCTGGGCCGCCGCGGCACCGACGGCAGGCTGCTGGAGCAGCAGCTGCTCGAATCCGACCGTCAGCGTGTTCCCGACCGTGAGGATCAGCAGGATCGAGATGACCGGCATCATCCCGGGCAGCGTGATGTGCCAGATCCGCCGCCAGGACCCGGCTCCGTCGGCCGCCGCGGCCTCGTAGAGCTCCGTCGGGATGGCAGAGATCGCCGCGAAGAAGATGATGGTCCCCCACCCGATGTCCTTCCAGATCACCTGCGAGGTCACCAGAATCTTGAACAGCTCGGGGTTCGACATGAGGTTGATGGCGCCCAGCCCGATCTGCTCGGAGATCTGTGACACGAGTCCCGCGCCGCCGAGGATCTTCTGCCAGATCGAGATGACCACCACCCAGGAGATGAAGTGGGGGAGGTAGACGATGGTCTGGATCGTGCGCTTGAGGCGGTCCGAGACCAGCGAGTTCAGGAACAGTGCGAGCAGGATCGGGGCGGGGAACGCGAAGGCGATCTGGAGGAACGAGATGATCAGCGTGTTGACCAGCGCCTGGATGACCTCGGGATCCTGGAAGATCGACGCGAAGTTGTCGAACCCGACGAACCTCGAACCGGTGACGCCCAGATAGGGCGAGTAGTCCTGGAACGCCACGATGTTCCCGAGCAGCGGGAGATAGGCGAAGATCAGGAAGAAGAGCAGGCCGGGGAGGATGAAGACATAGATCGAGCGCTCGCGATAGATCCTCCTCCACAGTGAGGCGCGGCGCCTCGTGGCGGTCGGCCGCAGCGCGGAGTCGCTCGCGGGAGCAGCAGATGCGCTGCTGCGCTCCTCGGTGTCGACGGAGCTGGTCATCACTCGGCGTCCTCGAGGAGGCGGCTGTACTCGTCGAGGATCTCCTGTCCGCCGTTGCTGAGGAGCGAGGAGCGGAGGTCCGCGATGTCGGAGACGGGGCGTCGACCCGACACGATTCCGTTGAAGTAGTCCTGTTGGATCTCGGTGAGCTTGGTCTGGTGCCGGGCGCGCGCCTCGCTGGGCAGCGTGATGAGCTCGTCCTTCACTCCCGCCGATGCCATTCCCTCGAGCGTCTGCCGGACATTGTCCGCGAGGTCCTCGTTCTTCGCGGGCAGCGAGTTGACCGGGTTCTGCAGGAGGCCGGAGTACGTCACGTGGCCCTCGTTGGGCGCGTCCTCGATCGGCTCGATCGCGTTGCCGTCGCCGACGGTGAAGTTCCGGCCCTCGATGCCGTACTGGAGGAACTTCGCCTCGTTCGATCCGAACGGCGCGCGGTAGTAGTTGCAGATGCGCAGCAGCTCCTCGACGCGCTCGGGAGAGTCTGCCTTGTCGCGGCTGAATCCGACGATCGCGCCGTATGCCTTGGACAGCACGAACTGTCCCGGGCCGCCCTCCATGGCGGGGACCACGAAGTGGGTGACCTCCGCGGTGGGCACTGCGCGCTTGACGAGGTTCACGCGTCCCAGGTCCGGGATCCAGTAGTAGCCCGCGAAGGACGCCGAGTAGTACAGCGTCTGTCCCTGTGCGAACAGCTCCGGATCGACCTGGCCGAGGGCGTCGGGATGGAAGACTCCCTCGGACCAGAGGTCGGCCATGTACTCCAGGAACTGCTCGTACTCGGGCAGGTGGTACTTGGTGGTGACCTCCCCGTCTCGGACCTGGTACTCGGGACCGAGCGCGAAGATCGGCTCGAAGATCGCCGCGTCCAGGGCGCCGACGCCCCAGACCTTGCGCCCCCCGAGTGTGCCGATCTTCCCGAACTCGACGAGCATCTCGCGGAGCTCGGATCCGTCCTGCGGAACGTCCGTGAGCCCGATCTGCTCCATCGCGTCCTTGCGGATCGCCGGGAACCAGTTGATCGCCGCTGCCGGCTGCGGGATGCCGTACAGGGTGCCGTTCTTGTGCGAGTCCTCCCAGGCCGACTGCGGTGTGGTGGCGAGGTTCGGATACTGCTCGATGAGATCGCCCTCGAGGTACTCGTTCAGCGCCACGAAGGCACCGTCCTGGATGGCGCGGGCCGCATTGGGGTTGTTGTCGTCGAGATGGACGAGGTCCGGCAGATCGCCGGAGGCCAGCGTGGTGGCGAGCTTGTCGCTGAACGAGGAGTCGGGGACCATCGTCGCGTTCAGCGTGTCGATCCCGAGCTCTTCCTCGAGCTTCTGCCACACCTGGTTGTCCTCGCGCTCGAGCACGGGGGCACCCCACAGGATCTGGAAGGTCGAGAGCGTCCCGCCGGCGGCGGGCTTCTCCTCGACGGAGGCGAAGTACTCCTTGGGGGAGCCGATCATCATGGGCGGGACGCCCTCGACGTCGCTGGAGATCAGGCCGTCCACGGCGGGGGCCTCGACGGTGTTCGGGGGGATGAACTCGGAGGCGTCGGACTTGGGCCGGGAGACCTCGTCGCCCGATGAGCAGGCGGCGAGGCCGAGCGCCCCGGCGCCGGCACCGGCGAGGGCAAGGGCCGAGCGGCGACTGACCGAAGGGGTCGGAAGGGAGCGGGGACGGGAGGGCATGGTCCACCTTCTGTCGGGAGAGACGTGCGGATGACTCAAAGCGCACATCGCTGTGCGGACCATGAGTCGCTGTAAGGGCCGCTAGCCCCGACGTCTCGGCGGCGGGTCGCGCCGTCCTTGCCGGGGTGAGTGAGTGACCCCGTCGTCGGGATCGTCCACACTGTGACCTATCTGTGCACGAAGTGTCAACAGATCTGACAGAGGTGGTGGCATGGGGTGGTCGCCCAGCGGGATCACGGTTGTTCTCCCGGGCCGCTCACACGTTGTGGACGAGCGGCCCGGCGGGCTCGCGCCACCCGGCGAGGACCTCGAGCATGCGCACCATGCGCACCGTGGCCCGCACGTCGTGCACCCGCAGGATCCGGGCACCGAGGCGCATCGCCCAGGCCGCCGCGGCGAGGGAGCCCTCGAGGCGCTCCTCCTTGGGCAGCCCGAGCGCCTCGCCCACGAAGTCCTTCCGGGACAGGGCCGCCAGCAGCGGCAGATCGAACGCGGTGTACTCGTCCCAGCCGCGCAGGACGTCGAGAGTCTGCTCGGTGCTCTTGTTGAGGTCGGGCCCGGGATCCAGGACGATCCGCTCCCGCGGGACCCCGGCCTCCAGGGCGCGCTCGAGGCGGGCGGCGAGGAAGTCCCGCACCTCCGTGACCACGTCGTCGTAGCGGGGACGGGGGCAGGGCTGTCGGGGTCGTGCCACCGAATGGGTGAGGACCAGCGAGGCGCCGGTCGCGGCGACCGCGGGGGCCATCTCGGGGTCGGAGAGCCCGGTGGTGTCGTTGATCAGGTCCGCACCGACGTCGACGGCCGCGCGCGCCACCGCGGCGTGGAAGGTGTCCACCGAGAGCAGCACGTGCGCCGGCAGCTCGCGGCGCAGGGCGGCGACCACGGGAACCACCCGCGCGATCTCCTCCGCGACGGGCAGCGGCTCCCCGGGCGCGAACTTCACCCCGCCCACGTCGATCAGGTCGGCGCCGTCCTCGGCGGCGGCGAGGCCGGCGGCGACCGCGGCCTCCAGTTCCCAGGTGCGGCCCTCGTCGAAGAAGGAGTCCCGGGTGCGGTTCACGATGCCCATCACGAGCACGCGGCGCGCGAGGTCCGGGAGCGGCCGCGGCGCGATCTCGAGCGCGGCCGCCGCGTCGGGACGGCACGACGCGGCTCCCGGCGCAGGGTCGGAGGGGCGGGATACAGTGGATCCGCTCAGGAGGGGACGGCCCGCAGCGCTCTCGTCGTCGACGTCGTTCATGGTCCGTTCCTCCGCAGTTCAGGCGGGCGTTCCGCACCATCGCGCGGCTCCCGATCCCGACTACGCTATGGGTGCGGGCGGGATCGCACAATCCACCGTGCACGCACCGGCGGCGGGATCCCCCGCGCACCGGCACCAGGACCTATGGAGGACTCACCAGATGAAGATCGTCGTCGCCGGCGGAGATGGCTTCTGCGGATGGCCCACTGCCCTGTACCTCTCGCAGAAGGGCCATGACGTCACGATCGTGGACAACCTGGTGCGCCGCGAGATCGACGTGGAGCTCGGCTCGAACTCCATGACCCCGATCCTCCCGCTCGAGGAGCGGGTGGCGGCGTGGCGAGAGATCTCCGGCAAGGACATCGCGGTGCGGATCGCGGATCTCACCGACTACGAGGACGTCACGGCGATCTTCCAGGAGGTCCGGCCGGAGTCCTTCGTGCACTTCGCCGAGCACCGCTCGGCGCCCTACTCGATGATCGACCGCGAGCACGCGATCGAGAACCATCGCAACAACGTCGAGGGCACCCTGAACGTGCTGTGGGCGATCAAGGACCTCGCCCCCGACTGCCACCTCGTCAAGCTCGGCACCATGGGCGAGTACGGCCAGCCGAACATCGACATCGAGGAGGGCTGGATCGAGATCGAGCACAAGGGCCGCACGGACCGCCTGCCGTTCCCGAAGGCCCCCGGCTCCTTCTACCACCTCACCAAGGTGCACGACAGCGACAACATCATGTTCGCCTGCCGCGTCTGGGGCGTGCGCGCCACCGACCTCAACCAGGGCGTGGTCTACGGTCTCGAGACCGACGAGACCCGCCTGGATCCCCGCCTGGTCAACCGCTTCGACTACGACGCCGTGTTCGGCACCGCCCTGAACCGGTTCCTCATCCAGGCCGCCATCGGCCACGACCTCACGGTCTACGGCAACGGCTCCCAGACCCGCGGCTACCTGGACATCCAGGACACCGTGCGCTGCATCGAGATCGCCTGCGAGAACCCCGCCGAGCGCGGCGAGTTCCGTGTGTACAACCAGTTCACCGAGCAGTTCTCCGTCAAGGAGCTCGCCGAGAAGGTGCAGTCCGTCGCCCGCGACCTCGGTCTCGAGGCGGAGATCGCCACCACCGAGAACCCGCGCGTGGAGAAGTACGACCACTACTACAACGCGGTCAACACCAACCTGCTGGACCTCGGCCTCGAGCCGCACCTGCTGACCGACGAGCACCTCACCGAGGTGCTGAAGGTGGCGCTGAACAACACCGACCGCGTCCGGCGCGAGCTGGTCATGCCCACCGTCACCTGGAAGTGAGCCCGCCCCCGTGAAGATCGCGATCGTCACGGAGACCTTCCTGCCCTCGGTCGACGGCGTGGTGACCCGTCTGCGCCACGCCGTCGAACGGTTCACGGACCTCGGCCACGAGGTGATGGTGATCGCCCCGGAGCTGGGCGTCACCGAGCACCACGGGGCCCGGGTCGTGGGCATCAAGCCGGTCACCCTGCCGTTCTACAAGCACCGACGCTTCACCCTCCCCAACCCCACCGTGGACGGCATCATCCGCGGCTTCCACCCGGACGTGGTCCACGCCGCGCAGCCGCTGCTGCTCGCCTCCTCGGGCGCCTACGCCGCCCATCGCCAGCGGATCCCCCTGGTCGCGAGCTACCACACGCACATCCCGCGCTATCTGGACCTGTACCGGGCCTACCGCTGGGGCAAGCCCGCGGTGTGGTGGCAGATCAAGCGCAACCACGCGCTCGCCGACGTCAACATCGCGACCTCCGAGTCGATGCGCGCCGAGCTCGCCGAGAAGGGCCTGCACAACCTGCACGTGGTCCGGCGCGGCGTGGACACGCGGACCTTCCACCCCCGTTTCGCCGACGACGCGATGCGCGAGCGCCTCACCCAGGGCCACCCGGACAAGACGCTGCTGGTGTTCGTGGGCCGACTGGCGGCGGAGAAGGAGATCCACATCCTGCGGCCGCTGATGGAGCGGCGCGACGACGTGGCCCTCGCGATCGTGGGCGACGGCCCGTACCGGCCCGAGCTCGAGCAGATCTTCGCCGGCACCGCGACCCTGTTCCCGGGCTTCATGGAGGGGGAGGAGCTCGCGAGCGCCTTCGCCAGCTCCGACGCGTTCGTCTTCCCCTCCGTCACCGAGACCCTGGGCCTGGTGATCCTCGAGGGCATGGCCTCCGGTCTCCCGGTGGTCGCCGCCCGCTCGGGGCCGACGCTCGAGCAGGTCACCGACGGGGTCGACGGGCTGCTGTTCGACTCCGGGGACGAGGCGAGCCTGGACGCCGCGCTCACCCGTCTCGGGGACGGCGAGCTGCGCGCACGCCTCCGCGAGGCGGCGCGGGCGGAGGCGGAGAGGTTCTCGTGGGACAGCGCCTCCGACGACCTCCTGCGCTACTACGAGATGGCGATCGAGCAGCACGGGGGTGCCCATGGCTGAGCTCCCGGTGGACGAGGGGAGCGGGTCGAGCACCCGCTCCGTCCCCACGACGCCGCTGCCCTCCCCGGTCCCGGTCGTGCTCCGCGGCCACGGCCTGCGGATGGAGCCGCTCGCCGAGCACCACGTGGCGCCGCTGCAGCAGGTCGTGGCCGACGGCGAGATCTGGCGCCTGCCCTACGCCCCGCACGTGCCCGCCCCCGAGGCCCTGCCCGCCGCGGTGCGTGGATTGCGGGAGGACGTCGCCGCGGGCACACGGATCGCCTGGGTGGTGGTGCGCGAGGCGGACGGGCGGGCGCTGGGGCTGACCACCTTCATGAACCTCGCCCTCGCCGACCGGGGCCTGGAGATCGGGAACACCTACCTCGCGGGCTCCGCCCAGCGCACCGGGGTCAACCCCGCGATGAAGCGCCTGCTGCTCGGGCACGCCTTCGACGAGCTCGGCTGTCTGCGGGTGGAGTTCCGGGTGCATCACCTGAACATCGCCTCGCGGCGGGCCGTCGAGCGCCTCGGCGCCCAGCAGGACGGCATCCTGCGCGCGCACCGGATCCTGCCCGACGGATCCGTGCGGCACACCGTGGTCTACTCGATCCTCGCCCCGGAGTGGCCGGGGATCCGGGCCGCGCTCGACCACCGCCTCGGGATCTGATCCCGGGACGCAGCATCGGAGCCCGGGGCGTGCTCCCGAGTCCGGGGCGTGCCCCCGGGTCCGGGGCGTGCCCCCGGGGCCGGGCCGGGCGCGGCGCCGACCGGCGACGGGAAGCGGCTGGACGACCGTCTCCGCGGGGTGGGTCGCGCGCTCGCGGCCGCGGCATCGGCCGGGCCCTGAAGCTCGCCAACCTCGAGAACCTCGCCGCGGTGCCCGAGTACGCCGCCGCCCGTTGGATCCAGACGTGCACCGCGCTCGACAACGCGCCGATGCTCGCGCTGAACCGGGCGCTCGGCCTCCGGGAGGCGGAGGTGCTGACCGTCCTCGAGGCCCCGCTGCGCTGAGCCCGTCGCTCCGCGGGAGGTCCCCGACGGCACGGACGAGGCCCGGCCCCGCTGCGTGCGGGACCGGGCCTCGGAGAGCCGGCGCGGGGCCGGGCGGGGGGGTCAGCGGAAGGTGACGAACCCGGTCGGGCTGCCCCAGATCCCGCGCTCGCCGACCACCTGCTGGGAGCCGGAGGCGTCGATGATCTGGCCGTCGCCGACGTAGATCGCGACGTGCCCGGGCCACACCACGAGATCGCCCGGCTGCGCCTCGGACTCGGAGATGCTGCGGCCCTGGGCGGCCATCTCGCCGCTGGTGCGCGGCACGTCGATGCCGGCGGCGTCGTAGGCGAAGGTCACCAGGCCCGAGCAGTCCATGCCGCTGAGCGAGGAACCGCCCCAGGAGTACGGGGTGCCGACGGCGGAGCGCGCGGCATCGACGATCGCGTCGCCGCTCGAGGACGAGGCGCTCGCCGGCACTGCGGCCTCTCCCGCGGAGGAGGAGCTGGCCGGGGCGGCCTCGGCGGACCCGCCGCCGAGCGCACCCTGGGTCTCGGGTCCCACGACGCCGTCGACCTGGAGGCCGTTCTCGGTCTGGAACGCGAGGACCGCGTCGGCGGTCATGGAGCCGAAGTAGCCGGTCTCGGGCAGATCGGCGCCCTGCGCGTTCAGCGCGGCCTGCAGGGTCTCGACGGCCTCGCCGGAGTCGCCCTGGCGCAGCGCCTCCTGGGAGGAGGACTGCGAGGCGGTCCCCTCCGAGTCGGACGGGGCCGAGGCGGACTGGGCGGGAGCGGACTGCGAGGTGCTGGTCCCCTCGTCGGCGCCGAGGAGCGCCTCGTCGTTGGCCATCGCGGCGGAGCCGCCCGTGAAGGCGGTGCCGACCAGGATCGTGCCGAGGACGGCGCTGCCGCCGAGGGCGCGGGCCGCGCGGTGGGTGCCGGTGAGCGGGGTGACGGCGCGGCCGGCCGCGCGGTGGGTGTTCTGATGCGTCATGGGTGTGGTCCTTCGTGCGAGCTGCTGGTGGTCCGTCGCATCCCGCGACGCGGATCTCGGCGGAGCGGTGGCGTCCTGTGAGGAGCCGGCCCGCATCCGGGGCGTCCGGGGATGCGACATCCACGCTAGGAGTCGCGCCCGCGCACCTGAAGCGAGTTGAAGGAGCCGCATCGAGGTGTTTGTCAGCCATTGACCCGCGGGCCGCCGAGATGCCCGGGACGTGGCGCGGCTTGACCTCCGGGCATGGCCCGTGCCACACGGAGCGCGCCCTCCCGGTCGTCGGCGGCGCCTCTGCGGGGTCGCCGGCGGTGACTCCGCCACATGCAGCCCGCATGTTGGGACCGCGACTATGACGGCTTATGACACGGCGCTGGCGTCGCGCGTGCATACGCCGTCATGATCGGACGCATGACCAGTACAGTCGCCGCACCCAGCGCCGCCCCGGGACGCCACGCCGCGGGCGGCCACGCCTCGCGCGACGCCGCCCCCGCCGGCACCCGCGCCCGCCCCGACGGGGTGCGCCTGGACGCGGTCGACCGCTCCTTCGCGACCGCGCAGGGACGCCACGACGTGCTGCGCGGACTCGACCTCGAGCTCGGCTCGGGGGAGATCGTCGCCGTGGTGGGCCCCTCGGGCTGCGGGAAGTCGACCCTGCTGCGCCTGATCGCGGGCCTGGACCGGCCCAGCGGCGGGGTGATCCGCATCGGGGGCAGCGCGCTCGCCGGCACCGACGAGCGCACCGCGGTCGCCTTCCAGGAGCCGCGCCTGCTGCCCTGGCGCAGCCTGGCCCAGAACGTCGCCCTCGGCCTGCCCCGCGGCACCGGGCGGCGCGAGGGCCGCGACCGGGTCCGCCACCTGCTGCAGCTGGTGGGCCTCGAGCATGCCGCGGACCTGCGCCCCCGCGAGGTCTCCGGCGGCATGGCCCAGCGCGCCTCCCTCGCCCGCGCCCTCGCCCGCAGCCCCCAGGTGCTGCTGCTCGACGAGCCCTTCGGAGCTCTCGATGCGCTGACTCGCCTGCGCATGCAGGACCTGCTGCTCGAGATCCACGCGGCCGAGCCCACCACCGTCCTCGTGGTCACCCACGACGTCGAGGAGGCGCTCTACCTCGCCGACCGGGTGCTGCTGCTGCGCACCCTGCGCGAGGCCGGGCCCGAGGTCGCCTCCCTCGCCCGCACCGTCGAGGTCCCCGGGCAGCGCCCCCGCGACCGCGCCGACGGCGACCTCGCGGAGCTGCGCGTCGAGCTCCTCGAGGGCCTCGGCGTCCACGCCCACCAGAGCGCCCCCGCGCACCCCGCCGCGCCCGGCACCCCCAGTCCTCCCAGCACCCCCAGCACCCCGGAGAACCTCTCATGACCCACCCCGCCCTCCAGCCCGCCGCCCGTCGGATCAGCCGCCGCGCCGCCACCGCCCTCGGCCTGACCGCCGTGGCCGGGACCGCCCTGTCCGCCTGCGTGGCCGGCGAGGGCTCGGACGCCGCCGCCGGTGGCGAGGGGGAGTGGAGCACCGACTCCCTCACCATCGACTGGGCCACCTACAACCCGCTCAGCCTCGTGGTGCGCGACCAGCGGCTGATCGAGGACGCCCTCGGCGAGTCCGTGACCGTCGAGTGGGTCCAGTCGGCCGGCTCCAACAAGGCCAACGAGTTCCTGCGCTCCGGATCGGCCGACGTCGCCTCCACCGCCGGCTCCGCGGCCCTGCTGGCCCGCGCCAACGGCTCGCCCATCAAGGTCATCGACATCTACTCCCAGCCCGAATGGGCGGCGCTCGTCGTCGGACCCGACAGCGACGTCACGGGCCCCGCGGACCTCGCGGGCCGCGCCGTCGCCGCCACCCCCGGCACCGACCCGTACTTCTTCCTGGTCCAGGCCCTGGCCGAGGCCGACCTCGGGATCGGCGACGTGGAGCTGCAGCCGCTCCAGCACGCCGACGGCCGCTCCGCCCTCGAGGGCGGCAGCGTCGAGGCGTGGTCCGGCCTGGACCCGATCATGGGGGCCGCCGAGGTCGAGTCCGACGCACAGCTGGTCTTCCGCAACGTCGACTTCAACACCTACGGCTTCCTCAACGCCACCGAGGAGTTCATCGACGAGCACGCCGACGTCGCCCAGGTGGTCGTCGACGCCTACGAGCAGGCCCGCGGCTGGGCGCTGGAGAACCTCGAGGAGACCGCGCAGCTGCTGGCCGACGCCGCCGGCATCGACCTCGAGGTCGCCACCACCGTCATCACCGAGCGCTCCAACCTCGACGTGCACGGCGTGCCGGGGGAGGACCAGCTCGCCGTGCTCGAGGCGATCTCCCCGATGCTCGCCGACTCGGGCGACGTCCAGGGCGGGGCCGACGCGGTCGAGAAGGCCCGCTCCGAGATCGTCCACGACGCCTTCGCGCTCGCCGCGGTCGAGTCGCAGTGAGCACCGCGACCGACGTCCCCCTGCCCCGCTCGACGGGCCCGGGGGCCGCGCAGACCACCCCGGGTCCGGAGCAGGCCGCCCCGGCCCCCGAGCAGAGCACCGGGCGCCGCACCCTCTGGGACCGCACCGGGGTGCGCCTGGTCGCGGGAGCGCTGCTGCCGCTGGCCGTCCTCGCCGCCTGGCAGCTCGCGACCGCCGCCGAGCTGGTCCCCGCCCACCGCCTGCCCGGTCCGCTCACCGTGCTGCAGGCCGGCGCCGAGCTCATCGAGCGCGGCGAGCTGGGCCTGCACATCGCGATCTCCGTGCAGCGCGTGCTGCTGGGCTTCGCCATCGGCTCCGTGATCGGCCTCGCCGTCGCCGCGGTGGTGGGCCTCTCCCGCGCCGGCGACGCCCTGCTCAGCCCCACCCTGGCCGCCCTGCGTGCCGTGCCCTCCCTGGCCTGGGTGCCGCTGCTGATCCTGTGGCTGCAGATCGGCGAGGAGTCCAAGGTGACGCTCATCGCGATCGGTGCCTTCTTCCCGGTGTTCACCACCGTCGCCGCCGCGCTGCGCCACATCGACCCGCACCTGGTCGAGGCAGGGCGCTGCTTCGGCCTGCGCGGCTGGTCCCTGTTCCGCACCGTCCAGCTGCCCGCCGTGGTCCCCTCGGTCGTCTCCGGGCTGCGCCTCGCCCTCGCCCAGGCCTGGCTGTTCCTGGTCGCCGCCGAGCTCATCGCCTCCTCGATGGGCCTGGGATTCATCCTCAACGACTCCCAGCAGAACGGTCGCGTGGACCGGATCCTGCTGGCCATCGTGCTGCTCGCGCTGCTGGGCAGCCTCACCAACGCCGTGCTGGGACTGGCCGAGAAGAAGCTGCTGAGGAGGTGGACATGAGCGCGACCACCACCGAGACCCGCCTGGTGGAGACCCGCACCTACCCGCCGGACCCCGCCCTCGCGGGCACCTGGAACGTCGGCCCCGGGATCCATGAGCGCGCCGCCGCCGATCCCCTCGCCTTCTGGGAGGGGGCCGCTCGCCGCCTGGACTGGGCCGAGCCCTGGCACACCGCGCTCGAGTGGGAGCCGCCCGTTCCGGACCCGGCCACCGGGGAGCTGAGCGTGCCGGCGGCCCGCTGGTTCGTCGGCGGCCGCCTCAACGTCGCCGAGAACTGCGTGGACCGCCACGTGCACGCCGGGAACGGCACCAAGGTCGCCCTGCACTTCGAGGGCGAGCCCGGGGACCGCGAGTCCGTCACCTACGAGGACCTCCAGCGCCGCGTGAGCCGGGCGGCGAACGCCCTGACCGACCTCGGCATCACCCCCGGGGACCGCGTGGTCGTCTACCTCCCCGTGCTGGTGGAGACCGTCGTCATCGCGCTGGCCTGCGCCCGCATCGGCGCCGTGCACTCGCTCGTCTTCGGCGGCTTCAGCGCCGAGGCGGTGCGCTTCCGCCTCCAGGACACCGGCGCGAAGCTGCTGGTCACCTCCGACGGGCAGTTCCGCCGGGGCACGGCCGTCGAGGTGAAGTCCGCGGCCGACGAGGCCGCCCGCGACCTGCCGCACCTCGAGCACGTGCTGGTGGTGCGCCGCACCGGCCAGGACATCGCCTGGACGCCGGGCCGCGACGTGTGGTGGCACGAGAACGTGGACGCGGCGAGCGAGCACCACGAGGCACCGAGCTTCGACGCGGAGCATCCGCTGTTCATCATCCACACCTCCGGCACCACCGGGAAGCCCAAGGGCCTGGTCCACACCTCCGGCGGCTACCTCACCCACGCCTCCTGGGCGCACTGGGCGCACTTCGACGCGAAGCCGTCGGACGTCCACTGGTGCACCGCGGATCTCGCCTGGGTCACCGCCCACACCTACGAGATCTACGGCCCGCTCTCCAACGGCCTCACCCAGGTGATCTACGAGGGCACCCCCGGCGAGCCCACCCGCGAGCGCCACCTCGAGATCATCGAGCGCCACGGCGTGACCGTCTATTACACGGCCCCCACCCTGATCCGCACCTTCATGTCCTGGTTCGGCGAGGAGCTGCCCGGCGGGCACGACCTGTCCTCGCTGCGCCTGCTCGGCACCGTCGGCGAGGCGATCAACCCCGAGGCCTGGGTGTGGTTCCGCCGCACCTTCGGCCGCGACGAGCTGCCGATCGTCGACACCTGGTGGCAGTCCGAGACCGGTGCGGCCATGCTCGTCCCGCTGCCCGGCGTGACCACGCTGAAGCCCGGCTCCGCGACCGGTCCGCTGCCCGGCATCGACATGGCCGTCGTCGACGCGGAGGGGAACGAGCAGCCCGCCGGCGTCGCCGGCACGCTGGTGGCCCGTCGGCCCTGGCCCGGCATGGCCCGCACCGTCTGGGGCGACGCCGCGCGCTACCGCGACTCGTACTGGCGGGACCATGCCGGCCGCGGCGAGCACGGCGGCTACTACGTCGCCGGGGACTCCGCGACCGTCGACGCCGACGGCTGCTTCTGGATCCTGGGCCGCCTCGACGACGTCGTGAACGTCTCCGGGCACCGCCTGTCCACCATCGAGGTCGAGTCCGCCCTGGTCGCGGACCCTGCGGTCGCCGAGGCCGGCGCCGCCGGCGTGGACGACGCCCTGACCGGGCAGGCCGTGGCCGTGTTCCTCATGCCCACCGGTGGCGACGCCGAGCTCGACGCGGAGGCGCTGCGCTCCCGGGTGGCCCGCGAGATCGGGCCGATCGCCAAGCCCCGGCACGTGATCGAGGTGCCCGACCTGCCCCGGACCCGCTCCGGCAAGATCATGCGCCGACTGCTCGCGCAGCTGGTGCACGCCGAGCGCGACCGCCGTGCCGGACGGACCCCGGCGCCGCTCGGGGACACCACCTCGCTGCAGAACCCGGAGGCGGTCGGGACCGTCGCCGCGGTGCTCGCATCCCTGCCCGTGGACGATCCTGCCGTCGCCCCGGACAGCTGACAGACTCCCCGCCGCACGGAACCGACCGTCGGCCCCGCCGACCCTGGAGGACCCATGACCACGACTGTTCCCGCCTCGACCTTCGAGACCCCGCTGAAGTTCGCCTACTGGGTGCCGAACGTCTCCGGAGGCCTCGTCGTCTCCACCATCGAGCAGCGCACCGACTGGCAGCTGCCGTACAACAAGAAGCTGGCCCGGATCGCCGAGGACTCCGGCTTCGAGTACGCGCTGACCCAGACCCGCTACGCCGCCAGCTACGGCGCGGACAAGCAGCACGAGGCCTCCGCGTTCTCGCTCGCCCTGCTCGGCGCGACCGAGCGCCTGCGCGTGATCGCGGCCTTCCACCCCGGCATGTGGCATCCGGGCGTGCTCGCCAAGTGGCTGATCACCGCGGACCACCTCTCCGAGGGCCGCGCCGCGGTGAACATCGTCTCCGGCTGGCTCAAGGACGAGTTCGTGAAGTTCGGGCTGCCCTGGCTCGAGCACGACGAGCGCTACGTGCGCACCGGGGAGTTCATCAGCGCCCTGCGCGGGCTGCTCACCGAGAACGGCTACTCCCAGGACGGCCAGTACTACTCGATCGACGACTTCACCCTGAACCCGAAGCCCGTCGACGTGCCCGGCCGCCCCCACCCCGAGATCTTCTTCGGCGGCAACTCCACCGCCGCGCAGGACACCGCCGGCCGCGTCGCCGACTGGTACTTCTCCAACGGCCGGACCCTCGAGGGCTACGAGGAGAACGTCGCCGGCGTGCAGGCCTCCGCCGCGAGGGCCGGGCGCTCGCCGCGCTTCGGCCTGAACGGCTTCGTCATCGCCCGCGACTCCCGCGCCGAGGCCGAGGAGACCCTGCGCGAGATCGTCGCCAAGGCGCACCGCCCCGCCGTCGAGGGCTTCCGCCAGTCCGTGCAGGAGGCCGGCGCCTCCACCAAGGACGGCAAGGGCATGTGGGCCGACTCCTCCTTCGAGGACCTCGTGCAGTACAACGACGGCTTCAAGACCCGCCTGATCGGCACCCCCGAGGAGATCGCCGACCGCATCGTCGAGTACAAGAAGGTGGGCGTGAACCTGCTGCTGACCTGCTACCTCCACTTCAGCGAGGAGGTCGCCGCCTTCGGCCGCGACGTGCTGCCCATCGTGCGCGAGAAGGAGAAGGACCTGGCCCGCGCCCGCGGCACCGAGCTGAACACCGACCTGCTGCCCGTCGTGCCCGGCGTGAGCGCCGAGGACGCCTCCGCCGCGGCCTTCGAGACCCTGCCGGCGGACCACCCGGCGAAGGCGGGGGTGGCCGCGTGAGCCCGCAGTCCCCGCAGAGCGCGGAGCGCACCTTCGGATTCCGCACCCGCGCCCTGCACGCGGGCGGCACGCCCGACGCCCAGCACGGCTCCCGCGCGGTGCCGATCTACCAGACCACGTCGTTCGTCTTCGACGACGCGGCCGACGCCGCGAACCTCTTCGCGCTGCAGAAGTACGGGAACATCTACTCCCGCATCGGCAACCCCACCGTGGCCGCCTTCGAGGAGCGCATCGCCTCGCTCGAGGGCGGGATCGGGGCGGTCGCGACCGCCTCGGGGATGAGCGCCGAGTTCATCACCTTCGCCGCCCTGGTGGGCGCCGGGGACCACGTGGTCTCCTCCGCCCAGCTGTACGGCGGCACCGTCACCCAGCTCGACGTCACCCTGCGCCGCTTCGGCGTGGAGACCACGTTCGTCCCCTCCGCCGACCCGGAGGACTACCGCGCCGCGTTCCGGCCGGAGACGAAGGTGCTCTACGTCGAGATCATCGGCAACCCCTCCGGCGAGATCGCCGACCTCGAGGGGCTCGCCGCCGTGGCGCACGAGCACGGCGTCCCGCTCGTGGTCGACGCGACCCTGGCCACGCCCTACCTGGTGCGTCCGATCGAGCACGGCGCGGACATCGTCCTCCACTCGGCCACCAAGTTCCTCGGCGGGCACGGCACGACGCTCGGCGGCGTGGTCGTCGAGTCCGGCCGCTTCGACTGGGGCAACGGGAACTTCCCGAGCATGACCGAGCCGGTGGACTCCTACGGCGGCATCAAGTGGTGGGACAACTTCGGCGAGTACGGCTTCCTCACCAAGCTGCGCTCCGAGCAGCTGCGAGACATCGGCCCCGCGCTCTCCGCGCAGTCGGCGTTCCAGCTGCTGCAGGGCGTCGAGACCCTCCCGCAGCGGATCGACGCCCACCTCTCCGGCGCCCGCGCGGTCGCCGAGTGGCTCGAGGAGGACCCTCGGGTCTCCTTCGTGACCTGGGCGGGCCTCGAGTCCCATCCGCATCACGAGCGGGCGGCGAAGTACCTGCCCCTCGGCCCCGGCTCGGTCTTCGCCTTCGGCGTGCGGCCGACGGGGACCTTCGACTCCGACGAGGAGCAGGCCACGGCGGCCCGTGCCACGGGCGAGCAGGTCATCGCCCACCTGCAGCTCGCCTCGCACCTCGCGAACATCGGCGATGCCCGCACCCTGGTCATCCACCCGGCCTCGACCACCCACCAGCAGCTCTCCGAGGAGCAGCTGGTCGCCGGCGGCGTGCGGCCGGACCTGATCCGGATCTCGGTGGGGCTCGAGGACGTCGAGGACATCCTGTGGGACCTGGACCAGGCGATCACGGCGGCGACGGGAGAGCAGCGATGAGCGATCAGACCCAGAACCGGCCGCAGCGCACCTGGCAGGGCCCGTCGGCCCCCGAGCGGCTCGCGATCCTGCGCCGTGCGCGCTCCATCGCGATCGTCGGCGCCTCGGCGAACCCGGCGCGGGCCAGCTACTTCGTGGGCACCTACCTGCTCTCGAGCTCGCCCTACGAGGTGTACTTCGTCAATCCGCGGGCGGAGACGATCCTCGGGCACCCGGCCTACGCCTCCCTCGCGGACCTGCCGGTCGCCCCGGACATCGTGGACGTCTTCCGCAAGGACGCCGACCTGCCGGGAGTGGCCCAGGAGGCGGTGGACGCGGGGGCGAAGGCGCTGTGGCTGCAGCTGGGCTCGTGGAACGAGGAGGCCGCCGCGATCGCGGAGGCCGGAGGGCTCGACGTGGTCATGGACCGCTGCGTGAAGATCGAGCACGCCCGCTTCCACGGCGGCCTGCACCTCGCCGGGTTCAACACCGGCGAGATCAGTTCCCGGAAGCAGCGCGTGAGCGGGCGCGGCTGAGCGTACGCTCGGCCTTCAGGCGCGGGCCGGGGATCACCCCGACCCGCGTTCTGCCGTCCGGGTGCTCGCGCCGTGCGCCTCAGCCGAGCGGGTGCTCGCGCCGTGCGCGTCAGCCGAGCGGGCGCGAGAAGTCGATCGTCACCCCGGCAGCGGCGGCGACGCGCACCCATGCGGAGCGCTCGCCGAAGTCCATGTCCGTCGGCTCCCGGACCGCCTCGGCGCCGTGGGAGACGGCGTGCTCGAACGCGGCGTCGACGTCCTCGCAGACCATGTGGAGGACGATCCCACGCGAGGGCTCCTCGCCCTCGGCCGGGGCGTTCAGCCACAGCGGGACGCTGCCCGGGGCGGTCAGGGAGGCGAAGCTGCCGTAGTCGGCCTCGATGCTCCAGCCCGCGGCGTCGCGCAGGGCGGTCGCCGCGGCCGAGGGATCCTCGAGGACGAGGGTGAGAGCGCGGATCCCGGTCATGGGGTGACTCCTTCGTCGGGGGTGGGTGTCGGGGTGCGGTGGTCAGGGCGTGGGGTCCACGGTAGCCGGGCGCTCATCCCTCCACGCGGATGTCGAGGTGGGCAGCGAAGGCGGGGGCCAGCGCAGTGACCTGCTGGGCGTCGAGCGTCGCTCCCGCCAGGCCCTCGAGGTTGCTGAGCGCGCCCATCTCGAGGCCGCGCAGGTCCACGTCCACCAGGCGGGTGTGGGGGAGGGCGAGCCGTCCCGTGCGGCAGCCGACGAAGGCGACCCGGGAGGCGGTGACGCCGCCGAGGTCCAGCTCGTCGATCGTGCAGTCCTCGAACAGGACGTCCTCGAGGGTCGAGGAGCGCAGGTTGATCCAGTCGACCTTGCAGCCGACGATCCGGGTGGAGCGGATCTCGGCGTCGTAGATGTCCAGCGCGCCGAGGCGGGAGCCGAGCAGCTCGACGTCCCGCCAGGTGGAGCGCGTGGCGTCGAGGACCGGGGCGTTCAGGCGCTCGATCCGGGTCTCGATCAGGCGCGCGTGCTGCAGGACCGTGGTGTGCGCGGTGACGCCCACGAGCTCGCACTCGGTGAGGACCGTGCCGGTGAGGTCGCGGCCGGAGAGGTCCTCGCCCTCGAGGCGGAGCCCGTCGGCGGCGCCGTGGGCCTCGAGGGCGTCGGCGTCGGCCGACTCGAGGTCGGGCAGGACGAGAGGCTCGAGGACGGGGCCGCGGGTGGTGGAGGCCCTCCTGGAGGTGGTGGATCGACGCACGGGACTCCTCGGGTCGGGGGCGAGGTGTCCGAGCCTACGGTCCGGGGGAGACGCTCCGGCGGGATTCGAACCTGCGACGGACTCCTTATGGGGGAGCTGCTCTACCGGGCTGAGCTACGGAGCGGGACGCCCGTCGGTCCGACGGGCGGGGGTGCCGGCGCACGAGGCGCCGACGGGCTGACGGGCTGACGGGCTGACGGGCTGACGGGCTGACGGGCTGACGGGCACCAGCCTGCCGGGTGCCCCCGGCGGCTGTCGAGCGTCTCGTCATCTGCTGTCGCACGGGGCCTCACGGGGTCGCGGAGGGTCACGGTTCCTCCCCAGCGGAAATCCGTCCACACTTCTTGTCGGAGCCTTGACGGGTTATCGCTTCCGTGTTTTCGGAGGCGGCCGTCCGCGAGGGGCCCGGCGAGGAGGGAAAGGCTCGTGGCCTGCGGGGAGAGGGGTCGTCGTGGGGTGGCGGCGCCGGGGGTGGTCGTGCCGGGACGGAGTTATCCACATTCTCGCGACGCTCTTTCTTCCGCGGGTCGCTCCCGGAATGATGGGGGTATGTCCTCCTCCGCGCAGAGCGTCACCCCGGCCGCTGGTGATCCCCACCAGCAGCTGCTCGACGCCGTGCACGCCGGGGGACCGCCCGCGCTCGCCGCCGCCCTCGGGGACCAGACCTTCCTGCTGGCGGAGCTCGCCCTGCGGCCCCTCGACCTGTTCACCCCGAAGGACGATGCCGTCTCGACCTTCACGGAGGTCGTCGGGCGGATCCACGAGCACCGCAGCGCCCTCGACGCGCTCGAGGCCCGGACCGTCGTGGCCCTCGCCGAATCCCTCACGATCGCGAAGCAGGCCGACGCCCGGGCACGCACCGCCCAGGAGGCGGACCAGGCTCCTCCCACCGAGAAGCTCCTGCGCGAGGCCTCGCGCGAGGCGGCGCGGGAGGTGTCGATGCTGGTCCACAGGTCTCCGGCCTCGGCCGCCCATTCCCTGGCCGCACAGCGCCGCCTGGTCGAGGACATGCCGGAGATGCTCACCGCTCTCGCCACCGCCCAGGTCACCAGCACCGTCGCCCACGCCACGGCACGCTCCTTCGCCCCGCTCTCGCCGACGCAGCGCGCCGAGGCGGACCGGCTGCTCGGCCGTCGCCTGCCGGATCTCGACGGAGCCGGCGGGGAGCAGTGGGACGCCGCGCGGGCGGCCGTCATCGCCCGGACGGACCCGTACGGCCAGAAGCGCCGCCACCTGCAGGCGAAGCAGGAGAGACACGTGACGGTGCGCCGCGCCGAGCACGGCATGGCCACCGTGTCCGCGCGGATCCCGGCGCTCGACGCCATGCGGATCCGCAAGCGGCTCTCCCTCGAGGCCGAGCGGCTGCGCGCCGCCGGGGACCGGCGCGGGCACCAGGCGATCGAGGCGGACTGCTTCGCGGACACGCTCATCGGCCGCGAGAACGGCATGGATCCCACCACCCTGGACATCGGGGTGATGATCACCGAACGCGCCCTCATCCACCCCGGCGCCGGCGACCTCGCGCAGATCGAGGGCTACGGCACGGCCCCGGCGGAGGTCCTGCTCGAGGAACTGCGCCCCCTGCTGGGCGTGGCGCTCACCGAGCAGGCCGAGGAGGCGATGGGGGCCGACGCCCCTGCCCTCCGTGCCGTGCTGCGCCGCCTGTTCACCCACCCGCGCAAGGGGGAGCTGGTCGCCGTCGAGTCGCAGGCCCGGGCCTTCCCCGCGGCGCTCGCTCGCTTCGTCCGCTGGCGTGACCAGGCCTGCCGCGGCCCCTACTGCGATGCCGCGATCCGTCAGAGCGACCACATCCATCCCCACGCCGCGGGCGGTCCCACCAGCCTCGACAACGGGCAGGGACTCTGCGCGCTGTGCAACGACAAGGAGCAGCAGTTCCTCAGCGTGGAACGCGTCGGGGATCCTGCGGTGGACGGCCATGTCGTGGAATGGACCAGTCGAGCCGGCACCCGTCGCACCACCCGCCCACCGCCCCTGAGGACACCCCGGCCATCGACCCGTCCCGGACCGGTCCCTCCGGCATCCGATCCTCGAGCGGCGTCGGCGCGACGGTCCCGTCGGCGGACCCGCACCAGGCGGCCACGGCGACGCCGGCCCCCGCCCTCTCCGGAGACCACTGCCTGAACGCCCCGGGATCGCCCCGATGTCGCCGTCCCCCGCTCGTCCACCGCCGGACCCGGCTGGCCCGCTCGCCTCTCAGGCTCCGGCGGCCGCCGCCTTCGCCGCGGCAGGCAGCACGGCCGCGATCCGGTCCAGCACCTCCGGGGTGTGCGCGGTCGAGACGAACCAGGCCTCGAAGGCTGACGGGGGCAGGTACACCCCGCGCTCCAGCATCGCGTGGAAGAAGCGGGTGAACGCCTCGGTGTCCTGGTCCTTCGCGTCCTGGTAGGTCTCCACCGGGGCCTCGCGGAAGAACACCGAGAACAGCGTCCCGGCCGTCTGGATCACGTGGGGCACGCCGGCGGTGGTGAGGGCGTCGGCCACCAGCTGCTGCAGGGTGCGCGAGGCGGTGCCGAGCACGTCGTAGGCCGCCTCGTCCAGGCCCGCGAAGGTCGCCAGGCCTGCCGCGGTCGCCAGCGGGTTCCCCGAGAGGGTCCCCGCCTGGTACACGGGGCCGGCGGGGGCGAGCAGGCCCATGAGGTCCTTCCGACCGCCGAAGGCGCCCACGGGCAGACCGCCGCCGATCACCTTCCCGAAGGTCATGAGGTCCGGTGCCCAGTCCTCGCCGGTCCCGGCGGGCCCGTCGATGCCGTAGTGCCCCTCACGGCTCGCCCGGAACCCGGTGAGGACCTCGTCGCTGATCAGCAGCGCTCCCGCGGAATGCGCGGTCTCGGACAGGAAGCGGTTGAAGCCCACCCCGTCCACCTCGCGCGGCGGCACCACGCCCATGTTCGCGGGCGCGGCCTCGGTGATCACCGCGGCGATCTCCCCGCCGCGCTCGGCGAACAGGGCCGCGACCGCGTCCCGGTCCCCGTAGGGCAGGACCACGGTGTCCCGCGCGGTCGCCGCGGTGACCCCCGCGGAGCCGGGCATCGCGAAGGTCGCGACCCCGCTGCCGGCCTCGGCCAGCAGCGCGTCCACGTGCCCGTGGTAGCAGCCGGCGAACTTCACGATCACGTCCCGGCCGGTCGCCGCGCGCGCCACCCGCAGCGCGCTCATCGTCGCCTCGGTGCCGGAGTTGACCAGCCGCAGCTGCTCGACGGGTCCGATCCTGTCCACGACCTCCTCGGCGAGGGTGACCTCGCCGGGCTGCGGCGCGCCGAAGGACAGGCCCCGGCCGGCCGCCTCGCGCACCGCCTCGACGACCTGCTCGTTCGCGTGACCGAGGATCATCGGGCCCCAGGAGCCGACGAGGTCCACGTACTCGTTCCCGTCGGCGTCCTGCAGCAGCGCGCCCTGCGCGGAGGTGAGGAACGGCGGTGTGCCGCCCACCGAGCCGAAGGCGCGCACGGGGGAGTTCACGCCCGAGGGGATCACCTGCTGGGCACGGGAGAAGAGAGCGGCGGAGGGGGTGGCGGCGGGGGTCATCGAGTGCTCCTCGGGATCGGGGGACGGACGGGCGGAGGATCGGCGATCGGGTCGCGGATCAGGCGAACTCGCGCAGGTGGGCGGGCAGGCCGTCGCGGAACCATCCGGCGACCTCGCTCGCGTAGTAGGTCAGCACGGTGGAGGCACCGGCGCGGCGGAAGGAGAGCAGGGACTCGAGCACCGTGCGGTCGCGGTCGACCCAGCCGTTCGCGGCGGCGGCCTCGATCATCGCGTACTCGCCGGAGACCTGGTAGGCGCCCACCGGCACCGGGGACGCCTCGGCCACCTTCTGGAGCACGTCGAGATAGGGCAGGCCGGGCTTGACCATCACCAGGTCCGCGCCCTCGGCGAGGTCGAGCTCGAGCTCGCGCAGCGCCTCGCGACCGTTGGCCGGGTCCTGCTGGTAGCTGCGGCGATCGCCCTGCAGCGAGGAGTCCACCGCCTCGCGGAACGGACCGTAGTAGGCCGAGGCGTACTTCGCGGTGTAGGCGTAGATCGCCGTCTCCGGGTGGTCGTTCGCATCCAGGGCGTCGCGGATCGCGGCGATCTGGCCGTCCATCATCCCCGAGGGGCCCAGCAGGTGGGCGCCGGCCTCGGCCTGGGCGAGCGCCATCTCCCGGTAGCGCTCGAGGGTGCCGTCGTTGTCGACGCGGCCCTCCGCATCCAGCACCCCGCAGTGGCCGTGGTCGGTGAACTCGTCCAGGCACAGGTCGGCCATGATCACGGTGGCGTCGCCGAGCTCGGAGCGCAGCCGGGCGAGGGCCCGGTTGAGGATCCCGTCGGGATCGGTCGCGCCGGAGCCGACGGCGTCCTTGTGCTCGGGAACGCCGAACAGCATCACGCCGCCCACGCCGCGCTCGACCGCCTCGGTCGCCGCGCGCGCCAGGGAGTCCATGGTGTGCTGCTCGACGCCGGGCATCGAGGTCACGGGCCGGTTCTCGGTCGCGCCCTCGCGCACGAACATCGGCAGCACGAGGTCCGCGGGCCGCAGGGTGCGCTCCCGCACCAGGGAGCGCATCGCTGCGCTGGTGCGCAGACGGCGCGGACGGTCGACCGGGCCGGGGAAGGGAGGAAGGGTCATCGGGGCTCCTTCGAGGTGGGCGGATCGGGAACGGTGAGAGGGTCCGTGCTGGTGGGGGCAGGGGTGCTGGCACCGGGGGCGCCGGGGGCTGCGGGCGCACCGGACGCCGCGGTCGCGGCGAGCACCTCGCGCACGGCGGCGAGGAGGGCCGCGTCGGTCGGCTCGTGCGCCTGTCGGCCGACCGCCAGGCCCGCCTCGCGCACCGCCGCGGACGTGGGCTCGCCGATGGTGACGATCGGGGTCGAGGCGTGGATCCCGAGCGCCGCGGCACGGCGGGCGATCATCGGGCTGGTGACCACCAGGGCGCCGTAGCCGCCGGTGGCCAGCCCGACCGTGACCGCGGGCGGCGGCTCGAGCCGCTCCGGACGGTACGCCGTGACCTCGTGGACCCGGTAGCCCTTGGCCCGCAGCCCCTCGGGCACCGTGCGGGAGGCGGCGGCGGAGGCGGGGAACAGCACCACCTCCTCGGGCGCGGCCTGCGGCATCTGCGCCACCAGCGCCGCCCCGGAGCCGTCGGCGATCCAGCTCGAGTCGATCCCGTGCTCCGCGAGCGTCTGTGCGGTGCCGCCGCCGACGGCCACGACCGTGCAGGCCGCCGGCACCGGCACCGCGCCGAGGGAGGTGGCCGCGGTGCGCGAGGTGACCACCAGGTGCGTGTAGGTGCCGCCCGCGAGCAGCTCCCGCGCGGTGTCGAGCTCCTCGCCCTCGGCGGCGACCAGGCGCGTCAGCGGCTGGTGCTCGGCCGTGATGCCCGCCTCGGCGAGCAGCGTCATCAGCGCCGCGCCGCGACCGGCCGGTCGGGTGACCAGCACGGGACGCGGAGCGGGCCTCGTGGGCGGCATCAGGCGCGGGCCTCCGCGAGGATCTCGCCCGCGCCGCGTGCGAGCAGGTCCGCCGCGAGCTCCTCCCCGAGCGCCGCCGGCACGGAGCCGGGACCGGCGATCGCGTCGTCGCCGAGGTCCAGCGCCACCCGGGCCTCGCCCTCGACGACCTCGCTGCCGTCGGTGCGGATCGCGAGCGCGCGCAGGTGCAGCACCCCGCCCTCCACGAGCTCGGCGTAGGCGGCGACCGGTGCCGAGCAGCCGGCCTCGAGCTCGCGCAGCAGCGTCCGCTCGGCGGTGACGGCGGCGCGGGTCGCCGGATCGTCGACCGCGTCCAGGCGCGGGGCGAACCAGGGCAGGTCCGTGAGCGCCGCGGTGGTCGCCTCGACCGCGAGCGCGCCCTGGGCGGGGGCCGGCAGCATCACCTCGACCGGCAGCAGCTCGCTGATCGCCGCCTCCCGGCCCACGCGCAGCAGGCCCGAGGCGGCCAGCACCACGGCGTCGAGGTCGGCGTCCGCGCCGAGCGCCCGGCCCAGGCGGGTCTCGACGTTGCCGCGGACCCCCACCACCTGCAGATCCGGCCGGGCGCGCAGCAGCTGGGCGGCGCGGCGCGGCGACCCGGTGCCCACCACCGCGCCGGCCGGCAGCTGCGCGAGGGTCAGCCCGTCCCGGGCGCACAGCGCGTCGCGGGGGTCCTCCCGCGGCGGCATGCAGGCCAGGGTGATCTCCTCGAGCGGCGCGGTGGGCAGGTCCTTGCAGGAGTGCACGACCACGTCGACCTTCGCATCCAGCAGCGCCTGGCGCACCGCGGTGACGAACACGCCGGTGCCGCCGATCTGCGCGAGAGGGCTGGTGCGGTCGCGGTCCCCGTGCGTGCTCACGTGCACCAGCTCGACGGGATGGTCGGTGCCCTGCACCAGGGCCTCGCCCACGTGACCGGACTGGGTCAGGGCGAGGTCGGAGGCGCGGGTGCCGATCCGGAGGGCGGAGGGCGTCATGACGTCGCGCCCGCGTCGGCCGCCGCGGGCTCCGTCTCCGTGCGCTCCTCCTCCGTGCGCTCCCGCTCCTCGCGCGCCCGCTCCACGTCGAGCTCCGAGTCGAGGGCGCTCGTGGTCGGGCGGCACAGCCGACCCACGCAGCAGTTCGTGCCGCACACGTCCGGGGTGCCGCCGAAATCGGTGACCACGCGCCGCGGGAAGCTCGGGTCCAGGCGCTCCTGGATCAGGTCGGCCAGGGCGGCGATGAAGCGAGGGTCCTCGCCGGAGGTGGCGACCCGGCGGAAGGCCAGGCCCGTCTCCTCGGCGGTCTCCTTCGCCTCGGTGTCGAGGTCCCAGACCACCTCGACGTGATCGGTGACGAAGCCGATCGGCACCACCACCACGGCGTCGGCCGCGTCCTCCTCGGCGAGCTGCGCGATGACGTCGTTGACGTCGGGCTCGAGCCAGGGGATGTGCGGGGCGCCGGAGCGCGACTGGTAGACCAGCTGCCAGTCCGGCAGGGCGGGGGAGTCGTCGTGCAGCTGGTCCATCACCCAGCGGCAGGCCGCGAGGTGCTGCTCGACGTACCAGCCGCCGGAGCCCTCGACACGGGTCTCCTCGGGGCCGGAGGCCTCGGCCATCGTGTGCGGGACGGAGTGGGTGGAGAACAGCACGGCGATCCGGTCGGTGTCGTGCCCCTCGGCGGCGAGGCTCGCCAGGGCGGCGTCGAGACCGTCGACCACGGGGGCGAGGAAGCCGGGGTGGTTGAAGTACACGCGCACCTTGTCGATGGTGACCTCGCCCGCCAGCGCGGTCTCCTCGAGCACCATCCCGAAGTCCTCGCGGTACTGCCGACAGGAGGAGTACGAGGAGTAGGCGCTGGTGACGAGCCCGAGGGCGTGGCGGTGGCCGTCGGCGTGCAGGGCGCGCACCGCCTCCGCGTTGTACGGGGCCCAGTTGCGGTTGCCGAAGTAGATCGGCAGGTCCACCTCACGACGGGCCAGCTCCTGCTCGAGCGCGGCGATCATCGCCTCGTTCTGCGCCGTGATCGGGCTGCGACCGCCGAGGGCGCGGTAGTGCCCCGCGACCTCCTCGAGCCGCTCGTCCGGGATCCCGCGCCCGCGGGTGACGTTGCGCAGGAACGGGATCACGTCCTCCTGGCCGTCGGGCCCGCCGAAGGACGAGAACAGGATCGCGTCGAAGGGGCGGGGCTCGCCCCGACGGGTGTGGGTGGCGGAGTCGGGGTCCACGGCACGGGGCTGGGGCATCGGCGCGGTGGCATCGGTCATGGTGGCGTCCTCGGTGAAGGTCTCGGTGAAGATATCGGGGAGAGGCTCGGTGAGCGTCTCGGTGGCGGGTCAGGCGAGCAGGGCGGCGACGTCGGCGAGGTCCTCGATCCGGCGGCCGGCGTGGAAGGGCAGTTCGTCGCGCACGTGCAGGCGGGCGTCCGAGTAGCGCAGGTGGCGCATCATGTCGACCAGGTCGTGGAGGTCGTCCGCCTCGAAGGACAGCAGCCACTCGTAGTCGCCGAGCGCGAAGGCGGCCACGGTGTTGGCGTTGACCTGAGGGTAGTCGCGGCCCAGCATGCCGTGCTCGCGCAGCATGCGGTTGCGCTCGTCCTCGGGCAGCAGGTACCAGTCGTAGCTGCGCACGAAGGGGTAGACGGTGATCCACTGCTTGCGCTCGAAGCCGGGGACCATGAACGAGGGCACGTGACCCTTGGCGAACTCGGCCATGCGGTGCACGCCGACGGCCGCCCACTCGCGGTGCAGCCAGGTGCCGGCCAGGGAGCGCTCGAACTCGCGCAGCGCGCGCTGCAGGGCCGCGGGCTCGTCCGCGGCGAGCCACAGCATCAGATCGGCCTCGGCGCGGAAGCCGGAGACGTCGTAGTAGCCCAGCAGCTCAGCGCCCTCGGCCTCGATGAGCCCGCTGACGTCCTCGAGCGCGGTGGTGATCTGCGCGGCGGTGACCTCGCCGTCGTCGGCGAGGCCCCCCAGACGGCGGAACACCGTGTAGCTGGTGTAGCGGGTGGTCCGCGCGATCTCCTCGGGCGACGACGACGACGAAGACGACGAAGAAGACGAGGACGAAGGCGAGGTCGGGGCCGGAGCGGGGGAGGCGTCGGTCATGAGGGGATTCCTTCCGTGGAGGCGTTGTCGGCGCGGACGATCGCGTCGATGCCGGTGCCGGCCCTCCAGGAGCCGACGAGGTCGAGGGTCGGCTGCTCGGCGAGCAGGGCGGTCAGGGCGTCGAGGGCGGCACGGTGGCCCGGCAGGGACTGCCGCATGGCACGGTCCCAGTCGATGACCTCCGAGGCCAGCAGGCTCTCGCGGTCCAGCGGCGTGCGCAGGATGCGGGAGGCGTCGGCGAGGGCGAGGTCGACGATCCCCGCGCGGTCCGGGAGCTGCTCGCCCGGGCGGCCGTAGGACAGTCGCACCAGGTGCGGGCTCGCGGCCGCGGGCAGGGCCTCGCGCAGCGCGGCCTGCACGTGCTCCCACTTCGCGCTCGCATGGGTCAGCGCCTTCGCGCGGAGCCCGGGGGTGCCGGGCGCGACGAGCGCGCCGGTGCCCGAGGGGAAGTCGTCGAGCGCGGGGGCGTCGAGCACCAGCACCACCAGCCGCACCGCGGCCGACGGAGCCTGCGGGACGGCGCGGGCGATCTCGGGCACGGCCTCGCACAGCAGGTCACGGCCGGTGTCGGGCGGGCCGGCGAGCACCAGGTGGTCCGCCTCGAGCGACTCCCCGCGCGCCGTGCGCGCGCGCCAGAGGGGGCCTGCGGCATCGTCCCGGTCCGCGCGCTCGATGCCGATCACCTCCACGCCGGTGCGCACGATCCCGCCGGCGCCGAGGATCCGCTCCTGCAGCGCCGCGGGCAGCGCGGCCATGGTGGGGGCGAGCGCGTGCACGCGGGTGCCGGCGCTGCGTGTGCTCCCGGTGCTGCCGCCGCGGATCCGGCGCACCGCCGCGGTGAGCGATCCGTGCTCGGCCAGCCCCCGGTGCAGCGGCGGGGAGGCGGCGGCGAACTCGAGGGTCGCCGGATCGGCCGAGTGGACGCCGCCGACCACCGGGGCGACCAGGCGCTCGAGCACCCGTGCGCCCAGGCGCCGGCGCACCACCTCGGCGACGGTCGCCCCGTCGGCGGTGGCGAAGGAGGCGGGCAGGAACCGCTCGAGGGCCGCCCGCAGCGCCCCGGAGAGGCCGAGCACCGCGCGCACGTCGGCCGCGAGCGGGTTCCCCGGGATCCCCAGCAGGGAGCCGCCCGGCGCCCGGTGCACGCCCGCGTCGGAGACCACCCGGCTGCCCAGGCCCTCGCGCGGGGAGACGATCCGCTCCTCGAGGCCCAGCTCGGCGACCAGCGCGTCGACCGCGCCGGAGCCGGTCGAGTACGCCTCGGCGCCGGCGTTCAGCGCCAGCTCCCCGGCCGCCGGGAGGACGCGCTCCGCGATCGCGCCGCCGAGTGTCGGTGCGGCCTCGAGCAGCACCACCCGGTGGCCGGCGCGCTGGTGGCGGCGCGCGGCGAGCAGCCCGGCCAGGCCGCCGCCGACGACGAGGGTGCGCGGGCTCATGCCGGGCGGGCGCCCTGCTCGTGGAGGAAGCTCACCAGGTCGGTGAGGACCTGCGGCTCCGTCTCGGGCGGGACGCCGTGTCCCAGGTTGACCACGTGGCCGCTCGCCGCGGCACCCGCCGCGAGCACGTCCCGGGCCTCGGCGAAGCGGGCCTGCTCGGAGGTGAACAGCACCGCGGGGTCGAGATTGCCCTGCACCGGGGTGCCGGCGGGGAGGATCTCGAGCGCCCGGTCCAGCCGCAGTCGGTGGTCGACGCCCATGACGGTCGCCCCGGCCTCGAGCATCGGGGTGAGCAGGTGGGAGGCGCCGACGCCGAAGTGGATGCGCGGCACGGGGAGGTCCGCGACGTGGGCGAGCGCCGCCGCGGAGTGGGGCTGGACGTGCGCGAGGTACTGCTCGGCGCTCAGCGCCCCCACCCAGGAGTCGAACAGCTGCACCGCGGAGGCACCGGCGAGCACCTGGGCGCGCAGGAAGCGGCCGGAGAGCTCGGAGACCCAGGTCGCCAGGCGCGCCCAGACCTCGGGGCGCGAGCGCATCAGCGCACGGGTGCGCAGGTGGTCGCGGCTGGGACCGCCCTCGACCATGTAGCTCGCGACGGTGAAGGGGGCGCCCGCGAAGCCGATCAGCGGCGTGGTGCCGAGCTCGGCGACGGTGAGCCGGACGGCCTCGCGGATCGGGTCGAGCGCCGCCTCGTAGTCCTCGCCCAGCGCCGGCAGGGCGTCGACGTCGGCCTCGGTGCGGATCGGGTGGTCGAAGACCGGACCCACGCCGGGCCTGATCTCCACGCCGAGGCCTGCCAGGCGCGCGGGGACCACGATGTCGGAGAAGAAGATCCCGGCGTCCACGCCGTGGCGGCGCACGGGCTGCACGGTGATCTCCGCGGCCATGTCGGGGCGCACGCACGAGTCGAGCATCGTGGTGCCCTCGCGCAGGGCGCGGTACTCGGGCAGGGAGCGTCCGGCCTGTCGCATGAACCACACGCTGGGAGTGGCGGCCCTCACCCCGCGCAGCTCCTGCAGCAGTGAGGCGTCGGCCACGCCGCCGGCGGCCGACGGTCGCCGGGCGGGATGCTCCGCAGGCAGCTGCGCGGGAGTCGAGGGGACCGGGAACGGGGTCCCGGAGGTCGGTGCGGCAGCGGTGGCGAGCCCGGGGCCTGCGGCGTTCCCGGAAGCTGACAGGTGTCGGGATCGATCTGACGCACTGTCGGCAAAAGTGGGCTCTGACATGGGGTTCTGTGACATGACGCCTCCATTGTGCACAGGAACCCCGAGAGGGGACCGAGGAAGGTCCCGGCGGGTGCGGCCGGGCCTAGACTGGCCCCCATGCTCGCCGCCCTCCGCGCCTCCCACGAGCACCTCGACCTCGAGGTGCTCGATGCGCTGACCCGAGGCGCGGACGCCCTCCCGGCCGTGATCGAGGAGCTCCAGGCCGAGCGCTCCGCGGCCGCCGGCGCGGTCCCCGTGGTCGCCGGCGAGGTCGTGGTCAGCACCTGCAACCGTCTCGAGGTCTACCTCGACACCGACCGCTTCCACGAGGGCGTGGACCTGGTGGTGGACGCGGTCGCCCGCACCAGCGGGCTGGACCGCGAGGTGGTCTCCCTCTGCTTCGACGCGGCGATGGACGCGCCCGTGCCCCAGCACCTCTACGAGGTCACCTCGGGGCTGCGGTCGCTGGTGCTCGGCGAGGCCGAGATCGCCGGGCAGGTGCGGCAGTCCTACGAGGCCGCCCGCCACCGGGGCCGCACCACCTCGATGCTCCACGACCTCTTCCAGCACGGGTTCCGCTGCGCGAAGTCCGTCGCCACCCGGGCCCCGGTGGGCGCCGCGGGACGCAGCGGCGCCGCGGTCGCCGTGGACCGGGCCGAGATCGAGCTGGGCGGCTTCGCGGGTCGCCGCGTGCTGATCGTCGGGACCGGGGCCTACGCCCGGCTGGGCCTCGCGGAGCTGACGCGGCGCGGGGTGCGGGACGTGCTCGTGCACTCGCCCTCGGGCCGCGCCTCGGGCTTCGCCGAGCGCCACGGCGCACGGGTGGTCGAGCCGGCCGAGCTCGAGCGCTCCCTGCGCGAGGCGGACCTGGTGCTGGCCTGCTCGGGCCGTGGCACCTCCCTGTTCCCCGAGCAGTTCCTCACCGCGGGCCGCACCGTGGTGCTGGACCTCGCCCTGCACTCGGATCTGCACCCGCTGGTGCGCCACCTCAAGGGCATCACCGTGCTGGGCCTGGCCGACCTCAAGCTCGACACCGCCGCCCAGGACGATCCCGCCCTGGTCACCGCTCGCGGCATCGTCGCCGAGAACGTCGAGGCGTTCCGCCTGCAGCAGGAGGTGCGCCGGATCGATCCGGCGATGGCCGCCCTGCGTCGCGAGGTCTTCGACGCGGCCGACGGGGAGATCGACCGCCTGCGCCGGGACGTCGCCGGGGAGACCGCGGACCAGCTCGAGCGCTCCGTGCGGCGGATCCTCGCCAAGGTCATGCACCAGCCCGCCGAGCGCGCCCGCCATCTCGCGGAGTCCGGCTACGCCGACGCCTACGTCGCGGCCTTCCACACCATCTTCGGGATCGACATCTCCGCCGGTCAGGAGCTCACCGAGGGAGCGTCCGCGGCGGCCCAGGGCGGTGGGGAGGCGGCGCCCGCCGGCTGGATGCGCGTCGACCGGACCGTGCCGCCGCGCGCTCCCGGGGCCGGGTCGGACGCCGCAGTGAACACGGAGGTCGCGGTGAGCTCGGAGGTCGCTGCGAGCTCGGGTGTCGCGGACGGGGCCGGGACCGCCGCCGTGCCGGAGCCGATCGGGGTGGGCGCGCTGTCCGCCTCCGACATCGCCCGCGTCGCGCTGCGCGGCGGGCAGTGCCCGGCCGGATTCGGCCCCGGGACCGGGGGCGGCGCCGGGCCGACGGGCTGAGCCGGGCCGACGGGCTGAGCCGGGCCGACGGGCTGAGCCGCGCGCCGGGCCTCGTGGGGGTCGGGCCGTTCAGCGAAGGGCCGTTCAGCGGCGGCCCGTTCAGCGGCGGCGACGCAGCAGCCGGCGCCAGAGGCCGGTCGCGGGCGGCTCCGGGGGAGCATCCGCGGTGGGGTCGTGCCGCTCGAGCCGCTCCGGATCGATCCGCAGCCCCTCCTCGTCCACCCAGACGTCGCTCCAGCCGATGTCGGACTCGTCGCGCGGGCTGTACTCCCGGCGCGGACCGAGCACCTCGCGGACGTCCTCCAGCTCGATCTCCTGCGGGGCCCGGACCTCCTCGCCGCGGTGCGGCACGGGGCAGGTCCAGAAGTACGGGCACCCCGGACAGCCGGCGGTCTCCTCGTCGGGAGCCGCCTCCCGCTGCATCTGGACGCCGTCCATCTGCTGCAGCATGCGCAGACGCGCCTCGAACGGATTGATCTCCATGGCCCGGCCAGACTACTGCGCCGACGGGGGTGCGGTCGCCGGGCGAGGCCGGGCCGATGCCCCGCGCGGCCCGTAGGATCACAGGGCACGACCCCGACCCAGGAGGACCCCGATGAGCACCCCGCAGCAGCGCATCCACGACGCCACCCGTCGCCTGCTCGACCTGCTCGAGCACGGGGAGTCCCTCACCCCCGAGGCCATCGAGCTGCGCTCCGAGCTCGCCGAGGCCACCGCCGAGGCAGGGCACCTCGACGACGCCTACTACCAGGTCGAGGAACTGCTCAAGGACGCACGGCGCGAGCACGGCCCCGAGCACGAGTCCGTCGCCCGGGCGCGGGCCGCGGTCGAGGCGGTGCGGGCGATCGGATTCCGCGCCCAGGGCTGAGCGCGTCCCCTCACCAGCGGAAGCCGGACTCCGCGAGCTGACGGGCCATCTCGTCCCCGGTGGTCTCCATGTACGCGGCCGTGATGTGGTCCTCGTCCTGGAACACGTGGACGTTCCCGATCAGCGGCCGGCACTCGTGCTCCGGGCAGAGCACGGGCAGCAGATCGACCGGATGGAGCGCGCCGCGTGCGCCGAGCTCCTCGAGGCGGGCGGCGTCGGTGCGCTCGGGCGGCATGTGCACGGGGTCCAGGGGCGTGGTGCAGTCCTCCACGCTCCCGCCGGCCTCCGTGCAGTCCACCGGGTTCTCGACGGCGCGCGGCGGGGTGCGCAGCGCGACCACCGGGATGCCGAGGTCCAGGAGCTCGGGCACCGCCTCGTCCAGCACCTCGCTCTCGACCTCAGGGTCCACGCCGCGGTAGACCGTGGTGCTCACCGCCACCGCGTCGGGCTGCAGCTCGCGCAGGAAGTCCATCACCGCCAGGTTGTGGTCGTAGCACTCCTGGCCGCTGTAGGTCATCACACCGGGCATGAACTGGCAGCTGTTGCGGTGGATCAGCACCAGGCGCCAGCCGTGCTCGGCGGCCGGGCCGATCAGCGACATCGCCGACTGGCGCATGCGCGAGTTGCCGACGGCGACGATCACCTTCGCGTCCTCGTCGGCCTCGGTGCTCTGGCATCCCTCGGCGACCGAGTCGACCTCCGGCTCGAGATCGCCCTCGCAGGGCCCGTCCAGCAGGCCCCAGTCGCTGCGCAGCTCGGCGGCCGCCGGCAGCGGCTCGGCGCCCGGGTCCGCGTCCGGATGCGGGGTGAAGCCGGGCTCGAGCACCCGCGCGCCGGGGTTGTCCGCGTGGGCCCGGCGCTCGGCCTCGTCGGCCGCCCTCTGCAGCAGCGTCTGCGCGCCGATGCTCGGGGCGAGCCCGATCGCCAGCACCGCGACGGCCACCGCGCCGGCCCGCCAGGGCCGCGCGTTCGCCCAGCGCCAGCGCCGGACCGGGGAATCCACCAGCAGGGTCAGCAGCCATGCGAGGACCAGGCTGACGGCGATGATCGCCGTGCCCCGCCACAGCCCCGCCGACGCGCGCCCGGTGGCGAGCAGGGTGAGGGTGAGGATCGGCCAGTGGACGAGGTAGAAGCCGTAGCTCACGTCCCCCAGGAAGGACAGCGGGCGCGAGGAGAGCAGACGGTCCGCGCCCCAGCGGGAGCCGGTGGTGCCGGCGAGGAACACCCCGGCGGCGCCCAGCAGGGGCACCGTCGCGATCCAGCCCGGGAACATCGAGCGTCCGTCGATGAGGGCCCCGGTCGAGATCAGCGCCGCGAGCCCGGCCCAGCCGAGCGCCGTCCGCACCCGTCGCGCCCGCTCGCCGGAGGGCTCGGCGGGGCTCGCGAGCGGCCACACGGCCAGCAGCGATCCGGCCGCGAACTCCCAGATCCGGGCGGTGGTGTCGAAGTAGGCGATCTCCTGCTGGGTGTGGGTCGAGAGCACCGACCAGACGAAGGAGGCCACCGCGATCACCGAGAACAGCACGAGCACCACGCGGCGCGGCGCGAGGCGGAACCGGCGCGAGACCACGGCGCAGAGCGCGAACAGCAGCGGCCACAGCAGGAACACCTGACCCTGGATGGACAGCGACCAGAAGTGCTGCAGCGCGGAGGTGGCGGTGGTCGCGGCCGCCTCGTAGTCGGCGCCGCGCCGGATCAGCATCCAGTTCTCCACCTGCAGCACCGAGGCGATCGCATCCTCGAGGGCGGGCGGCCAGGTGCTCGGCGGGAGGAGCAGCCGCACCCCGGCGAGGGTCGCCAGCACCACCAGCACCGCCGGCGGCAGCAGCCGTTTGAAGGTGCGGGCCCAGTACGCGAGCGGGGCCATTGGCCGGCCGTCCTCCATCCGGCGCACGAAGCTGCCGGTGAGGAAGAAGGCCGAGAGGAACAGGAACACGTCCACCCCGCCGGAGACCCGGTCGAAGAAGACGTGGTAGAGCACCACCAGCGCGATCGCGAGCCCGCGCAGACCGTGCAGCTCGGGGCGATGGCCGGGCGCCCCGGCGCGGTGCCCGGGCGATTCGGGGCGGCCGCCGGTGCGGGCGTCGGCGCGGACGCCCGCACCGGCCTCGGCGGGAGAGGTCATCGGTGGGTGCGGACGTCCCTCAGCCGCGGAGGAAGGCGGCGCAGGCACGCTGCAGCAGGAGCGGATCGGCCGTCGCGCACATCTCGCGCGCCGAGTGCATCGACAGCAGCGTGATGCCGACGTCGACCGTGGTGATCCCGAGCCGCGTGGCGGTGATCGGACCGATCGTGGAGCCGCAGGGCATGGCGTTGTGGGAGACGAAGTGCTGGTACGGCACGCTCGCGTCGTCGCACGCGGCGGTGAAGGCGGCGATCCCCACCGCATCGGTGGCGTAGCGCTGCTGGGCGTTGATCTTCAGCATCGGCCCGTCCCCCAGATGCGGGCGGGTGACCGGGTCGTGCCGCTCGGGGTAGTTCGGGTGGACGGCGTGGCCGGCGTCCGCCGAGACCACGAGCGAGGAGGCGAGGGCGCGACGCCGGGTCGCGTCGTCGCCGCCGAGCGCGGCGTGCATCCGCACCAGGACGTCCTCGAGGAAGGGACCCGCGGCGCCGGAACGGGTGGCGGAGCCGACCTCCTCGTGGTCGTTGGCCACCATCAGGGCGATCGGGTCGCCCTCCTGGCGGGGCCCGTCCGCGAGCGTGATGAGCGCCTCGACCTCGGCGTGGACGGAGGTGAGGTTGTCCAGGCGGGCGGAGGCGAGGTACTCCTCGTGCGCGCCGAAGAGCGCGGGAGCCTGGGTGTCCACGGTGACGACGTCGAAGCCCGCGATGTCCTCCGCCTCGACCCCGGCGTCGGCCGCGAGGATCTCCATGACGTCGATGCGGCCCTCGCCCAGGATCGGCTGCAGGTGCCGCTGCGGGTCCAGCACGAGGCCCTCCTTGTTCACCCCGCGGTCCAGGTGCACGGCCAGCTGCGGGATCCGCAGCAGCGGCCCCGTGGAGGTCAGCACCACGGTGCCGTCCCACAGCGAGAGCCGGCCGGCCAGGCGCAGCTCGCGGTCCAGCCACGAGTTCAGCAGCGGCCCCCCGTAGACCTCGACGCCCACCTGGGCGATGCCCTCGCCGCCGCCGTACCGGGGGGTGGGCTTGAGCTTGAGCGCGGGGGAGTCGGTGTGGGAGCCGACGATCCGCCAGGGGCTGCCGGTGTCGGCGCCGTCGGGGGCCGACCACGCGATGATCGAGCCGTCGCGCACGACGTAGCGGTCGCCGGAGACGTCCTCGGCGGACCAGTCCGCGGTCTCCACCAGGGGGCGGAACCCGGCGGCCTCGAGGCGGCGGGCGGCCTCCGCGGCGGCGTGGAAGCTCGAGGGGGAGGCGGTGACGAAGTCGCCGAGGTCCAGGGCGGTGGCGCGGGCCTCGGCGGAGGGGGCGGGGGACGGGACGGCAGGACGGGTCGGAGTGGTCACCGGGCCATTGAACCATCGCGGGCCGTGCACGGGCGGTCGTCCGCAGCGCAGGAGGGCCGCCGGACGGCGATCGGGTGCGGGTGCGGGTGCGGGTGCGGGTGAGAGGGCGCGGAGGCGCGGGTGCGGGGGATCAGGTGCCGGCCGCGGCGGCCTCGCGGATGCTGCGCGGGCCCGTCGGGCCCTCGAGAGCCTCGGTCACCGCGGGGGTCAGCGCCTGCTCGACGAAGCGGCGGGTGAGGTGGTCGTCGTCGAGGTAGACGTAGGTGTCGCCGAGCACGGGCGAGCAGCGGTCCTCGGGACAGATCCGGTCGCTGAGGTCCAGGAGCGTGAGGCTGCCGCCTCCCTCCGCGGGCACCAGATCCGCGGCGGGGCTCTCGGGGGCGAGCTTGTCCGCACGGTCCGCGCCGCAGGCCTCATCGGCGTCGGCCGGCGTGCCGCCGCCCTCGATGACGTCCTCCGCGCACGCGTACTGGTCCTGCTCCCACCGCGGATTGTCGCGCACGCTGATCACGTCGATCCCGCGCGCGGTGAGCTCCTCCACCGCGTTCACCATCCCCTCATGGGTGGTCTCCTCGGCGGAGTCCGCCGCGGTGCGGGTGGACGTCGTCAGCACCACGTCGGGCCGGACCGCGTCGACGTAGTCCAGGGCGTAGTCCTCGTAGCCGGCGCAGTACGAGCCCCGTTCGATGCCCGTCACGAAGTCGCAGCCGTCCATGTGCAGGTTGACCACCTGCAGCCCGTGCTCCTGCGCCCAGGGCAGGAGCGCCGGGATCCACTGGCGGGCGTGGGAGCTGCCCAGCACCACCACGAGCCCGTCCTCCTGCTCCCCGTCGGGCAGCAGCTGCTGGCAGGGGACGTGGCGGAACGTGCTGGCGGGCTCGAACCGTCCGGAGCACTCCTCCGGGAGGGTCGGCCACTGGGCGTCCAGGTCCCATCCTCGAGGCAGGAACTCGACCTCCCTCGGGGCGACGGTCGCGACCTCGTCCGTGGGGAGGACGGGAGAGGCGGAGGGGGAGGCGGCACCGGGGGAGGCGACGAGGGGCTCCTCCTCGCCGCCGTGACGCAGAGACCAGGACCAGACCCCCGCCGCGCCGGCCACCAGCGCGAAGCTCACCGCGACGGCGGTCAGCGCGCGCCAGGGACGCGCCTCGAGCCAGGTGGAGCGGCGGATCGGCGCGTCCACCGCGCGGGTCAGCACCCACGCCAGCAGCACGGAGGCGGTCAGGACCACGAGGCCGTCCAGCAGTCCTGCCCGTCCCTGGTCGCTCACGTGCAGCCACAGCACCAGCAGCGGCCAGTGCACCAGGTACAGGGCGTAGGAGATGTCGCCGAAGAACGCCGCGGGGCGGGTGGACAGCAGGCGGTCCACCCCGAGCCGGCTGCCCGAGTGCCCGGCCACCATCACCGCCCCCGCGGCGGCCAGCGGCGCGACCGCGATCCAGCCCGGGAACCGCGAGGACACGTCCAGCACGATGCCCACCGCGAGCAGCCCGCCGATCCCCGCCCAGCCCATGAGCACGCGCAGCGCCCGCAGCCGCGGCGCGCTCCCCGACTCCGGCCGGGCGGCGCCGGTGAGCCGGTCGATCGCCGGCAGGGCGAGGGCGAGCAGGGACCCGGCGGCGAACTCCCACAGCCGTGCGGCGGTGTCGAAGTAGGCGATCGGCTGCTGCACGGCGGTGGAGTGGATCGACCAGGCCAGCGAGGCCGCGCCGATCACCAGCATCAGGGCGAACAGCGGCCGGCGCACGGCCCGTCCGCGCCGCGCCAGCGGGAGCACGAGGGCGAACAGCAGCGGCCAGAGGACGAAGACCTGGCCCTGCACGCTCAGGGACCAGAAGTGCTGCAGAGGTGAGGACGCGCTCGCGTCCTGCGCCTGGTAGTCCACCTGCAGCCACACCAGCAGCGCGTTCTGCAGATAGGCGGCCGAGGCGACCGCCTGCTGCATGAGGGAGGGCCAGGCGGAGGGCGGCAGGAGCAGCCCCGCGCCGAGCAGCGTGAGCAGGATCGTGACGGTCGCGGGCGGCAGGAGCCGCTTGAAGGTGTGCAGCCAGTAGCGGGGGATGCCCAGCGCCCGTCCGCCCTCCAGGCGGCGCAGGAAGGTGCCGGTGAGGAAGAAGGCGGAGAGGAACAGGAAGACGTCCACCCCGCCCGAGACCCGGCCCAGCCAGATGTGGTAGACGGCCACCAGTCCGAGCGCGACGGCTCGCAGCCCGTGCAGCTCGGCCCGGAAGGCGGGTCGGGGCCGGTGGTCCGTCGCGGTGCCGTCGTCCGAGGGATCGGCGGAGCGGCGCGTCCCCCGGGTGCCGGAGACGGAGTCCCGGGTCGACCAGGCGTCCTCGGCCTCCTGCTCGGCGTGCTGCTCGTACGGGCCCTGCACCCAGTCGTCTAGGGTGGTGAGGGCTCGGGGCTGCGGCCCCGTCAGCCAGTCGCCGAGCTGCGAGCGGGCGGCAGGGGGCGCACCGACGGGGCGGGGGTCCTGGGTCCAGTCGGAGAGGTCGTCGGAGACCGTGCGGGGGGAGGGCCGCTGCCGCCCCGCGGACGGCCGCGGCTCATCGGGGGAGTGGATCCTCGCCTCCCGTGCGCATGCTCGGTGTGCTTCTCTCTCTGATCTCGACGTCCACGATCGCGACGTCCACGATCTCGACGTCGGCCCTGCGGTGCGGGGCCGACGTCGATGATAGGGCGTGCGGGCTCACTCCCTCAGGGGCGGCCCATCGACTGGTAGGTCCACCCGGCCTCTCGCCAGGCGGCGGGATCCAGGACGTTGCGGCCGTCGATCATGTGCGGGGTCCCGACCACCTCGCGGAGCGCGACGGGGTCCAGCTCCTTGAACTGCGCCCACTCGGTGAGCAGGAGGACCAGGTCCGCGCCGTCGGCGGCCGCGAACGCATCCTCGGCGATCGCGAGGTTGGGCCGCTCGGCGTGGACCCGCTGGTTCGCGGCGGGGTCCGTGACGACGACGTCCGCTCCCCGGCCGGAGATCTTGGAGGCGATGTAGAGGGCGGGGGACTGGCGGGTGTCGTCGGAGTCGGGCTTGAAGGCCGCGCCGAGCACCGCCACCCGCTTGCCGGTGAAGCTGCCTCCCAGCGCCTTGCGCGCCATGTTCACCACGTGGTCCCGCCGGCGGTTGTTGACGTTGTCGACCTCGCGGAGCAGACCGAGCGCCTCGGTGACGCCGAGCTCGCCGGCGCGGGCCATGAAGGCGCGGATGTCCTTGGGCAGGCAGCCGCCGCCGAAGCCGATGCCGGCGCGAAGGAACTTCGGCCCGATGCGGTCGTCCAGCCCGATCGCCTCGGCGATCACGGAGACGTCCGCGCCGGTGGCCTCGCACACCTCCGCCACGGCGTTGATGAACGAGATCTTCGTGGCCAGGAAGGCGTTGGCGGAGACCTTGACCAGCTCGGCGGTGGCGTAGTTCCCGACCACCACCGGGGTCTCGGCCTCCAGCATCGGGGCGTACATCTCGTCGAGCACCGCGCGGGCCCGGGCGGCCTGTGCGGGATCCTCGGGCAGGCCGTAGACGAGGCGGTCGGGGTGGAGCGTGTCCTTCACGGCGAAGCCCTCGCGGAGGAACTCGGGGTTCCAGGCCAGCGGGGACCGCGCCCCCGCGGCGCGGAGGCGCTCCTGCAGCGAGGCGGCGGTGCCGACGGGGACCGTGGAGCGGCCCAGGACCACCGCGTCGTCGTCGAGGTGGGGGAGGAGCGAGTCCACGGCGGCGCGGACGAAGGTGAGGTCCGCCCCGGCCGCATCGATCTGCTGGGGCGTGCCCACGCAGATCACGTGCGCCTCGCAGCGGGCGGCCTCGGCGTAGTCCGTCGAGAACCGCAGCCGCCCGGAGTCCAGGGACTCGGAGAGGACACGGTCGAACCCGGGCTCGTGGAACGGGGCGACGCCCTGGGCGAGATCGTCGATCCTCCGGCGGTCCACGTCCAGGCCGAGCACCTCGTGGCCGATCGAGGCCATCGAGACGGCGTAGACGGCACCCAGGTATCCGCATCCGATGACGCTGATTCTCATGGGGCGAGCCTACAAGCAGGGTCGGGGACGAAAGCACAGGTCTGGGCGGGCGAGAGGCCTCGTCAGAGGTGCCTGTCACACGGTTCGCGACGGGCGGGCGACGAGACGGTGACGGGCCGGTGAACCCCGGGGGACGCGGGGGTGGCGGGCGCTGTCACGGGGCCAGCAGCCCGGCCTCCTCGAGCTCGTCCTGGTCCTCGCCCGGCAGGACCCAGAGCGTGTACGTGTAGAAGCCGCTGTCCTCGACCCGGCGGGCTCCGTACTCCTCGGCCCGGTCCCAGTCGCCGCAGGAGACGACGTAGTCGGAGTCGAAGGGCACGCCGCCGGGAGGATCCGCGAGGTCCACGTCGCGGGGGGAGAGCCAGTACCCCAGCCAGTTCACCATCTGGTAACGGGTCAGGTCCGGGCCCCTGCACGAGTAGTCGAGGTCGATGTCGACGAGCTCGCCGCCGGTGGCCGCCTCGACCCGCTCGACCGCGCCCTCGAGATGCACGGGCTCGTCGCGCTTCTGGGACGGGTCCGCCTCGACCGAGAGGACGAAGGCCGTCACGAGCAGGACGGTCACGAGGACCCGTGGGCGTCGCCGCAGCACAAGGGCCAGGCAGAGCATCGCGACGCCGAAGAGCGAGGCCCAGAACCAGAACCGGTTCTCGTTGGTCGGGGTGGGCTGCTGCGGCAGTGCGTACGGCTCGTCGGGGAACATCTCCGTCCAGCTGAGCAGGGCCGCGGAGTTGGCCGGGCCGTCGAGCGCGCCCCACAGCGCCACGTCCTGCGCCACCCACAGCACGACCGCACCGGAGACGGCGGCGAAGAGCCCGAGCGCCGCGAGCAGCGGACCGCGGCCGACACCGCGGATGAGCACGACGAGGGCCACGAGCACCAGGAACACGGCCATGTGGTCGACGTAGCGGGTGTAGATCCACACGTCGAGGCGGAGGTACCCGTCCTGGGCCCACAGGAAGTCCGGGCGGGTCCACCACAGCACGCTGAGCAGGAGCGCGGACAGGCAGGCGCCGAAGAGGAAGACCCCGGGCCCGATCCGCCAGCGCCGGACCTCCCGCAGCGCCCAGACGGTGAGGACCACCGCGCCGAGGACGGCCAGGCCGGCGGTCCCCACCCCCTGCGCCCAGGACTGGTTCAGCAGGATGCGGACGTACAGCGACGGCGTCCCGGACTCCATCACGCGCCCGAGCAGCTCCTCCTTGCCGCCCCCGCCCCCGATCAGGATCTCGGAGTGCACCCGGTCCGAGAAGGTGCGGACCGCGACCGTGAGCACCGCGAGCAGCGGGAGGCCCACGGCGGTCACCTGCCACCGGCGGACCACCAGCAGCAGCAGCCACACCGCCGCCGTCGCGACCAGCGCGAGCTCCCGGGAGTGCATGAGATAGCAGGCGGCCACGGCGACGACGAACAGCACCGTCCGCCACCAGGTGGGGCGGGTCCACAGCGCGTGCATCGCCAGGACCGCCCAGGCGATCAGGAACAGCAGCGGCTGCTCGCTGAGGGCGTAGTCGGCGAGGACCGTCCGGCCCGGGAAGCACATCACCACCGCCGCCGCGGTCGTCGCCTGGGCGAGGGTGAGGCCCAGCCGGCGCCCCAGCAGGGCCAGCGGGACGATGGTGAGCACCGCCAGCACGTTGCTCGTGGTGACGGCGGCGTGGTAGACGGTCGCGGGGTCCTCCGTGAACCACCAGATCGGCGCCAGCAGGATCGACCACCCCGGGTAGTACCCGCTCCCGGAGAGCGGCGTGACGCCGTCCTGCCCGGCGAACAGCCGAGCGGTCTGGATCGGATGGATCTCGTCCCACGGCGTCCGCGGGGCGGTGGCGCTGCGTGCCACCAGCCAGTGCAGGTAGAGGCAGATCGTCACGGAGGCGGCGGCCGCGACCCACCACCAGGCGTCATGCGCGGGAACCCGCCGTGCGGGATCGGGCTGTGCGGGATCGGGCTCCGGAGCGCCGCCGTCCGCGGCGCCGCCGACCCCCAGGGTCGACGGGGGTGGGGCGACGGGCGTTGCCACGGAGGTCCTCCTGCTGTGCCTGGGGGCGCCCGGTCCGCGCGGGCGATCGCGCAGGGGCTCCGGGAAGTGTAGCGACGCGAGGAGCCGCGCCTCCCGGTGCGTGTCCAGCGGTGGGCCACGGGATGACAGGTCGGTGAACTCCTCGAGTCACGCCCCTCGGGGCACGTGTCCCCTGCGTACGAGCTCCGGGAGGAGCATGGTTAGACTGACCGGGCCGTGGCGGGGCCCCCCGGCCACGGCCACGAGCGCCCGATCGCGGCGCGGCCGACCGCGTCCCCGATCGACGACGCGCTCCGGACCCAGGACCGACCGGCACGGCGGCCCGCCCCACTCGTCGCTCATCGGGAGACCCTGTGCTCAACACGCTGAAGAGGATCGCGAAGGACCTCCTGGCGATTACCTGGATCCGTCGAGTCTACGAGGCCGTCAACCGCGGTTTCCTCGAGACCTTCGGCTCCAGCCGGCTCCTCACGCACCTCTTCTTCACCGGCAACGCCCTCCCCTTCAACCGCGAGCAGTCCGCGGTGCTGCGGGGCCGTCGCAACTACTACCGGAACAAGAGCGCCGCCCGCACCACGCACGTCGAGCTGCGCCGCAACGTCCACCGGCTCGAGAAGGGCCTCACGATGCGTCCGCGCCGCGACGTGTTCGCCCGCGACTACATCACCGAGACGATCGAGTTCTACGAGGTGGCGGTGCAGCAGAGCCGCACCGCGCCGGGCACGATGGACCAGGCCGAGCTGGACTGGGCCCATGACGTGCTCACCGAGTACTTCGCGGTCTCGGCGCGCACCGATCGGGTGGTGGAGACGGCGCGCGAGCGCTTCGCGGCGGCGCCCTACGCGGCGGAGCCGACGGGCAGGATCCCCCGGCCGAAGCAGACCCTCAGCGACCTCTCCTACGACGACCTGGACCAGCTGGTGCGGCAGCGCCGCAGCGTGCGCTGGTACCAGCAGCGGCCCGTCGAGCGGGAGCTCATCGACAAGGCGCTGCTGCTCGCCCGGCAGGCGCCCACGGCCTGCAACCGCATCCCCTACGAGTTCCGCATCTTCGACGACCCGGCGCTCGCGAAGGAGATCGCGCAGATCCCCTTCGGCACCGCCGGCTACGGCGACAACCTCCCCGCGGTCGCCGTGGTGGTCGGCAAGCTGGACTCCTACTTCAGCCCCCGCGACCGGCACGCGATCTACGTCGACGGCTCCCTCGCGTCGATGCAGTTCCTGCTCGCGCTGGAGACCCTCGGACTGAGCTCGACCGTCATCAACTGGCCGGACTTCGAGCCCCTCGAGGCCGCGATGCAGCGCCGGCTGGGACTCGACACGAGCGACCGGGTCGTCATGCTCATCGGCTTCGGGTACGCCCTCGACGAGGGCCTCGTGCCCCACTCGGCGAAGAAGGAGCTCGACACCTTCCGCCGCTACAACGAGTGACGAGGACGGGCCCCGCCATGGACGACGCGACGACGGCCCCGGTCGGGGGGACCCGGCGCGCAGGAGCCAAGCGCGCCCTGCGCTGGATCGCGACGCTCCTCGTCGTCGGCGTCGTGGGATGGCTGTTCTCCCGCTCGCTCGCCGAGAACTGGGACCAGGTCCGCGAGCAGGACCTCGCCTTCTCCTGGTGGTGGGTGCTCGCCACCGTCTGCTTCGCCGTCGCCGTCGCGACCACCGGCATCGCCTGGGGGCGGGTCGTCCGCTGGCTCGACCCCGCGGCCCGGATCCCCGCGCGCGAGGCGATCGCCGTGCAGTGCCTGTCCTGGGTGCTGAAGTACATCCCCGGCCAGGTCGGTTCGGTGGCCAACAAGGTGCTCTGGGCCGGGCGGAAGGGCATCAGCCGCACCCTCGTGCTGATCAGCTTCCTGTACGAGAACGTCTTCCTGCAGATCGCCTCGCTCGTCCCCGCCGCGGTGATCCTGCTGATCAGCCTCGGGCCCCAGGTCTTCGGGGCCAACGCCACCCTGCTGCTGGCGCCCCTGCTCGTGCTGGTCCCGGCAGCCGTGGTGCTCTACGCCCCCGCCTTCCACGCGCTGATCGCCCTCCCGGCGAAGAAGCTGCTCAAGGCCGAGGTGCCGCGCCAGTACTTCCTCAGCGGGCCGCGGGCGCTGCTCTCCTCGCTCGAGTTCCTGCTGCCCCGGGCGATCAACGGCGTCGGCTTCGTCCTCCTCGCCGCCACCATCAGCGACATCACCCCGGCCCAGTGGCTGCCCTTCGCCGCCACCTACGCCCTCGCCGGGGCGATCGGGATCCTCGCGATCCTGGTGCCCAGCGGGCTGGGCGTCCGCGAGGCCGTCATCGTCGTGGTCCTCAGCCAGTACGTGCCCGCCTCGGAAGCGATCATCATCAGCCTCCTCGCGCGCCTCCTGGCGACGGTCGGCGATGCCGTCGTCGCCCTCCTGTACCTCATCATCCGTCAGACCCTCCCGAAGGAGACCCGCCCATGACCCGTCCCCGGATCACGATCATCGGCTCCGCGCTGTCCGGCAACAAGGGCGCCGCGGCGATGCTCGAGAGCGCCGTCCAGACCCTCGACGAGCGGCTCGGAGAGGTGGACTACACGCTGCTGAGCATGTATCCGGACGAGGACCGGGCGCAGAACCATCATCCGCGCCTCGAGGTGCTCCGCGCCGATCCCCTCCGGCTGGGGGTGGTGATCAACTCGCTCGCCCTCGCCCACCGGGTGCTGCCCGTCGCGCGGCCCCTGCTGCGTCGCAGCGCCGCGGTGCGGGCGCTCGCGGACAGCGACGTGCTGCTGGACCAGGGGGGCATCACCTTCACCGACGGGCGGGAGAAGTTCCTGCTGTACAACGTGGCCTCGATCCTGCCGGCGCTGAACCTGCGCACCCCGGTGTTCAAGTGCGCGCAGGCCGTGGGCCCGTTCACGAACCCGATCAACCGCCTCGTCTCCAGGATCTTCCTGCCCAGGGCCAGCACGATCGTCACGCGGGGACGGATCACCCACGAGCACGCGGAGGGTCTGGGCCTGACGAACCTCTTCGCCGGCGCGGACTACGCGTTCTCCCTGGAGATGGACGGCACCGAGACCGAGGCGGTCTCCGGGACCGTGGACATGGACTTCTTCGCCTCCGGGGACGTCGTCGGGGTGTGCCCGAGCGTCGTGCTGCGCACGAAGGTCGACGCCCGCGAGGGCGACTACGTCGGACAGATGGTGGCGTTCATCGAGCGGCTGCGGGCGGACGGCAGGAAGGTCCTGCTGCTGCCGCACAGCGTCCGCACCGGCACGGACCGGACGCACAACAACGACCTGCCGCTGTGCCGGGAGATCAGCGCGCGCCTGCGGGACGGCGAGGACCTGCTGTTCATCGACCGGGAGCTCAGCTCCCAGCAGCTGCGCCTGCTGATCGGCCGCTGCTCCCTGTTCGTCGCCAGCCGCTTCCACGCGATGGTGTCGTCGCTCGCGATGGCGGTGCCCACGCTGGTGATCGGCTGGAGCCACAAGTACCGCGAGGTGCTGGAGATGTTCGAGCTGGAGGACTGGGCGTTCGGCCATGACCAGCTCACCCCGGACCACCTCTGGACCCGCTTCGCGGAGCTGGACGAGCGGCGCGACGAGGTGCAGGAGAAGCTGGACCGCCACCTGCCGGAGGTCAAGCGGACCTCCGCGGCGCAGGCCGATCTGATCGCCGAGCTGGTCACCGAGCGGGTCGCGGCGCGCAGCCGGTGATCCGGCTCCGTCGATGCGCTCCCGCCACCATGCCTTCCCGACTCCAGGCTCTCCGGTCACCATGCCCTCCCGACTCCACCCACTGTTCACCGACCGGCTACCCTGAGCGCCTAGGGTCGCATCGCTCGAATCCCTCCGGCGCGGGAGGGCGGATCGTCCCGACCGCGCCGCCGACACTGACAAGGTGCTCATGAAAGTCTTCGTCCAGATCCCGTGCCTGAACGAGGAGCACACGCTCCCGGCGGTGCTCGAGACGATCCCCGAGGAGCTGCCTGGCGTGGACTCCGTCGAGGTGCTGATCATCGACGACGGCTCCACGGACCGCACCGTCGAGGTCGCGAGATCCTACGGGGTGACGCACTTCGTGCGGCACGCACGGAACATGGGCCTGGCCCGGTCCTTCCGCGACGGCGTGGACTACGCCCTCGCGCACGGCGCGGACATCGTGGTGAACACCGACGGGGACAACCAGTACAAGCAGGAGCGGATCGCGGATCTCGTCGCCCCCGTGGTCGCCGGCGAGGCCGACATCGCCATCGCCGATCGCCAGACGCGCAAGATCGCCCACTTCTCCCCATTCAAGAAGGCCATGCAGACGGTCGGCTCGCACGTGGTGAACCTGGCGGCGGAGACCGAGCTGCCCGATGCCGCCTCCGGCTTCCGCGCCTACTCCAAGGCCTCCCTGATGCGGCTGAACGTGATCACGCAGTTCTCCTACTGCATGGAGACGATCATCCAGGCGGGCAACAAGCGCCTGCGGATCGCGTCCATCCCGATCGACACCAACCCCAAGACCCGTGAGTCGCGCCTGTTCGACAACATCTTCCAGCACATGGGGAAGTCGGGCTCGGCGATCGTGCGCGCCTACCTCATGTTCAAGCCGCACCACGTGCTGATCTGGCTGGCCGCGATCACCGGCGTGGCCGGGCTGGTTCCCTTCGTCCGCTTCCTGATCTTCGCGCTGATGGGGGACGGCAGCGGCCACATCCAGTCGCTGATCTTCGGACTGATGCTGCTGACCTGCTCGTTCCTGACGCTGGTGCTGATGATCATCGCGGATCTCCAGCGCACCAACCGGGTGCTGATGGAGGACGTCCTCGAGCGGGTCAAGCTCATCCAGTACGGCACCCCGAACCACCCCCTGGCCGGCAGCGGCGAGACGGTTCCCACCTCGACCGGTCCCATCGCGACCGGGTGGACCGACGGGAGCGAGCGGGAGTTCGCCCCCGAGGCTCCCGAGCAGCCGGTGGCCGGCCCGGTCGTCACGGACCGTCGCGAGCGCTGACCCGGGCCGTGCCGGGCGGCCGCCCGCCGCGCGCCATGACGCCGGGCGGCGCGCGCCGTGACGCCGGGCGGCGCGGCGGGGGCCGCCCGCAGGGCGCAGGGTGCAGGATGAGCCCATGAGAATCGCAGTGACAGGTGGCTCGGGAAAGCTCGGACGAACGGTGGTCAGGCAGCTGCGGGAGCACGGGCACCTGGTGGTCAACCTCGACCAGTCCGGGGAGCGGGGCCCGGGCTTCGTCCGCATCGACCTGCGCGATGCCGGTCAGGTCCTCGATGCGCTCACCGGGATCGACGAGCAGGCGCCCGACGGCTTCGACGCCGTCGTCCACCTCAGCGCGATCCCCGCTCCCGGCCTCGCGACCAACGCCGCGACCTTCCAGAACAACATCATCAGCACGTACAACGTGTTCACCGCCGCGATCAAGGCCGGCATCACGAACATCGTGACGGCGTCGAGCGAGACCGTCCTCGGCCTGCCGTTCGACACCCCGCCTCCCTACATCCCGGTCGACGAGGACTACGCCGCGCGCCCCGAGTCCACGTACTCGCTCTCGAAGCATCTCGAGGAGCAGATGGCGATCGAGCTGACGCGCTGGCACCCGGGGCTGAAGATCATCGCGCTGCGCTTCTCGAACGTGATGGACGAGGAGGACTACGAGCAGTTCCCGTCCTTCGACGCCGAGGCGACGCGGCGCAAGTGGAACCTCTGGGGCTACATCGACGGCCGCGACGGGGCCCAGGCCGTGCGGCTGGCGCTCGAGCACCGGGCCACGGGCTTCGACCGCTTCATCGTCGCCGCCGCCGACACGGTCATGTCCCGCGACAACGCCGAGCTCGTCGCGGAGGTGTTCCCCGACGTCCCCGTCCGCGGCGACATCTCCGGCCACGGGACGCTGCTGTCGATCGACCGGGCGCGTTCCGTGCTGGGCTTCGAGCCGCAGCACAGCTGGCGCCGCAGCGCTCGCTGAGGGCGGCCGGTCGCGAGCGGGTCCTCACGGGAGCTCGCGGCCGCCGGTGCCGGTGCAGGGCAGCATGCGCAGCAGCTTCGCATCCCCCACCTGCAGCACCACCTCGGCGGCACCGGTCTCGGAGATCTCGTTGAGCCCGGTGTAGGTGGCGTGCCCGCCCCCGATCTCCCGGGGGCCGAAGTCGAGCGCGTACTCGACCCCGAGCTCATGGACCGCATCGCAGACAGCGGGGTCCTCCTGGGCGTCGTCGAGCTTCGCGTTCAGCAGATGCACCTCGGGCACGGCACGGAAGGCCATATAGGTGTTCAGCACCTGTCGGTCGGAGATCGCGTAGGCGAGAGCGCTGCCGTTGAGCGCATTCGTCGCGATCACCGCGTCCTCGGGCACCACCTCGGGCAGGCGCTCGAGCACCTCGCGCTCGTCCTCGGTGAGCAGCCGCCCCGGGCGCCAGTCGGCCGCCATCAGCTCCGCGTGGGAGCGGGTGCCGGGAGCGGCGACGCCCAGCGTGAGCACGCCGAGGGCCATCGCGAGCGCGAGGACCGGACGGGCGTGCCCGCGCAGCGCCGGCAGCGCCTGTGCGGCCCGCCGGACCAGCACGTCGAGGCCGACGGCGAGCACGGGCACGGTGCTCACCGCGATGATCGCGGCGATGCGGTGGTTGTCGCTGTACCAGTTGCCGGTCAGGAGGTACCGGAGGGGGCCCTCCGGGACGCTGCGGGTGACCACGGACATCGCCACCGCCGCCGCCCACGGGGCCACGAGCCAGCGGGAGCGGGATCCCAGCAGGGTCGCCGTCGCGCATCCCATCACCACCAGCCCCATCGGGATCCAGGTGGGCGCCCCGTTCGGCGCGAGCGAGAGGGCCTGGCCCACCGCTTCCTTGGCCGAGGCCGTCGGGGTCCAGAACGCGGATTCGGGGGAGGGGCGGAATCGCTGCCAGGCGACGGCCGAGAGCACGGCGGCGCCCACCGTGACGGGCAGCAGGAACCGCAGGCTCCTGCCTCGCACGGGCCGCTGCGCGAACAGCTCGCGAGCTCGTGCCGCCGTCGCCCACACCAGGATCGGCACCCCGAGGACGATCCCGACGAACAGTCCCTGCGGATGCGCGAGGACGACCGCGAGGAGGACGACGGGCAGCAGGACCGCCAGCTGCACAGGACGCAGACGGCGGGGAGAGGGCGGGACGACCCCGGCCAGGTGCGCGATGACGATCACCGCCATCGGCATCATCGTCAGGCACAGGAAGTAGGGCAGCACCAGACCCCAGGACATCAGCGTCAGGGGGAACGCGCCGGTGACTCCGGCCAGGGCGCCGGCGGCCATCCAGCCGACGGGGCCGGCCGAGGTGCACAGGCGCACCAGGGCGACCAGCCCGACGGGCCACACCACAGCGGCGAGCAGCAGCATCGTCACGTTCGAGGCGAGGGGGATGTCCTGCCCGGAGAGCTACACGACGAGGCTGACCAGCTGGTGCCACAGCGAGGGGTAGTAGCTCTCCTGCCCGGGCAGGGAGGTCATCCCGCCCACCACCCAGGCCGACCCGTCCCCGAACCGGAGGATGCGACGTACGGCGTTGAGGTGGAAGACGCCGTCGTAGGTCTGCGTCACCGCGACGACGGAGCCCATGACGCTCAGGGCCTGCGCCAGGACCGAGCAGCCGCCGATCACCAGACCTGCGAGGATCGCGATCCGGTGGCCGCGGGGCGCCTCGATGCTCTGTGCGGGGCCCGGGGCGGGCTCGCCCTCTGCGGGGGCGGGCGCTGCGGCATCGGGCGCTGCGGAATCGGGCTCCGCCGCCGGGGCGGCGCGCCGGCGCAGGGGCCACAGCGCGCCCCCGGCCACCAGTCCGAGCACCAGCGGCGACAGGATCGTCCAGGGCAGCGCGAGCAGATGCCCGGCCTCTGCGGCGAGCGTGACCAGAAGCAGGGATGTCGGCACCAGTGCGGCCGGCACGGCTGGCCCGCGCAGCCTCAGCGCGAGCACCGTCGGCAGGCCGGGGAGCCCGAGCACGACGAGCGCCGCGAGCACCGTCGCGAGGACTCCCAGCACCGTCACTCGTGCCCCTGTTCGCTGTGGTCGTCCTGCCGTCGTCCCGCTGCGGTCAGCGCCCCGCTCGGAGACCGCCCCGCCGGAGGCCGCCCTGACGGGCCCGCCGCTCGCACTCATGCTAGATGCCGGGGGGCCGCTGCGACCCGTGACGTCCTCGGGAGTTCGGGCGACGTTCACGTTCCGTGCCCGTGCCGGTGCGGCGGAGTTCCCGCGGCGTTCCTCGGCCCCGCCCCCGTGGGATCATGGTCCGGTGACCGCTCCCAGTGCCGACCCCGCCGCCGCACCGTCCCCCGCCGACGTCGGCTTCGAGATCACCGCCCGCCACGGGGGCCGGGCCCGCGCCGGGGTGATCACCACGCCGCACGGGCCGATCGAGACCCCCGCCTTCATCCCCGTGGGCACCAAGGCCACCGTGAAGGCCGTGCTGCCCGAGTCGATGAGCGACCTCGGCACGCAGGCCCTGCTGGCCAACGCCTATCACCTCTATCTCCAGCCGGGTCACGACCTCGTGGACGAGGCCGGAGGACTGGGCGCCTTCATGAACTGGCCCGGCCCCACCTACACCGACTCCGGCGGCTTCCAGGTGATGAGCCTGGGGGCGGGCTTCAAGAAGGTGCTCTCGAGCGAGTTCTCCGGCGGGGAGAGGGCCCGCACCGCCTCGGGCGAGGACGACGACGTCGCCGCGGGCAAGGAGCGTCTCGCGGACGTCGACGACGACGGCGTCACCTTCCGGTCCTTCATCAACGGCGACGTGCACCGCTTCACCCCCGAGATCTCGATGCAGATCCAGCACGGGCTGGGGGCGGACATCATGTTCGCCTTCGACGAGCTGACCACCCTGATGAACTCCCGCCGTTACCAGGAGCAGGCGCTCGAGCGCACCCGGCTGTGGGCGATCCGCTGCCTGGCCGAGCACGCCCGCCTGACCGCCGAGCGCACGCACCGCCCCTACCAGCAGCTGTGGGGCGTCATCCAGGGCGCCCAGTACGAGGACCTGCGCCGGCAGGCCGCCCGCGACCTCGGCGCGATGGAGGTCGAGGGCTGGAGCTTCGACGGCTTCGGGATCGGCGGCGCGCTCGAGAAGGAGAACCTGGGCACCATCGTCGGCTGGGTCACCGAGGAGCTGCCCGAGGAGCGGCCCCGGCACCTGCTGGGCATCAGCGAGGTCGACGACCTGTTCGTCGCGATCGCCGCAGGGGCGGACACCTTCGACTGCGTCTCCCCCTCCCGGGTGGCCCGCAACAGCGCCGTGTACACCCGCACCGGTCGCGTGAACCTCACCGGCTCGCGGTATCGGCGCCAGTTCTCGCCGATCGACGAGAGCTGCGACTGCTACACCTGCACCCACTACACCGCGGCCTACGTCCACCACCTGTTCCGGGCCAAGGAGATGCTCTCCTCGACCCTGTGCACGATCCACAACGAGCGCTTCGTGGTGCGCCTGGTGGACCGGATCCGCGCCTCCCTGCGCAGCGGTGACTTCGAGGCCCTGCGGGAGGAGACCACCGGCGCCTACTACGGCTCCCCGCGGTGAGGACCGTGGTGAAGACCCAGGTGCGGACCCCGGTGAGGCAGCGGTGAGCACCCCTGAGCCCGTGGACCGGACCGTCTGGATCGGGGCGGCCATCACGCTGCTCGCGCTCTCCGGGGTCTGCGCACTGCTCGGGGAGCATCTCCTGCTCGGCGCCCTGCGCCTGCTCGGCGGCGCCCTCGCCGGCGCGGGTGCGGGAGCAGCGGTCCTCGCCCTGCTCGCCGGTCGTCTGCGTCTCCGCCCGCTCGGCCTTCTCGCCGGTCTGCTCGCGGTCGCGACGGCGCTCGCGCTGACGGTGCCCGCCGTGCTCGCCACGCGGGTGCCGCCGCTCGAGGACTCCGCCCGTGCCGAGATCGCACCGCTCGGCGAGGGGGACGTCGTGCACGCGCCGCAGGACCCTGCGGCCCCGGTGCTGGTGCGCCGTGCCGACGGCGGCGCGGAGCTGCTCGACGGCACCGGGGTCCGCGACATCGACGCCGCCCCCGAGGACGTGGTCGCCCTCTCCGCCGACGGCGCCCGCGCGGTCCGGGTCACCGAGGACGGCACCGAGGTGCTCGCCCTGGACCCCGGCCTCGCCGCTCCCGACGGCGAGCCGCGGACCACGGCCTTCGAGGGTGAACCGCTCGCGCTCGACGAGGAGCACATCGTGCTGCGCCACTGCGAGGACGGCACCTGCCGCCTGGCCGGCTACGGGCTCTCCGACCCCGAGGAGCCCCTGTGGGTGATCTCCGACGCCGAGGAGACCCGCGGCACCGACCCCATCGGTCTCGCGGTGCCCGCTCGGGCGGACAGCTCCCCGGACCTGCTGGACGCCGCCCGCGCCGCCGGCGTGCTGCCCGCCGTCCCGCTGCGCTTCGACGCCGCACAGGGATGGGTGCAGCTCGATCCCACGACCGGCTTCCCCGTCGGTCGCCTGCTGAGCGGGAAGGAGCAGGAGTGCCGCATCGCCGTCACCGCCCCGACCGCGACCGCGCAGGACCCGCTCCACGAGCGTCCCCTCGTGCTCACCGCCTGCTCGGACGAGGACGGCGCGCTCACCGCCACCGCCCACCGCGACGGGGAGGTGCTGTGGGAGTCGGCGCCCTCCCCGCCCGGGACCTGGACCGTCCTCATGGACCAGGGCCGCGTGCTGGCGACGGGCACCGAGGAGGGCACCGACGTCGAGGGCGAGATCGTCGCCGCCGAGGGGCAGGCCGACTGGATCGCCCCGGGCGGCGAGGGGGTGGCGCAGGCGGCGGCCTTCTCCTCCCGGATCGGGATCGACGGCGTCACCATGGTCGTCACGAACGAGAGCGGCCAGGTGGTCGCCTACGACACCGCCGACGGCACGAACACCTGGACGCTTCCGCTGTCCTCCCCGGCCGCCGAGGCGCGCGGCGCCCTGGCGGGCGGCACCGCGGCCGTGCTCGACCCGCTCGAGCGCACCGCGCCGCTCAGCCCGCGCGGTGCCCAGCGACTGCGGGTGGTCGACGCCCGCGGCGGCGAGGTGCTGCTCGACGCCGGGACGACGGCGGAGGTCGAGGCCCTGCACCCCGTCGGCGGAGGCCGCGTGCTCCTCACGCTCGAGGACCGGACCCTGCTGCTAGGGCGCTGACGTCGGGCCGATGCACGACGCCCCGCTCCTCGGCGAGGAGCGGGGCGCGCGCGAGGGGTGCCGAACAGTCTCAGGCGGCGAGCTTCTTCGCCGCCGTGCTGTGCACCAGGAAGGAGCCGACGCCGATGATCGCGACCATGAGCACGGTCCGCACCGTATCGATCCCGGTGCTGATCCGGTAGTCCGAGGCCGACAGCTCGGCCGTGGCGGGGTCGACCGCGCCGGTCACGGCGAGGACGATCCCCACGACGATGCTGAGGACCCAGTACAGGACCACGGCCAGCGGGATCGCGACCGCCACCACGATGCCTCCCACGCGGGCCCGTCCGCGACCCATCACGGCGGCGAGGATGCCGAGCACCAGCATCACGAGGCTCAGCAGCAGGTTCGCCAGGAACAGCGCCAGGGCCGCGAGCCCGGTGCCGATCCCCATGGCGCCCGGAGCGGCGTCGGAGTCGGCGGCGACGATCTCCTCCGCGCCGAGGAAGGTCGTCAGGTTGATCCCGAGACGGACCACGAGCAGCAGGGCGGTGCCGATCAGCAGGATCAGGCCCAGCAGCTTCACCCGGGACCAGTTGACGCCGTCCCCGGCGGGGGACTGCGCGGGGCCGCCCGCACCGGGGTAGCCGACTGCGCCCGGGTAGCCGCCGGGCGCGGGCGGCGGAGAGGTCTGGCCCCACTGGGGCTGTGAGGGGGCGCCCTGGCCCCATGAGGGCTGCGCGGGCGCGGCAGGCGGCGGGTTCTGCCCGCCCTGCCCCCACTGCGGCTGCTGCCCGTCCTGCGATCCGTACCCCTGGGTCATCCGTCTCCCTGCTTCCCGCCGGCCGGCGGCTGTGTGGCGTCCCGGCGTCCCGGCGACGCCTGCACCAGGCTATCGGGCGCCGCCGGGACGCGAGCTCCGCCGCGGTGACGGAGAGGTTGCGATCTCAGGGACGAGCGGTCGAGAGGCGGAATCGGAAGGTCTCCTCCCGCGCGGTCAGCACGTACTGCGGCAGCGGCTCCGGGCCGCAGGCCGCCGAGCCCACGCCCTGCAGCGCCGCGGAGAGCGTCACCCAGGTGCGGCCGTCGGGCCGCAGGGCGCCGTCGTGGTCCCGGGCATCGAGCTCCGCGCTCGACCACGGCCGCACCGCGAGGCCCAGTCCCTCGGGGGAGAGCAGCGAGAGGGCCCCGCCGGCGCCGCCGCGGAGCTCGGCCCGGACCACGCCGGCACGATTGCCGTTCTCCTGCGGGAACACGTACGGGACCTGCAGGTCCTCGAGTGTGGAGGCCCAGCTGGCGAAGGTGGTGCCGCCGCCGGTGTCCGGGTAGGACTCGTGCGGTCCGTAGCCGTCGTACCGGATGCGATCCGGGGCCGACGGGAGGGCGAAGGTCCAGCCGATCCGCGGCAGCGGCAGATCCTCGGGCCAGGCCGCGGCCGGAGTCACGGTCACCTGCACGTCCACGCCCTCGTCGTCGGCGCTCCAGCGCTCGGTGACGTCGGCCCCGAGGGCCGAGCCGTCCAGCCCCAGCCGGCTGCGCACCACCAGCGCCTCGCCCTCGGCGGTGATCTCCACCAGGCGGCGCCGGGCGACGTCCAGCCCGATCCGCTTCCAGCGCGCCTCGAGCGGGTATCGGGTGCGGGCGCGCTCGTTGTCCACCGGTGCGCGGTACAGGTCGACGCCCGCGCTCTCGATCTCCAGGTCGCCGAGGCCCACGAGCCGGCCCAGGTCGTCGAAGCGCGCCGCGCCGAGCGTCCAGGAGCGGTCCTCGCCCTGCTCCGGGGCGCTCCGCGTCCCGGCCGACGGGGTCGCCGCAGCGGTCGAGGCGCGCAGCCGCTCGGCGTCCACGTGGTCCGCGGTCACGACCAGGTGCCCGGCGGGGACCGGGCCCTGCTCCTCCCGGGTGGTCAGCCGCACCGTGGTGCTGGGCCCGTCGTGCACCGGCAGCGCCACCTCGGCGACCTCGCCCGGGGCGATCTGCGGCAGCTCGAGCTCCTGCCAGCTCCCCTGCGCGTCGACCGAGACCTCGGCCCGCAGGTGGGCGAGGTCGCGGAAGGAGTGGCGGTTGGTGATCCGCACGCTGCCGGTGGAGACCACGAGGCCGACGGGGGAGTAGTGGTGCTTGGCGTCGAGCAGCGCCGGCGAGGGGGTGCGGTCCGGGAGCACGAGCCCGTCGGCCACGAAGTTCGAGTCGTGCAGGCGCTCGCCGAAGTCGCCGCCGTAGCCGTAGATGCGGTTGCCCTCGGCGTCGGTGGTCTCCAGGCCGTGGTCGATCCACTCCCAGATGAAGCCGCCGTGCAGCGCCGGGTACTTCTCGGTCAGCTCCATGTATTCCTTCAGGGAGCCCGCGCCGTTGCCCATCGCGTGGGCGTACTCGATCCACAGGAACGGCTTCGTGAGCGCCGGCGGGTTCGCGAAGTGCCGCTCGGGCACGTCGAGCGCGAAGCTGCGCAGCATCCGGGTGAGCTTGTCCTGGTACTCGGGGGAGAGGTCGCGGCGGCCGATCTGCTCGGTCTCCTCGACGGTGGAGTACATCAGGGAGAACACGTCGACGTACTCGGCGGCGTAGTCCTGCTCGTAGATCACGGGGCGGGTGGCGTCCGTGGCCCGCACCCGCGCCACCATCGCCTCGGTCACCGGACCGCTCGCCGCCTCGTTCCCGATCGACCACAGCACGATCGAGGCGTGGTTGCGGTCCCGGCGCACGAAGCGCTCCGAGCGCTCCACGAGCGACTCCTCGAACAGCGGGTTCTGCGCCGGGCCCTCCGCGGCACCGGTGCCGTCCTCGCCCCAGGTGGAATCGGCGTGGAAGCCGTGGGTCTCGAAGTCCCCCTCGCAGATCACGTACAGGCCGGCCTCGTCGCACACCTCCAGGAAGCGCTGATGGGGCGGGTAGTGCGAGGTGCGCACCGCGTTGAGGTTGTGCTGCTTCATCAGCGCGACGTCGAGGTCCTGGTTCTCGAGCTGCTGGGCACGGCCCACCACTGGATCCGCCTCGTGGCGGTTCACGCCGCGGAACACGATCCGCTCGCCGTTGACGCGGAAGATCTCCCCGTCCACCTCGACGCGGCGGAAGCCGAGGCGCAGGCTGACGGTCTCGGCCTGCGTGCGCACGGTGGCGTCGTAGAGGTGCGGGTCCTCGGCGGACCACGGGCGCACCTCGCCCACCGCGAGCGCCTCGGCACCGGTGGCGGCGACGAGGTCCAGGCCGGGGATCTCGACGGTGGCGGGCAGCGCCGCGCCGTCCGCGTCGTAGGCGGTCGCGCGCAGGGAACCGGTGCCGGTGGCGGGATCGAAGTCCGCCACGGTGACCAGGTCATGGATGCCGCCGGCGGGGCGCAGCAGCAGGTCCACGCTGCGGAAGATGCCCGAGGCCCACCACATGTCCTGGTCCTCGACGTAGGTGTTCACCGACCACTGCACCACCCGCACGTCGAGGCGGTGCTCGCCGGGTGCCGAGAGCACGTCGGTGACGTCGAACTCCTGGGTGAGGCGGGACCCGGCGGTCACACCGATCTCCGCCCCGTCGATCCACACCTTCGCCGCGGAGTCCACGCCCTGGAAGCGCAGCAGCACACGGGCGCCGCCGGCGAGGTCCCCGGCCCAGTCGGCGGGCACGGTCACGGTGCGGGAGTAGTGCCCGGTGGGGTTCTCGTCCGGCACGTGCGGGACGTCGCGGGGGATCGGGTAGATGACGTTGGTGTACTGGGGGGCGCCGTAGCCCTGCAGCTGCCACAGGCCCGGGACCTCGATCTCGGCGCTCTCGCCGAGGTCCGAGCCGTCGGCCCGGGTGCCGTAGCGGAACTCCCAGGTCCCGTCGAGGCCGAGTGTCGGGGCGTCGCTGTGCAGGTGGGCGCGGCCGCGAAGTCGGTTCCTGCCCGCAGGCAGCTCTTCCCACCAGCGGTCGGTGCGCTCTGAGCTGTCGGTGGGCTGCAGCGGGGTGCTCATCGGTGAGGCGTCTCCTGGACTCGAGGCCGGTCGGGGCCGGTGTCGTGAACGTTCACGACGAAGTCTACGCCCTGCGAGTCCTCCTCGGGCGAGATCCCGGGAGGGGCAGGTGGCCCCGTCCTGCTGCAGCGTCGGCGCCCTCCGCGGCGCGCCCCGCGGCCGGGTGCGCCGGTAGACTCCCCTCTCGTGACCACGACCGAGCCGAACCGGTGGACCGACCGCCGCAGCGACGCCGTGTCCGCGCGCAAGGAGGCCTACGAGCAGCTGCGCCGGGCCAGCACCTGGCGCCTGCTCGCCGCGACCAAGGCGCCCGCGGTGCTCGCCATCCTGCAGGCGACCTTCCCGGCCGGGGACCGTCGACTGCCCCGCAGCGAGCTCGTCGCCCGCGTCGGCGCGCACCTGGACCTGCTGCACGACGACTCGTCCGAGGAGCACGAGTCCCGCGGCGAGGAGTCCCGGGACGAGGAGTCCCGTGGCGAGGCGCGGGGAGGCCGCACCGCCGCCGAGTACGTGGACGGCTGGGTGCGCGAGGGCTACCTCACCCGTCGCGATGATCCGCAGCGCACCGAGACCACCTTCGAGCCGTCCCCCGCGGCGATCGACGCGATCCAGTTCATCGCCTCCCTCGAGGACCATCGGCCCACGACCACCGAGTCGCGGCTGCAGCTGGTGGTCCAGCAGTTCGAGCGGCTCGCCCAGGAGACGGAGACCGACCGGGACGTGCGCCTGGCCGACCTCCAGAGGCGACGCGAGCGGATCGAGGCGGAGATCCGCGACCTCGCCGAGGGCGAGCTTATGCTCCCCAGCCCCGAGGCCTCCACCGACAGGCTGCGGGACATCCTGCAGATCGCGACCGAGCTCTCGGGCGACTTCCTCCAGTACCGGGAGGACCTGCGCGCCGTCGACCTGCACCTGCGCGAGCAGATCCTCTCGCCGGAGGGATCGCGCGGCGAGATCCTCGAGCAGCTGCTCGCGGGTGACGACCTGCTGGGGCAGTCCAGCGTGGGCCGCACCTTCACCGCCTTCTTCCGGATGCTCAACGACCCCGTGCAGACCCGGACCGCGCAGGAGCTGGTGGACCGGCTGCTCGAGCGCGACTTCTCCCGCAGCCTCGGCAGGGACGAGCGCGAGAAGCTCGCCAACGTCTTCAGCGACCTCTACGAGCCCGCGCAGGAGGTGCTGGACGTCAAGACGGAGCTGTACCGCTCGCTGGCCCGCTTCGTGCGCTCGCAGGACTTCCGCCAGCACCGGGTGCTGCTCGAGACCCTGCAGGAGGCGCAGGGGCTGGCCCTCGCCCAGAAGGACGAGGTCCCCACCCGCGAGCCCTTCGCGCTCGAGCTCGACCTGTCCCGGGTGCAGATGAGCTCGGTGGCCCAGCACCGGCTCAAGGACCCCACCGACCCCGGTGCCCCCGCCGAGGCGGAGGTGCACGACGCGACCTCGCTCAGCGTCGAGGTGCTGCAGGATCTGGTGCGCACCAACGACATCGACATCGTGGGCCTCACCGGGAGCGTCAACGAGGTGCGCGGCCGCAGCGGTCAGGCCTCGATCGGTGACGTGCTGCGCGAACGGCCGGCCGATCAGGGGCTGGCCAGCGTCATCGGCCTGATGTTCCTGGCCACCAGCCATGCGCAGGAGCGCGAGGGCTCCACCGAGATCGTCAGCTGGCGGGAGCTGGACGGCAACGACTACGCCGCGAAGGTCCCCTCGTACTACTTCCTCGAGGACGTCCCGGTCGAGTGAGCGGGGTGCGCGGTCCGATCACCCGCGCCGCCCGTCCTCCGACGCCGTCCCGTCCCGCTCGGCGTCCTCCCGCTCTGCATCGCGCTGCTCCGCGGCGGCGAGCTCCGCGAGGGCGGGACGGCTGTGGGCGCGGAGCTCCTCGAGATCGGCGCCGAAGTCCCTCATCCGGCAGCCCTTCCCGTTCGGCTTCACCACGATGCCCTCGGCCTCCCAGAAGGGGAGCGCGCGGGCCAGGAGCGGATGGTCGCCCGAGGCGTCGGTGACACGCCACCACGGCGCCCCGGAGCCCCAGGTGCGCAGGACGCGGCCGACGAGCCGCGGTCCCACGCCGACGATCGCGCCCACCTCCCCGTAGGCGGCGACCCGGCCCGGAGGGATGGCCTCGACCACGCGCAGCACTCGCTCGACCGTGAGGTCGTCCATGCGCGGTCGCGGGGTGCCGGGGGTCATGCGGGCAAGTCTGGCACGGTGCGCGCAGACGCACGGCGGCCCGGGAACCGGTCCTGAGGTTCCCGGGCCGCCGTGGGGGAGAGCCGCTCAGCCGCGGGGCTCGGTGCCCTCCGGCGGGAGGCCGTCCTGCCCGGTGCGGTCCTGGCCGGTGGCGTCCTGCCCGGTGCCGTCCTGCTCGCGCAGCTGCTGCTCCTGGCGGTCGAGCCACTCGTCCGGGGCCCCGCCGTCCTGCCCGTAGCCCGGGTCCTGACGGTTCAGCCGATCAGGATCCCCTGCCGGGTCGTGACGGGCCGGGTCCTGACGGGCCGGGTCCTGCCCGACGGGGTCCCGTCCGGCGCCGTCCTCGGGGCGAGTGGACGGCTGCCCGTCGGCCCGGTCCTGCCCGAACTGCTGCTCGGCCGGGGGAGTCTGCCGACCGTCCCCGGTGCCCTGCGGCCCGAACTGCTGCTCCGCGGGCGGGGTCAGGGGAGCATCGCCCTGGGGTGCCTCGGCACCCTGGTCGACGCGGTCGGGGGCACCGGGCCGGCCGAAGCCGCCGTCGGCGGCGGGCTCGCGACCCTCGTGCGCCCCGGCGTCGTGGCGACCGGCACCGGCACCCGCGCCTGCACCGGCACCGGTGGCGGCACCTGCACCCGCACCCGCGGCGCCGTCCGCGGGATCGCGCGAGAGGCCCTCGGAGCCGGCGTCACGCACGTCCCCGGCCGGAGGCTGCTCCTCGGCCGGGCGGGCGGCGCGACGACCATGGCCGCTCGCGGAGTCGTCCAGGACGTCGTCGCGGCGACCGTCGGCGGCCGGGACGGAGCTCTCGTCGGCCCGGTCACGCCCGGCGGGGGACGCATCGCCGCGCCCGGGCTGCTCGTGCCCGGCCCCGGCGCCTGCATGCCCGGTCTCTGCATGCCCGGTGCCTGCGTGCCCGGTGCCTGCGTGCCCGGTCCCTGCGTGCTCGGTCGCAGGATGCGCCTGGTCGGTCGCGGCCGGATCGGCGTGGACGCCGTCCCGCCGGTCCTCGTGAGGGTCGGAGGCGGCGGCGCCACCTGCTGCGGCGCCTGCGGCACCACCGGTGGCGGCACCGGCCGTGCCGGTCCCTCGGGTCCGGTCGTCGGCGGGGTCGGGGGAGTCCGGGTCGAGACGATCCGCCTCGGCGCGACGCTCCTCGACGGCGCCGCGATCCTCATCGACCGCCGCACGCTCCTTGTCGGCCTCGGCACGGCGACGCTCGGCGGCGATCTGCTCCTGCTCCGCCTCCTTGGACTTGCGCTCCGCCTCGAGCCGAGCGCGGTCGGCGTCGAGCTCGGTCTCGCGCGCCTGGAGGTCGCGCTCCTGCACGACCTGATCCTGCTGCTCCGCCTCGCTGCGCAGCTGTGCGGCGCGCCGACGATCCTCCTCCTGCTGACGCGCCTTCTTCTTCCTGGAGGACGAGACTCCCACCACGATCAGGATGATGAGGAGGACGAGCACCAGCAGGACGATCCCGATGGTGACGGGTGTGGACATATCCATGGTCGGGCTCCTTGCGGTCGATTCCTCCGCACAGGCCGCACGGAGGTCTTCCAGCGTGTTCCAGCGATTCCACCACTTCTGGGCCTTCCATGGTGGCATTTCCGTCCGACCGGTCCGGACGCAGGGGGTCCCCGGCCCTCCTGCGCCGGTAGGCTTGGTGCCCGTGATCAGCTCCGCGCCCCGCCCCGACGCCGCCGACCCCGCGCAGTCCGAGGACGAGACCCCGCCGCTGCCCGGCGCCGCCCTCGTCGACGAGTCCCGCCGGGTGCTGGTGCATCTGCTGCAGGGTCCCTTCCTGGACGGCCGCCGGGACGGCGCCCGCTACGCCCAGCTGCTGCGCGACCGCGCCGCGATCGAGGCCCGGCTGGCCGATCTGTTCCTCGAGCTGGTCGTCGACGACGACGCGCAGGTCGCCTTCGTGCGCCAGAGCGAGGACGATCCCGACGCACCCAAGCTGCTGCGCCGGCTGACCGGCATGAACCGCCTGGACTCGGTGCTGATGCTGGTCCTGCGCCAGATGCTGCTGACCCAGTCCTCACGCGGGCAGCGCACCGTCGTCTCCGAGGCCGAACTGCAGCAGGCTCTGGCCGCCTACCGTCGCACCACCTCGACCGACGAGGCCGGCTTCGCGAAGGAGGTGCGCGCCTCGATCGCGAAGGTGCAGCGCGCCGGCCTGCTCGACGAGCAGGGCGACGACTACGAGGTCTCCCCGGTGCTGCGCCTGATGATCGGCCCCGACACCGCGCGGGAGTTCATCGCGCTCTACCGCGAGGCCGGAGTGAGCGGGCTCGAGGACCCGCGCGACGACGAGGACGCGGAGCCCGCCGACGTCGACGGCGAGGACAGGACGGACGGGTCCTCCTCGGCGGAGCGGGAGCAGAGCTGACCCCGCGGTCGGCGGCGTGTCGAGGGACACGCTCCCAGCAATTGTGCGCCGTCGTCGTTGCGCAATAAGGTGAGGCTCTCCTAAACCTCCCCGCCGGGGTGCTGCCGACCGAGAAGGACCGACCCTCCATGACGCTCTCCCGTCGATCGCTCGTCCTGAGCGCGCTCGCCGTCCCCGCGCTCGCCTCCTGCTCCGGCGCCGTCGGCGGGGACACCGACTCCACCGACGGCGGCGGAGCGGGCGACGGCACGTTCCCCGTCACCGTCTCCCACATCTACGGCGAGACCGAGATCGAGGCGGAGCCCACCCGCATCGTGACGGTCTCCTGGGTCAACGCCGACACGCTGCTCGCCCTCGACATCGTCCCGGCCGGCATGCCCACCGTCACCTGGGGCGGCAACGACAACGGCTCGACCGACTGGATCGACGCGAAGCTCGAGGAGCTCGGCGCCGGCTGGGACGCCGACGGCGCGCCCACCCAGTACGACGAGTCCGACGGCGTCAACTACGACGAGATGGCCGCGCTGACCCCCGACCTCATCGTCGCCGCCTACTCCGGGCTCACCGAGGAGGAGTACGGCCAGTTGAGCAAGATCGCCCCCACGATCGGCCCGCTCGCCCCGAACTACACCGCCTCCTGGGACGAGGTGCTCTCCGCCGTGGGACAGGCCACCGGCCGCGCCGACGAGGCCTCCGAGCTCGCCTCGTCGATCACGGCGGACCTCGCCGCCGTGGGCGAGGAGAACCCCGCCGTCGCCGGCGCCACGTTCATCGCCGGCACCCTGGGCCTGGCCGACAGCTCGATCTCCCTCTACGTCGGCGAGGACACCCGCCCCCGCTTCTTCACCGCGCTCGGCATGACCCAGGCGGACGTGATCACCGAGAACACCGAGGACGCCGACAACTTCTTCCTCGAGTGGTCCGCCGAGCGGGCCGACGAGCTCGACTCCGACATCTTCTACACCTGGGCCGAGGCGGGCAGCACCGTCGAGGACTTCCAGGCCAACGACCTGTTCGCCCAGATCCCCGCCGTCTCCGGCGGCGGCGTCGTGCTCACCGACGACGACCACCTCACCCTGTCGATCTCGGCCGCCAACGCGCTCAGCCTGCCCTGGGCGCTGGAGAACTTCGTCCCCACCGTGGTCGAGGTCGCCCAGAGCGTCCGCGGCTGATCGGGCACGGTGCCGCGCTCCACCCCGCTCGCGCTCACCGGGGGCCTGCTGGCCCTGGTGATCGCGTGCGTCCTCTCGCTCGCGGTCGGTGCCCGCACCGTCTCGCCGGTCACGGTGTGGGCGGCGCTGACCGCCTATGACGGCGGTCTCGCCGACCACGTCGTGGTCCATTCCCGGCTGCTGCGCACCGCGGCCGGGATCGCGGTCGGGGCGGCGCTCGCCGTGGCCGGGGCGGCGATGCAGGGGATGACGCGCAACCCGCTCGCCGACCCCGGGATCCTGGGGATCAATGCGGGGGCGACCACCGCGGTGGTGCTCGGGGTGTACTTCGCCGACGTCTCCCGGGTGCCCCAGCTCATGGTGCTCGCGCTGCTCGGCGCCGCGGTCGGCACCGTGGCCGTCTACTCGGTCGCGTCCCTCGGGCGGGACGGCGCCACCCCGGTCAAGCTCGCCCTCGCCGGGGCCGCGATCACCGCCGGCCTCCTCTCGGTGACCAATGCGCTGGTGATGCTCGACGACTCCTCGCTGGACCGGCTGCGGTTCTGGCAGGTGGGCACCCTCGGGGCCCGCAGCCTCACCGACATCGCGGGCGTGGGCGTGCTGATGGCGATCGGGGTGGTCGTGATCGGCGTGGCCACCGGTGTGCTCAACGCCCTCGCCCTCGGCGACGACGCCGCCGTGGGCCTCGGGGTGCGCGTGACCCGGGCCCGGGTGCTGCTGGGCATCGCGATCATCCTGCTGTGCGGCGCGGCGGTCGCGCTGGCCGGGCCCGTCGGCTTCCTCGGCCTGGTGGTCCCGCACGCCGCACGGCTCCTGGTGGGCGGGGACTACCGCCGCATCGTGCCGCTGTGCCTGCTGGGCGGCCCGGTGCTGATCCTGCTCGCCGACACCGTGGGCCGGGTGATCTCCCCGCCCGCCGAGGTGCAGGTCGGCGTGATGACCGCCCTGATCGGGGTGCCCGTCTTCGTGATCCTCATCCGCACCCGACGGCAGGTGGGCCTGTGAGCACCTCCGCACCGCACCGCGGCCCACGGCCGGGAGCCCGCCGTCCGGGCACTTCTCGTCCGGGCACTTCTCGTCCGAGCACGCGCCGCGCCGCGCTCACCGCGCTCGTGGCCGGGCTCGTCGTGCTGGGCCTGGTCCTCGCCCGCGTGCTCGTGGGGACCCCGATGGTCCCCCTGGACCAGGCGCTGCGCGTGATCGGCGGGGAGAGCGTCCCCGGCATCTCCTTCATCGTCATGGAGAACCGCCTGCCCACCGCGGTGGTGGCCCTGCTCGCGGGCACCGCCTTCGGCCTGTCCGGCACCGTCTTCCAGACCCTCCTGCGCAACCCCCTGGCGAGCCCCGACGTGATCGGCGTGACCCTCGGCGCCTCCGCCGGGGCGGTGATCGCCATGGCGTACTTCCAGGCCGACGGCAGGACCCTGTTCTGGTTCGCGCTCGCGGGCGGCCTGCTGACCTCCCTGCTGATCCTCGCCGTGGCCGGTGCCGGTCGGCCGGGGGCCGCCGGCGCCGTGGACAACCGCTTCGTGCTGGTCGGGATCGGTGTGGCCGCCGCCCTCAGCGCGCTCATCTCCTACCTGCTGAGCCGTCTCTCGCTGCAGAACGCAGCGGATGCCATGCACTGGATGATCGGCTCGCTGTCCACCTCCACCTGGGACCGGGTCGCGGTGCTGGGGAGCGCGGTGGCGGTGCTGGTGCCGGCGCTCGCGCTGCTGGTGACCCGGCTGCGGATCCTGCAGCTGGGCGACGACACCGCCACCAGCCTCGGCCTGTCGGTGCCCCGCACCCGGGTGGCCCTGATCCTGGTCGCCGTCACCCTCAGCGCGCTCACCGTGGCGGTCACCGGCCCGCTCTCCTTCGTGGCCTTCCTGTCCGGGCCGATCGCGCGGATGCTCGCGGGCCGTCCCAGCTTCCCGCTGGCCGCCGCGGTCGGTGCCGTGATCGTGCTGCTCGCCGACCTCGCCGGCCAGAACCTCTTCGGGAGCACCCATCTGCCCGCCGGTGTGGTCACCGGCGCGCTCGGCGCCCCGTTCCTGCTGTGGATGCTCACCCGCACCCCGACCGCCCGCACCGGAAGGTGACCTCGAGACATGGCACTGATCGAAGCCCAGCACCTGCACCTGGCGTACGACCGCCGGGAGATCGTGCACGACCTCTCCCTCCGCCTGCCCGAGGGGCGGATCACGATCATCGTGGGTGCCAACGGCAGCGGGAAGTCGACCCTGCTGCGCGGCATGTCCCGCCTGCTGACCCCGCGCAGCGGCGGCGTCCTGCTGGACGGCCGTGACCTCCACTCGCTGCGCGGCAAGGAGCTCGCACGCCGCCTGGGGCTGCTCCCGCAGACCCCGATCGCGCCCGACGGGGTCACCGTGCGCGAGCTGGTCACCCGCGGGCGCTACCCCCATCAGGGGCTGTTCCCGCAATGGTCCGCGCAGGACGAGCAGGCGGTGGCCGAGGCGCTCGCCGCGACCCGCACCGACGAGCTGCAGGACCGGCTGCTCGAGGAGCTCTCCGGCGGGCAGCGCCAGCGGGTGTGGATCGCGATGGCGCTCGCCCAGCAGACCGAGGTGCTGCTGCTGGACGAGCCCACCACCTATCTCGACGTCACCCATCAGCTCGAGGTTCTCGACGTGGTCCGCGACCTCAACCGGGAGCGGGGCACCACCGTGGGCATCGTGCTGCACGACCTCAACCTCGCCTCCCGCTACGCCGACCACCTGGTCGCCGTGCGCCGGGGGGAGATCCACTCCGAGGGCTCCCCGGCAGAGGTCATCACCGAGCAGATGGTCCACGAGGTCTTCGCCCTGGACGCCCTGATCGCCCCCGACCCCGTCACCGGCACCCCGATGGTGCTGCCGCTGGGCCGTGACCGCACCGCCCCGACCACACACCGACAGGAGGAGGACACCGTGTCCACCACCACGTCCACCACCACGCCCGCCACCAGTTCCGCCGGCACCGTGACCGCCTCAGCCACGGCGGAGACCGCCGATGCCGGGGCCGCGGGCTCCGGGCTGGTGCCCGCCCTCGAGCACAGCGCGATGCTCGCCTTCGAGCTGACCGTCGCCGCGCGCACCCCGCTGAGCCCCTCCCTCGTGCGCCTGACCTTCACCGGCCCCGACCTGGAGCATTTCGGCACCAACTGCCACCCGCTGGACACCCGGATCAAGATCATCGTCCCCGGCCCCGAGGCGAGCGCCGACCACTTCGCCGCGGTGCGCCCCGGCGCCCTGCTCGATCCCGCCACCCATGCCGAGTGGTACCGCGCCTGGCTGCGGATCGACCCTGCCGACCGCGGCTGGATGCGCACCTACACCGTGCGCGACCTGCGTGCCGCCGGCCACCCCGGCAATCGGGGCGACCACCCCGAGCTCGACGTCGACTTCGTGCTCCATCCGGAGCCGGAGGAGGTGCCCGGCCAGGGTGTGGCCGCCCGCTGGGCTCGCGACGTCCGCGAGGGCGACACCGTCTCCATGCTGGGCCCCAACCGGGCCCTGGTCGGGCCGGACTACGGCGGGATCGAGTTCCGCCCCGGCACCGCCCGCACCGTGCTGCTGGTGGGGGACGAGACCGCCGTGCCCGCCATCGGCTCGATCCTCGAGGCCCTGCCCGCCACGATCACCGGCCATGCCCTGCTCGAGGTGCCCGAGGCGGCCGACGAGCAGCGGATCCTCACCCGCTCCGGGGTGCAGGTCACGTGGCTGCCGCGGGAGGGACGCCCGCACGGCGAGCTGCTGGACGCCGCCGTGCGCCGCGTGATGAGCGAGAACGCCCAGGCCTTCCGCGAGAACGAGGCCGACGGCGCGGGGGCCGTCGCGCAGGAGGAGCTCGAGGACGTCGATGTCGACGCGACCATCCTGTGGGAGACCACCACCGGGCACGGCGCCTTCTACGCCTGGCTCGCGGGCGAGGCCGGCGTCATCAAGGCCCTGCGCCGCCATCTGGTCAGCGAGCTGGGCCTGGACCGCAAGCAGGTCTCCTTCATGGGGTACTGGCGACAGGGCCGGCCGGAGAACTGAGCACGCGGCCCCCGGGGCGCGAGGCGCTGGACACATCGAGGGTGCGGCGGCGTCCGCGTCCCGGGGTCGGTGGCCGAGACTTGGGCGAGTCGCCCCCGGCCATGGCAAGATCATGCGATGACTCGTCCGGAGCGTGGGCGGTCGACGACTCCTGCGCCCCGAACGAGAGGTGAGTCAGCGTGACCACGATCAGCATCAGCAAGGCCGCGGACATGCTGTCCCTGTGGCCCTTGCTGGTCAACACCCTCGCCGTCCTCTCGACGGTGGTCGCCGTGGGGCTGAGCGGCGAGCCGATCGTCCTCATCGCGCCGCTGGTGCCGATGGCCATCATCCTGTGGCGGCAGCGCAGGACCCTGTTCCGGGTCCCGCGGGGGATCGGCGGCACCGGCCGCTACCAGACGGCCCGGTTCCTGCTCATCGCGGCGGCCACGGTGCAGCTGTACACCTTCGGCGAGCTCGGGGCGCTCGGCATCACCGCCTGTGTGCTCACGATCCTCGCGTTCGCGTTCGAGCCGATGCTCAGCTCGCTGAACGGAGTCGCCGTCCCGTACGCCGCCGGCTTCCCGAACCGGCCCGCCCGCAATCGAGCGGCCTTCCCCTACGGCTGGGTCTTCCCGCTGAACCTCGTGGGTCTGATCATCCTGACCCTGGCCACCACGGCCCATCTGGTCCTGCTGCCCGCGGCGATCCTCCTCGCCGTGCTCTCGATCGGGCTCTCGGCCTTCGCGCTCGCCGACATCGCGGGACGGGTCAGCGCCCGGCGGCGCTTCCAGGCCGAGCTGCCCCAGATCCTCGAGGACCTCGCGCCGGTCTTCTACGTGTACTGGTACGCCCCGCCGCGCTCGGCCTTCCAGATCACGATGTGGCTCCCGTACCTCGAACGCATCGGAGTCCCGTTCGTCCTGGTCACACGCAACGTCCCCAACTTCCGCCAGCTCGAGGCGGTGACCGACCACCCGGTGCTGCTGCGGCGCTCCCTCACCGACCTCGACGACCTCATGGTGCCGTCCGCGCGCGGCGTGTTCTACGTCAACAACGCCATGCGCAACAACCACATGGTCCGCTACTCGCAGCTGACCCACATCCAGCTCCTGCACGGCGAGTCGGACAAGGCCGCGAGCGCGACGCCGATCATCCGCATGTACGACCTCGACTTCGTCGCCGGCCAGGCCGCGATCGACCGCTTCGAGACGTTCGGAGTGCCGATCTCCCCGGAGATCTTCCGCATCGTCGGCCGCCCGCAGGTCGAGCACGTCGCCGAGGAGCGCGGCCCGATCGGCGAGCTCGCCGACCGCTCCGTGCTGTACGCCCCGACGTGGCTGGGATACCAGGCGGAGACGAACTACTCCTCCCTCCCCGTCGGCACGACCATCGTCCGCGCCCTGCTCGAGCGCGGCTGCCGCGTGGTCTTCCGCCCCCATCCCTACAGCGAGCGCTCCCCGGAGCTGCGGGCGGCCTGTCGCGAGATCCGGGAGATGCTGGCCGCCGACGCCGCCGCGACCGGGCGCGAGCACCTCTACGGCGCCCTCGCCGAGGAGGAGATGACGATCGTCGACTGCTTCAACGCCGCCGACGCGATGATCTCCGACGTCTCCGCGGTGGTCGGCGACTTCCTCCACTCGGGCAAGCCGCTGGCGATGGTCTCCCCGCGCACCGGGGCCGAGGAGTTCGTCGAGCTGTTCCCGATGGCGCGCGCCGCCTACGTGCTGGTCGTCCAGGACGGGGACGTCCTCGAGCTCGACGAGATGCTGGACCATCTGACCGCCACGGACCCGCATCGCGAGGAGCGGCACCGGTGGGCGACCTACTATCTCGGCGACATCCCGCGCGAGTCGTACGCCGAGCGCTTCATCGAGGTCTCCCGGCGGGAGCTCGGTCTCGTCGCCGACCAGGACCGGGGCCGTGATCCGGAGGATCGCGATGCTACGCTCCCGGCAGCGAGAAGCGCCGAGGGCCGCGCGCACGAAGCGGGCAGCGACCACTCTCCTCGGCCGCCGCGAGACCGCGACCGCTCCTGACAGACGAGGACCGTGCCCATGACCCTCCAGGTCTCCGTGATCGTCCCGGTGTACAACTCCGTGGACTACGTGCGCGACGCGATCGAGTCCGTGCGGGACCAGACGATCGACCCCGAGGTCGTGGAGATCCTCGCGGTCGACGACGGCTCCACCGACGGCAGCGACGTGGTGCTCGCCGAGCTGGCCGAGGAGATCCCGCGGATGACGGTGATCACCCAGGAGAACTCCGGCACCCCGGGCGGGGGACGCAATCCCGCCATCGGGCGCGCCCGCGGCGAGTTCGTCTTCTTCCTCGACTCCGACGACCGGCTCACCCCGGACGCCCTGCGCCGCATGGTCGAGACCGCGCGCAGCGAGGGCGCGGACGTCGTCCTCGGCAGGATGACCAGCACCGACAAGCGCCATGCCCCCGCCTCGATGTTCACCAGGACCGTCCTGGACGCCGATCTGGTCGAGGACAACGTGTTCCACACCCTGGGACCCACCAAGCTCATCCGGCGCGAGCTCATCGACCGGCTCGACCTCCGCTTCCCCGAGGACCAGAAGATCGGGGAGGACCAGCCGTTCATGGCGACCGTGTACCTCAACGCCCGCAGGATCTCGATCCTCTCGGACATGGACTACTACGTGATCCGGCACCGCGAGGACGGCAGCAACCTGACGCTGACCCGGCGGACGTCGGAGACGCAGATGATGATGGCGGTCCGGCTGGCCCGCACCATCGAGCAGTACACCGAGCCCGGGGAGCGGCGCGACGCCCTGCTCAAGCGCCCCTTCGGCTGGACCATGACGCGCGCCCTGGACTCCCGCTGGACGACGATCGACCGGGAGGAGCAGGGCCGCCTGGCCGAGAGCTTCCGCAGCGAGGTCGCGCACCTGTACACCGACGGCGTGCGCGCGCGGATCAAGGAGGACGTGCGAGTCCTGCTGGACCTGCTGCTCGCCGGCGAGCTGGACGGCCTGCAGGCCTACTGCGAGCACCTCGCCTCGAAGCCCGAGCGGAGCATCGAACGGCGGGACGGCCGGTTCGTCCGCCGCCTGCCGGCCCACCTCGAGCCCCTCGTCCCCGAGCAGGACCGGGTGGTCACGGCGCCCAAGGTCACCTGCCGGCTCGAGGACGTGAGGGTCCGCGGACGGCAGATCACGGTCTCGGCCACGGTGAAGATCGCCGATCTCGACAGCGGACCCGAGGCCCTCGGGCTGCGCGCGCGTCGCCGCGACACCGAGGACGTCGAGGAGCTCCGCACCACCTCGGTGGATCTCGCCCCGCGGACCCGCTCCTCGGCGCTCACCGCCGTCCACGACGGTCTGGACCGCGGCGTCTGGGACCTCTTCGTCGTGGTCGGGGTCGGGGACTGGGAGAAGGAGGTCCGCCTGGGCGCGAGCCGTGCGCGCGCGATCCCGCCCGAGGGCGACTCCAACCTCGCCGACGACCCCGAGCCGCAGGACCGGGTGCTCGCCTACTTCACCCAGGGGCCGGGCAACCTCTCGATCGACAGCGGCGCCGTGCTGCACCGGAACCTGGGCCGGGCACGAGCGGTCGGCCTCACGGTCGACGAGAACGAGCGCGCGCTGCTGCTGGTGCGCACCAGCAGCGCACCGGTCGCCGGCGACGAGTTCTTCGCGCACCTCGACGACCCGCGACAGCACGGCGGCCGGCAGCTCCTGCCCGTCCTCCGGCTGGGGGAGCGCCTGCTCGGGCTGCGCCTGCCCGTGACGGCCCAGGACGTCGGCGTGACCCTGAGCGTCACCGCCGTGCTCGGGGGCGTGAGCGCTCCGCTGCCCGCGACCGGCACCGAGTTCTGGCCCGCCCGCGCCACCGGGTTCGGGCTGAAGCTCACCGAGGAGGGCGGGCTCCAGGTCACCGCTCCCGCCGAGAGCGGACGGGACCGCCACGTCCTGCCGCGCCTGGAGGCGGCCGTGGCCGGTGCGCGGCGCAGGAGCGTCCGGGAGCGCGTGGTGCCGGTGGTCAAGGGGCTGCCCGTCGTGGGCCCCGCGCTGACCAGCGCGGTCCGCGCCGTCCGGGAGCGTCGTTCCTGATGGCCCCGATCACGACCTTCTGGTGGCGGTGGAAGTACCCGCACCGGCTGAACTTCGGGGACGAGCTCACCCCGCCCCTCGTCGAGCACCTCACCGGTCGGCGCGTCACCTGGGCCCCTCTGGACCGCTGCGACCTCGTCGGCGCCGGGTCCGTGGTGCAGATGATCCTGCGCAAGCAGGGACAGAACCAGCCGCGGGTGTGGGGCAGCGGCTTCATCCGCGCGGAGGCCGAGGGCGAGCAGCCTGCGCGCCTGGACGCGCTCGCGGTGCGCGGCCGCTCCACGCTGGGCCGCGTCGAGAGCCTGAGCTCCCGCGAGATCGCGCTCGGCGATCCGGGGATCCTCGCCCCGCTGCTGCTGGACGGCGCCGTCAGGAAGCGCTACTCCCTCGGCGTGATCCCGCACTACCACGACGTCTCCTCGCCCGTGGTGGAGCGGATGCGGTCCCTCGGCTCGGGGGTGCGGATCATCGACGTGGCCTGGACGCCCCAGGAGGTCGCCCGGGAGATCGCCGCGTGCGACGCGGTCATCTCCTCGAGCCTGCACGGGCTCATCTTCTCGGACTCGCTGGGCGTGCCGAATGCGCACATCCGCCTCGGCGACAGGCTCAAGGGCGGACTGTACAAGTTCCGCGACTACTACTCCGCGTACCCCGTCGCAGACCGGTATCGGGAGTACACCGTGCCCACCACGAGCCCGCTGACCCTCACCGGCGTCGTCGACGACGTGGTCGAGCACTACGCGGAGCCGGAGGGCCTCCAGGACCTGCAGGACGGTCTGGTCCGCGCCCTGAGCGCGCTGTGAGGGCCGGGTCGGGAGCGTGAGGCCCCCGACCCCGCTGCCGTCGGTCCGCGCTGCCGGGTCGGGGCTGCCGGGTCGGCGATGCCCGGTCGGGGCTGCCGGGTCGGCGATGCCCGGCCGGCCGCCGGGCCGATCGCCCTCAGTCGGTGCTCTCGCCGTCGGGGTCGGTGCTGCTCTCGCTCTCGCCCTCGCCGTCCGCGCCCGCGTCGCTCTCGGTGCCGGCCTCGCCGTCGGCGCTGCGCGGCGCGCCGCCGGCGGCCTCGTCCTCGACCTGGGCGTCGCGCGCCGCGACGGGCTTGCGCTCGACCTGGACGACATGGCGCGCGGCCTCGACGAAGGCATCCGCGTAGTTCTCCGGTGAGAACGGGCCGAGGTAGTACTCGCGGGTGGCCTTGCGCTGCTCGGACTTGGAGTCGTGCACCAGGAGCTCGTCCAGCGCGGCGTCGAGCTCGCTGAGGTCCCGGGTGATGACATAGGCGGAGCGGGCCAGCGGGAAGGCCTGCTCGAACTCGGCGACGGTCGAGGTCATCGTGACCAGTCCGTACGGCTTGCCCGAGTTCAGGAAGTCCGGGACCACCGACGAGACGTCGGAGATCATCGCGTCGGCCGCGTTGAAGCAGCCGAAGGCGTCCAGCTCCTTCTCCGCGGGCGCGCCGTGGAGATGCCGGCGACCGCTGGTCCGTGCATCCTCCTCGAGCAGCCGGTGGATCTCGCGGATGGTGAGCAGCGCCTCGGGATTGCGGTAGCTGAAGGGGTGGGGGCGGAAGATCACGGTCGTGCCCCGGGCCAGCAGCGCGCGCACCAGGTCGGGGCCCACCGGGAGGGAGCCGTAGTTCGTGTCGGCGTAGTGCCCCTCCCAGGTGGGGGCGTACAGCACGGTCCTCACCGGGATGTTGTCGGGTCCCTGCTGCTCGACGGTCTCGACCTGGGGGCGCCCGACGATGGTGAACTTCTCCAGCGGGATGTTCACGCCGTTGTTCGCGTAGCGGTCGATGGCGGCCTGGCCGGCGACGAAGATCCTGTCGTACAGCGCGGTGACCGGGTTGAAGCTCGAGGCCTTGTCGCTGTCGCCGTGCAGCAGCTGGACGTGGGTCATGTGCGGGTAGCGCACCAGGTGGACGTTGGGGGCGGAGTTGTTGACGTAGAACGCGGCGGTCATGGTCGGCGTGATCACGTCGTCCAGCTGCCAGATGTTGGTGCGCACCACCACGGGGGCGTCGGTGAGCGCGGAGATCTCGCGGAATGCGGAGGTCCGGCGCAGCACGACGATGAAGCGCTCGCCGATGCGCTCGAGGTAGTCGATCCACATGCCGACCTGGTAGGAGGAGCCGGCCGGCACCCCGTAGTAGAGGACGAACTTCGGATCGTAGGCCTCGACCGCGCCGTACAGGTCGTTGTCGGAGTCGACCGACTCGCGGATCCGACGATAGGAGTCCAGCGCGGAGATCCCGGCCAGGAGCAGGGCCAGGAGCGGCAGTGCGAGGAGGGCGCCGGCCGGGACCCGCACCAGCAGCAGGAGCACGGCCAGCGCGGTGAGCGAGAGGTCGACCATCATGATCAGGTTCACCGGGAACATCGGGGGGCGGGTGTCCTGGATCCCCGGCAGGTTGGAGACCCGCAGCTTGCGCCCGGGGGCGACGCGGGTGACCACCAGCTCGGCGAGCGGGAGGGTGGTGAACAGCCCCGCCGCGATCCACCCCACCGGACCGGCCGTGCCGAGGCTCCAGGCGACCCCGAGGGGGAGCAGCGCCAGCACGATGCGGATGCCGTGCTCGCCGGAGAGCCCTGTCCGCCCCACCTGCTTCCGCAGGCGGCGGAAGCCGCGGCGGATCAGGATGAAGAACGGATAGGCCGCCGGGAGCACGGCGATCGCGGGATGGAGCCCGGCGGCGAGCAGCACCAGGGGGAGCAGGGCGCAGAGCGTCTGGGTGAGCCGACGTCGCAGGCTGGCCATCCGTCCCCAGGGCATCGTCATCCTGTGCCCGGACGCTGGCTCGCTCTCGGTGGTCGTGCTCTGACTCATCTGCGGGAGGCTCCTTCGGCGATTAGGTGCTGCGTAGAGCACTCGGGCAGCTGCCGCGAGCGCTCGGGGTCGGAGGGGTGCTCCCGACGAGGGAGCGGGCGCTGGGCCTCCGCCGCGGCCCCACTCTACTGACGGAGGCCGCCGGGACGGCGGATGTCGGCCTCCTCCCCGGCCCGGGCGAGCCCCGCAGGGCCGGTTTGGTATGTTTCCCGGCGTCAGCAGTACGGGACGCGGGCGCCGCCGGCGCCCTCGAGCCGTCCGGTGCCGCGGCGCCGCCGATCGTCTCGATCGGGACCCCAGAGCTGTGCGAGGTGCCCCAGATGACCGCCCCCGACGTCTCCGTCGTCATCCCCGTGTTCAATGCGAAGGACTATGTCGGCGACGCGATCCGATCCGTCCTCGAGCAGACGCTCTCTCCTGAACGGGTGGAGCTGGTGGTGGTCGACGACGGGTCCACGGACGGCAGCGATGCCGTCCTCGCCGAGCTGTCGCGCACGGACTCGCGGATCACCGTGCTGACCCAGGAGAACTCCGGCACCCCCGGAGGCGGTCGGAACCCCGGCATCGCCGTGGCCCGCGGAACCTTCGTCTTCTTCCTCGACGCCGATGACCTGCTGCCGCCGGAGGCGCTGGAGAGGATGGTCGACGTCGCCGTCGACGAGGAGTCCGACGTGGTGCTCGGAAAGCTCGGCAGCTCGGACGGGCGCCGGGTGCCGATGGGGATGTTCAAGCGGACCGTCCTCGATGCGGACCTGCTCAGGGACAGGGTGTTCAACACCCTGGGGCCGACGAAGCTGATCCGCCGCGCCCTGATCGAGCGGCTGGGACTGCGATTCCCCGAGGACCAGAAGGTCGGCGAGGACCAGCCCTTCATGGCGGCGGCCTACCTCAACGCCCGGAAGATCTCGATCCTCGCCGACCGCGACTACTACATCACCAGGCATCGCGAGGATCGCGGCAACATCACGCTCACCCGGCAGTCCGCGGCCTCCCATGCCCTGACGGCGATCCGGCTCGCCGCGGTGATCGAGGAGCACACGGAGCCCGGTGCGCTGCGCGACGGGCTGCTGGGCCGTCCCCTGGGGTGGTCGCTGCCGCGCGCCCTGGACCGCCGCTGGCTGAAGCTCCCCGCGGACGAACAGGTCGAGCTGGCCCGATGGATCCGCACGGAGCTCTCCGACCTGTACACGGACGGCGCCCGGGCCCAGCTGCGCGCCGACATCCGCACGAAGCTCGACCTCCTGATGTCGGAGAACCTCGAGGGGCTCAGCGCGTACATCGAGTTCCGGGCGCAGAACCCGAGGATCCGGACGCGATGGCAGGCCGGCCGGTTCCGTCAGCAGCTCCCGGACTCGCTGCAGGGCCTCGTGCCGGAGGGTCAGCGGGAGGCGTCCCCTCCGAGCGTCACCGGTCGCCTCGAGGACGTGGCCGTCCAGGGCGCGGCGGTCACCGCCGCGGTCTCGCTGACCCTCGCCGAGTTCGACGGCGCCCCCGACGCGGTGCTGCTGCGGGCCCGCAAGCGGGGCACCGACGAGGTGCGGGACCTCGAGACCCTCGACGAGGATCGCGCCGTCGCGCCCGGTGCCTGCTTCGTGCGCGGCCGGGCCGAGGGGCTCGCCCGAGGTGTCTGGGACGTGTACGCGGTCCTGCGCGTCGGCAGCTGGGAGAAGGAGGTGCGGATCGGTGCGGACCGCGCGGGCACGATCGAGCCCGAGGGGGTCTCGAACATGGACGGGACCATGGGCGAGCAGTCGCCGACCTCGCAGGGCCCGCTCCTCGCCTACTTCACCAAGGGCCGCGGCAACCTGTCGATCGACAGCGGCGCGACGCTGCACAAGGACATCGCGCTCGCTCGCGCGGAGGGCCTCGCGCTCGACGAGAACGGGCGCGCCGTGCTCCTGGTGCGGACCACGCGGGAGCCCTCGGCCGAGGACGAGTACTTCGGGCATCTCCTCGGAGTCGCGCCGAGCGGCGGCCGACACCTCCTCCCGGCGGTCCGCCTCGGCGACCGCCTGGTGGGCCTCCGGCTGCCGCTGAGCCCCGGCACGGTCGGCGCGACCCTGACGGTCAGCTCGGTGCTCGGAGGCGTGCCGGCCCCCGTGCCGATCACGGGCACCTCCTTCTGGTCCGCCCGGGCAGCGGGGTTCGGGCTCCGGCAGATCGAGGGCGGGGGCGTCGAGGTGCTCCGCGCCCCGGACGCTCGGGAGGAGCCCGGTGCGGCGCGATCCTCCGGCGGGGGCCGAGGGCGACTGCGCGCCCTCGCCTCCGACTCGGTGCAGCGCGTCGCCGCGAGCAGTCTGGGCGGGACCGTCAGGGATCTCCCGGTCCTCGGCCCGGCCGCGCGCTCGGTCGCGAGACGGATCCGGAGGACTCCGCGGTGAGCGCGCCGATCCGTACCTTCTGGTGGCGATGGAAGCACCCGCACCGACTGAACTTCGGTGACGAGCTCACCGCTCCCTTGGTGGAGCGCATCACCGGTCGGCGCGTGGTCTGGGCGGGCGCGGACTCGTGCGAGCTCGTCGGCGCCGGGTCGGTGATCCAGATCGTCCTCGACCAGGGCAGGGGGAACCGTCCGAGGATGTGGGGAAGCGGATTCATGCGCGCGGGACAGGAGGGGGCGGATCGCGCCGCCCTCGATGCCCTCGCCGTGCGGGGCCGGCGGACGCTGGCCCGTGTCGACGGGGTCACGGAGCGGGAGATCGCCCTCGGCGACCCCGGCCTGCTCGCGCCGCTCCTGCTGGAGGGGACCGTGAGGACCCGGTACGCGCTGGGTGTCATCCCCCATTATCGGGACGCGTCCGCACCCTTCGTCGCCACGATGAGGGCGCTCGGGACGGACGTGCGCATCATCGACGTGGGCTGGACCCCGTCCGAGGTCGCGCGGGAGATCGCGTCCTGCGAGGCGGTCCTCTCCTCGAGCCTGCACGGACTGATCTTCTCCGATGCCCTGGGCGTGCCCAATGCGCACGTGAGACTCGGCGGCAGGATCGGCGGAGGCCTGTACAAGTTCCGGGACTACTACTCGGCGTTCTCGGGGGCGAGCCGGTACCGCGAGGTCGAGGTGCCGGCCGGAGGGACGCCGGTGCACCTCGACGACGTGCTCGAGAGCGTCCACTCCCGCTACGTCCGGCCCCAGGACCTCGAGCGGCTGCAGAACGGTCTGATCTCCGCTCTGGAGCGATTCTGACCGGACGCGCGACGTGGGAGGATCGGACGGCGCGCCGTCGACGCCAGGGTGAGGTGCGTCGCGCCGGTCCGAGGATGGGGACGCGCGTCGTTATGATGAACGCCAGGTTGCGACCCCATGGCCGCGAAGCAACACCGTCGGCGCGATTGGAGCAGTGTCTTGGCCGCTTCTCAGGCAGGGCAGGTGGAGGCACCGGAGGTGCCGCCGCCGCTCGAGCGCACCTTCACCCCGGAATCGGTGGAGCAGGCCGTCAGTGAGAACGAGCTCGAGCAGATCGGCATCCGGCCCCGCCTGATCCCGTACGTCCGCGAGCTGTGGAAGCGCCGGAGCTTCATCGGGGTGCTCGCCGTCTCCAAGGCCTACGCGGAGAACCAGAACACCTATCTGGGGCAGGTCTGGGCGCTGTTCTCCCCGATCATCAACGCCTCCGTGTACGTGCTGATCTTCGGCTTCATCCTGCGGGTCGGCCGTGAGGGCATCGAGAACACCATCGCCTTCATCGTCGTGGGCGTGTTCATGTTCCGGTTCTTCGAGCGCTCCGTCATGGCGGGCGCCCACTCGCTGAACAAGAACATGAACCTGGTGCGCTCGGTGCACTTCCCCCGTGCCGTGCTCCCGATCGCCGGCGTGCTCGCAGAGCTCACCGTGCTCGGCCCCGCGCTCGTGGTCATGTGCGTGATCTCGTACGTCTCCGGCTTCCTCCCCATCGCGGGGGAGGTCACGATCGACTGGTACTGGCTGCTGCTGTTCCCCGCGGTGCTGCTGATGTGGGCGTTCTCCACCGGCTGCGCCTTCATGGTGGCGCGCTGGGTCGCGATGACCCCCGATCTCGACAACCTGCTGCCGCACTTCATGCGGATCCTGATGTACTCCTCGGGCGTGATCTTCTCCATCGACCGCTACCTCGGCCAGTTCAGCTGGGGGTGGATCATGGAGTACCAGCCCGTGGCGGTGTACCTCTACCTCGTGCGCTCCTGCCTGCTGAACGAGCCGGCGTACCAGCCCGACGGCTTCATGTGGCTGCTCGGCGCCGTCTGGGCCGTGCTCTTCAGCGTGGTCGGCTTCCTGATCTTCTGGGGCGGAGAGGAGCGTTACGGACGTGACTGACATCGACGAGGTCGACTTCGAGATCGACCAGGAGGACCTCGACACCACCCCGCTGGTGGAGGTCGCCTCCGACCGGCTCTCCCTCCTGGTCAACGACCTGCACGTGTCCTACCGCGTCTTCGGCGCGAAGAAGGTGGGCCATGGGCCCGGCCGCAAGCGCGGCGTGCTCGGGCGGCTGCTGAGCCGGGGCGCCAAGGATCCGGCGGTGCGGGAGGTCAAGGCGGTCCGAGGGATCACCTTCGCCGCCCACCACGGCGAGGCGATCGGCATCATCGGGGTCAACGGCTCGGGCAAGTCGACCCTGCTGCGCGCCATCGCCGGGCTGATCCCGCTGGCCGGCGGCACCGTCCACGTGGCCGGGAACCCGGCCCTGCTGGGCGTGAACGCGGTGCTCATGAAGGACCTGACCGGTGAGCGCAACATCATGATCGGCGCGCTCGCCCTCGGACTCACCCCAGCGCAGGTCAAGGCACGATTCCAGGAGATCGTCGACTTCGCCGGGATCGGCAGCTTCGTGAACCTCCCGATGAAGTCCTACTCCTCGGGCATGGGGGCCCGCCTGCGGTTCGCGATCTCCGCCTCTGCGGTCCCGGACATCCTGATGATCGACGAGGCCCTCGCCACCGGGGACGCCGGGTTCCGCGCCAAGAGCAAGGCGAAGATGGACGAGATCCGGCAGTCGGCCGGCACGGTGTTCCTGGTCAGCCATTCGCTCGCGACGGTCCAGAACATGTGCACCCGCGTGCTGTGGGTGCATGAGGGCAAGCTCGTCATGGATGGGGACCCCAAGGAGGTCTGCGGCCGCTACAAGCAGTTCGTCGCGCAGCACAAGGAGTTCGCCCGCGCGAAGAAGTGAGGCGCGCGCCCACGGCGCGTCCGCGGGCGTCGCGTCGAGCCGACCCTCCGGTCGCAGGCATCGGCTCCGCCGGACCGGCCCCGGCGCGGCGGTCGACCTGCTCACCCGCTCCGTCCGACGCTCGCACGACGACGAGGGCGCCCTCGACCTCGGGTCGGGGGCGCCCTCGTGGAGTCCGCGGCGCCGTGGGCGCCACGGGCGGGGTCACTGCCGCACGACGATGTTCTCCGAGTCGATGAAGCGACCCACGGGCGAGGCCATGGTGTTGATGACCTGCGCGACATGCTCGGGCTGCATGATGGTGCTGGGATCCTCGTCGGGCGCGAGGGTCTTGCGCAGGGCGGTCGCGGTGCGGCCCGGGGACAGGCACACCACGCGAGTCCCGTAGATCGCGAGCTCCTCCCGCATCACCTGGCTCATGTTGATCACGGCCGCCTTCGAGGCGGAATAGGTGAGCCAGCCGGACCGGCCGCTGATCCCGGCGGTCGAGGCGATGTTGACGATCAGGTCGAAGCGATTGCCCAGGTTCAGGAGCGACTGGACGATGGTGAACGGTCCGTAGAGGTTCACGTTGATCGTCTTCTCGAAGTCGTCCATGTCGACCTGCTGCAGGGGCACCGGGTTGGTGTACCCGGCGTTGTTGACCAGCACATCGATGTTCCCGACCTTCTCGTAGGCCTCGGCGACGGACTGCTTGAGACCGTCCCGATCGCCGACGTCGACGGAGATCGGCACGACCCTGCGCCCGATCGGCAGCTCCGCCTCGAGGGCGGCGACATTGGCGTCGAAGTCCTCGGAGGCGCGCGCGAACATCACCACGGTGGTGATGTCGTCGTTCTTGAGGATGAAGCGTCGAGTGGTCTCGAGGCCGATTCCGCGGGATGCTCCGGTGACGAGCGCGGTCTTACTCATCGTCGTCCTCCTCGGGTCGCAGGAGGAACCCTGCCAGCTTCAGATCTGTCTTGGTGGTCACCTTGAGATTCACGTCCGAGCCCTCGATGAAGTGGACCGGATACCCGAAGTCGGCGACCAGGGTGGCGTCCTCGGTGAACTCGACGCCCTGGTCGAGCGCCTTCGCGTGCGCGTCCTGCAGGTCGGCCTTCGAGAACTTCTGCGGCAGCTGCACGTTGCGCAGCCGCGAGCGGTCCAGCGACCCGGTCACGGCCGAGGTCTCCGGATCGACCGGGGCCACGGTGAAGGAGATCTCCGACATCAGGGAGACGTTCTCGTGCTCCGAGTCGATCAGCCGCTGGAAGTCGTCGGACCGCACCAGCGGGCGGGCGGACTCGTGGATGATGACGTCGTCGTTGGTGCAGTGCGAGACCATCGCCGCGACCGAGGAGTGCCGGGTCTCTCCGGCCTCGACCAGGGTGACGGGGGTCGAGATCGCATAGGCCTCGACGATCTCCTCCACGTCCTCCCGCCAGTCCGCCGGGTAGTTCAGGACGATCTGCGAGATCTGCTCCACCCGGTCCGCGGTCACCAGGGTGTAGACCAGGATCGGGATGCCGCGGAGCTTGAGCAGCTGCTTCGGTGCGTCGGCGCCGGTGCGTCTGCCGACTCCTCCGTTGAGGAGGATGAGTGAGTACATAGGGATGCCCTTCGTGCGGTGCGGCGGCGCTGCCGTGGGGAGCCACGGCGCTGGACCGCCTCCGTCGAGTTCAACGCGCCGCCACCTGGGCGACACGTGCCGATCACTGTACAAGCCCCGGCTCCCGGATCTGGGCGGCACGCGGAGGTGGGGCGGCGAGTTGCACCTCGCATCGGCTCGTGTCCCGCAGTCACGTCGGGTCCGCGGTGGTCGTGCCCTCCTGGTCCTGGATCCGCGCCCACAGCTCGTCGCGTCGCGCCGCGAGACGGCGGCAGGCGTCGAGGAATCGCCGCAGCGAGCTGCCCGGGGTGATGTCGCCGAGGTAGTACTCGGTCAGCTCGATCCGCTTCTCCCGCAGCGGGTCGTGCTCGATCAGCCCTCGCGCGACGGTCCCCGCCGTCCCGGCCTCCGCCTCCAGCAGGCGCGGGACGACCCCGAGCAGCTCGGTCGCCGCGTCACGGGCATGGGGGTCCGCGGGCCGGGTGATGATCAGCGGCTTGCCCGTGGGCAGCCAGTCCCCGGAGACCGCCGAGACGTCGCACAGGATCAGATCGGCGTCGGCGAAGTCCTGCTGGAGCGGGCGCTCCGTGCTGAGGAGCCCTCCCGCCTCGGCGAGCAGCTCCCGCAGCTCGCGATCCGCCTCCCCGTACGCGGGCACCCGCACGCCGGTGAGCGGATGCGGGCGGTAGATCACCTGCAGGCCCTCGTCGAGCAGGGAGCGCACTGCGGGGATCCCGTGGGTGGCCAGGGAGCTGTAGGCCGCCGAGGCCTGCCCGCCCTCCCAGGTGGGTGCGTACAGCACGGTGGGACGATCATCCGTGCGCGGCATGAGCTCGGCCCGGTCGGTGTCCAGCGGGGGCCGCCCCACCGGGATGCAGCGGGCCGGGGCGTCGAACAGCGTGGTGTGCCGCTCGAGCCGGTCGATCGCCGCCTGCCCGGCGACGAAGGAGTAGTCGTAGGCCTTGATCTGGTTGGAGACGGAGACCACCTTGTCGGAGTCCCCGTGCAGGAGCGAGACGTGGATCGCCGAGCGCGAGCGCAGGGCCGCGGTGTTCAGCGGGTTGTAGTTCACATAGAGCACCAGCTTGGTCCCGCTGCGCAGGATGATCGCGTCGAGCGTGGCGTCCAGCGCGATGGTGACCACCGGCAGCGGCACCTCGCCGCGGATCGCCGCGGCGGTGCGCGAGTCCATGCACACGATGGTCACGCCCTGGACGCGGTGCAGCTCCTGCAGCGGCCCGTACCAGCTGCGCAGCTGGTAGAGGCTGTCCACGGTGTCGGGGAAGTAGACGACCACCTCGCCGTCCAGGGCGGCCCCCGCCAGTGCGGCGTCGTCCCCGATCCCGTCGGGCATCCCGCCGGGCAGCAGGCGGAAGCGGCGCAGCAGCTTGCCGCCCGCGCTGCGCACCCGTCGCCTGAGCGCGTTGCCGCGTGCCGGCATGATCACGTCCTCTCGGAAGGGTCGTCGGTGGAGGCCGCGTCGAGCACCGCGGTCCAGGCCGCGGCGGTGGTGTGCCGCGGCAGGGCACGACCGTACTGCGCGCACAGGCTCCGCCAGTGCCGGGCGAGGCCGGCGTGCGAGCGCAGCGTGCGCACGGCGGCGCGCCGCATGGCCGAGCCCCGCACCGCGAACGCCGCCTCGGGCGCGCCGTCCTCCCCGGTGACGATCACGGCGTCGGCACCGAGCGTGGTGCGCCAGTGCACCTCGTCGGCGGGCACCGCGAGCACCGTGCCGGGAGGGCCGTCGCCGGGCGGTCCGTCGGGCGTGAGCATCGTCAGCAGCGCGCGGAGCAGCGCCTCCGGGAGCGGCAGCGGGGCGTCACGGGTGGGGGAGAGGTCCAGCTCGAGCGCGTTCTCGCGGTTCCAGGCCTCCACCACCGCGGCGCTGAGGGTCCGCGCCTCCAGCAGGTCGCGGCTCAGCCACTGCTCGGGGCCGGCCAGGACGGCGTCGATGCCCTCCTCCCAGAGCTCCGCGGTCAGCAGGTGCCCGGACAGGACGTGCTTGGCCTGGTGCAGCAGCGAGGAGGCGACGACCCCGCGCCCCGCGCCGTGCGCGGCGGCGGTCGCCAGGCGGTTCCGGTGCAGCACCCGGGCGGTCCAGCTCATCTGCGTGCGGTACGCGGTCCAGGGCGGATGGTGCACGGACGTGCCGGGCAGCACCACGTGCCGGTAGCCGTGCTCGGTGGCGCGCAGCCCGTACTCGGCGTCGTCCCACTTCAGGAAGAAGGGGGCGGGCAGGCCGAGGTCGGCGGAGGTGCCGGGCGGGAAGAGGGTCGCCCACCAGCCGGTGTAGTTCGGCTCTCCGCGACGGCGGAGGAAGGCCCACTGCTCGGGGGTGGTGCCGCCGAGGTCGACCGGGGACTGCACCCCGTCGGAGGCGTGCCACTGGAAGTCGCCGTTGCGGACCCCCTCGGCGAGGGCGATCAGGCGGTCGGGCCGCTCGGCGGAGAACAGGGGGGCACCCAGGATGGTGCGGGTGCTGCTGAGCGCCTGGTACGTCGCCATCCGGCGCAGGGACTCCTCGGGGAGCACCGCGTCGTCGTCGGAGAACAGCACGGCGTGATCGGGCGTCCTCGCCGCCTCGAGCATCCCGCGCGCGTATCCGCCGGAGCCTCCCAGGTTCGGCTGGGTGACCAGCCGGATCCCGGGCCGCTCGGCGAGCAGGCGGGTGAACCCGGGATCTCCCGCGAGCGTGCCGCCCTGGTCGACGACGATCACCTCGTGCACGCAGTCCATGCGGGCGAAGCGCTCCGCCTGGGCGGTCGCGTCCTGCTCCCGCATCCGGGTGGGCACCACCACCGAGATCGGCGGCAGCTGCACGGTCGCGTCCACGCTCCAGGTCACGGAGGCGACCGGACCCTCGACCCACAGCCACTGCGGCCCGTCCGGGCCCAGTCGGACCCGGTGGTCCGCGGTGAGGCAGGCGGCGAGCCGCTGCCGTCGGCCGTCGCGGGCGGCCCACAGCTCGGCGGGCCCGGACCCGGGCCCGGTCTCGATCCGGAGACGCACCTCGACATCGCCGAGCACTCCGCGCCAGACGGAGGCGGGCAGCGCCTGCTCCCACGGGGCGGCGACGGCCGGTGCCGAGCCGTCCGGTGCTGACCTGGCCGGTGCCGAGCCGTCCGGTCCGGCCTCGGCCAGGGGCCCCTCGGCCGGTGCCGTCCAGGTCCCCAGCACCAGGGGTGCGGGGCGGGTCCGGAGCGCGTCGTGCGGCGTCCCCGGGCTCATGTCGCCCCGGGGGCGTCGGAGCGGCCGACGGCGTCGGGGCGGCGACGGAGCGTGCGCATCGCCATACGTCGACAGGTCTCCCTTCGGACAGGACTTCGGGCATCCACCTCGCGGACCGGCGGGCCGACCTGCTCTCGTCCGTCGTGCCGACGAGGCGGCGGGCGCCCCCGCGAGACCCGATCGTCGGACTATAGCAAGGTGAACGACAGGTGAACTGCAGGGCATGAGGGGACGGCGCGCCCCGGGACCCGCCCGTCGCGAGGGGGCGTGGAACGGGCCCGGACTCGGTACCCTGGCCGGGTGCCTTCGACGACAGAGACCGTGATCCCGCAGGGGCAGGACGGACTGGACCTGCCCGGCGTCCCGACCGACGCCGCCGAGGCGGGGACGGCGACCGACCCCGACCACCCCCATCCCGGGCAATGGCGGCTGGTCGCCGTGCAGATCTCCAACTGGGGGACCTTCCACGGCACGCACGATCTCGCGATCTCCTCCAAGGGCTTCTTCCTCACCGGCGGCCCCGGCACCGGCAAGTCGACCCTGCTCGACGCGGTCAGCGCGCTGCTCACCCCGCCCCGCACCCTGCAGTTCAACGCCGCCGCCTCGGACGCCGGCCCGAACCGCTCGAAGTACCGCCGCACGGTGGCCAGCTACGTGCGCGGCGCCTGGGCGATGCACTACGACCAGGCCACCGGTGAGTTCAGCCAGGAGGTGCTGCGGGAGAAGACCACGCTGTCGGTGCTCACGCTGCGCTACAGCGACGGCCGCGGCGGCACCGTCCAGCTCTCCCGCCTGCTGCTGCTGCACGCCGGCCACACCTCGGACTCCGACGTCAAGAGCCTGTACGTCATCGCCCGCACGCCGCTGGACGTCACTGACCTGCGCCGCTTCGTCTCCACGCAGATCGAGGGCAAGGCGCTCGAGGCCGCGCACCCCGGCACCCAGACCTTCCGCCAGTTCCGCGAGTACCGGGCCGCGTTCTGCCAGCTGCTGGGCATCCCCGACGAGAAGGCCCTGGGTCTGCTGCACAAGATCCAGTCCGCCAAGGAGCTCGGGGACGTCAACGCCCTGCTGCGCGACTACATGCTCGATGCGCCGCGCACCTTCGACCTCGCCGACCAGGCGCTGGCCAACTTCCACAACCTCTCCGAGGTGTACGAGGCGCTGGTGACCGCGCGCGAGCAGCGGGACCTGCTGCGAGGGCTGCGCGGCAACCACCAGGACTGGACCGCGATGCGCGAGCGCGGCGGTGCGCTGGTGGACCGCCGGGCGGACATCGACGTGTTCGCGGCGCAGCACCTCGTGCGCCTGCTCGGCGAGGAGACGGACCGCCTGCAGCTCGAGCGCGACCGTCACGAGGCGCAGCAGCGCCGGCTCACCCAGGACGTCGCCGAGGCCCGCAGCGACCTCTCCCAGCTCAAGGAGCAGCGCCGCCGGGCGGGCGGCGGCGAGATCGACGACTGGAAGCAGCAGATCGCCGGTCTCGAGGTCGAGCGGGAGCGGCGCCGCGAGCGCGGCACCGAGTTCGCCGCGCAGCTGGCGACCGTCGAGCTGCGCACCCCGGCGGGCGAGGACATGTTCCTGGCCCTGCAGCGCGAGGTGACGGCCCTGCGCGAGAGCCTCGAGGACGAGGAGAAGGGGGCCGACGCGGCGCGCTGGGAGGCGGAGGCCACCGTGCGCGAGCTGGGCCAGGCCCTCTCCCGCACCCGCGAGGAGCTCGCCTCCCTGACCTCCCGCGCCTCCAACCTCCACTCGGAGGACGTCGCCCTGCGCGACCACATCGCCTCCGAGGTGGGCATCGCCCCCACCGAGCTGCCCTTCGCCGCCGAGCTGCTGCAGGTGCGCACCGGCGAGGAGGAGTGGACGGCCGCCGCCGAGCAGGCGCTGCGCGGACTGGCCCGCTCCATCCTGGTCCCCGATCGCGTCTACCGCGAGGTCGCCGCCGTCATCGACCGCACGAAGCTGCGACGGAGGATCTCCTACAACCGCGTCAACACCGATCTGCGGCGCCCCGCCAAGAGCATCGACGAGCGCTCCCTGGCGGCGAAGCTCGACGTCAAGGACGGCGAGTTCCACGTGTGGCTGTCCCACGAGATCGCCTCGCGGATGGACTACACCTGTGCGGAGAGCCTCGAGGAGTTCACCCGGCTGAACCGGGCGGTGCTGCGCTCCGGGCAGATCAAGCACTCGGCCACGCGGCACGAGAAGAACGCCGACCGGCAGATCAACGACCGCTCGCAGTGGGTGCTCGGCTTCGACAACCGTGCCAAGCGGGCCGTCTTCGAGCAGGAGCGGACCCGCGCCGAGCAGGCCCTGTTCGAGGCCCAGGCGCGCCGCAAGGATGTCGAGGCCGAGCGGGAGAGGCGCCGTGAGCGCCTCTACGCGCTCCAGATGATCAGCGCCGTCACCTGGGACGACATCGATGCCGCGTCCGTCGCGCGCCGTGTCGCGAACCTGCGCGACATGGTCCGTGCCGCGGAGGACGGCTCCGCGGCGCTGTCCGAGCTCGCCCGCCAGATCGAGGACGTCGAGCAGTCCATCGCCGACACCGACGAGGAGCTGCTCGAGGTGGTGCGCACCGCCGGCAAGATCGCCGAGCAGGCCGAGCGGGTCGAGGAGCGCCTGGCCGAGGCGCGCGAGCGGGTCGCCGAATCCGCCCTGGACCCCGAGGTGGAGAAGGAGCTCGCCGAGCGCTTCGCCGCGATCGCGCCCACGCTCGTGCTGTCCACCATCGACCAGGTCACCAAGGACGCCTCCGCGACCCTCGACGCGGAGCTCATGGATCTCACCCGGCGCACCTCCCGCGCGGAGGAGGACATGCGCACCGCGATGCGCGAGTTCTCCCGGCGCTGGCCCGCGCAGGCCGGGGACACCGCCCCGACGCTCGAGGGGGCCGACGACTACCTCGCGATCCTGCAGCGGATCGAGGAGGAGAAGCTGCCCGAGGTCGAGGACCGCTTCTTCGAGTTCTTCACCGGCAACACCCTCGGGGACGTGCAGGCGCTCGCCACCGCCATCGCCCGCGAGCCCGCGGAGATCCGCAAGCGCCTGCAGCGGATCAACGCCCTGCTGGCCCAGGTGGAGTTCCACTCCGGCCGGTACCTGCAGCTGTCGATGCGGCCGGTGCACCTGGCGGCCCTGGACGAGTTCAAGCGGGCGCTCGAGGAGGCCGTGGCCGACACCGCGCTCAACGACATCTCCCGGGACCGCGACCTGGCCGAGGAGCGCTTCCTCTCGCTGCGCCACCTGATGGACATGATCGGGGCCGCCCGCACCCGTGACGACCAGGTCTCCCGCGTGATCCTGGACGTCCGCCGCCACGTGCACTTCCACGCCGAGGAGGTCGATGCGACCGGCACCGTGGTCCACGCCCACGAGTCCGGCGGCCCGCTCTCCGGCGGCCAGAACGAGCGCCTGGCGACCTTCTGCCTCGCGGCGGCCCTGCGCTACCAGCTGGCCGGGACCGGCCAGGAGGTCCCGCGCTACGCGCCGATCATCATCGACGAGGCGTTCTCCAAGGGCGCGGGCAAGTTCATCACCGCCGCGATGGAGTCCTTCCGTCACTTCGGGTTCCAGGTGATCCTCGCGAATCCCGGGAAGAACCCGCAGGCCCTGGCCCCGTTCATCGGCGGCGTGGGCGTGGTCTCCATCCGGCAGGACCGGTACTCCTCGGTCGCTCCGGTCCAGTTCGTGCCCGTCGAGGAGTGAGAGGGCGCCCCGTCGCCGCGGGGCGGGCTCCGCGGCGATGGGGAGTTCTCCCCATCGGCAGCGGCGGCGCGGATCAGTACCCTGGTCGCCGACCGTCCGGGACGATCCCGGGCCGGGCGGTGACGAGCGATGCCGAGATCGGATGCGGCGCGAGGGCGAGAGGTGAACAGCGATGTCAGCTCAGCCCGCCGACGGACCCGCGACGATCCCGAGCCAGGACGACACCCATCACCGCATCCACGACCTGCTGGGCACGGTGGTCACCGCGCTGCTCGAGGAGCAGCCCGGGCTGCTCGCCTTCCACGACCACCGCCCCGAGCGCGACCGCTCCTCGGGCTCCGCGTGGCACGGCCTGCAGACCCTGTGCCACGTGAGCGCGCTGCTGGTCAGCTCGGGGGAGCCCGCGGAGGCGGAGGGCGCCACCGGGCGGCTGCTGGAGGTCGTGCACGAGATCGCCGCGTCCCGGGGGATGCGACGGCGCTCCGAGCACGGCGGTCATGGCATGGCCGGGGCCACCTGGGTCGATGCCTCCGGGGATCTGCTCGAGGTGGTCGTCGGCGTGCGCACGGCGGTGCGGGCGATCAGCGCCCCGTTCCTGCCCGGGTCGCTCACCCCGATGGCGACCACGAGCCCTGCCTCGGCGCTCAGCCCGCTGACCCCTCCACCGCGCCGGATCCGCTGATCCGCTCGAGCGCCGCGAGGGGGATCGGCAGCCAGTCCGGGCGGTTCCGCGCCTCGTAGAGCGCCTCGTAGACGGCCTTGTCGGCCTCGAACGCCCGCAGCAGGACCGCCAGGGCGGCGGAGCCCGCGTCCCATCCCGCCTCCCGCGCATAGCCGGCGAGGAAGGCGGTGCGGGCCCCGGCCGCCCACGCCGCGGCGTCGACCTCCTGCTCCAGCCGCACCGCACCGGCGGCGTAGTCGATGCTGCGCAGCATCCCCGCGACGTCCCGCAGCGGCGAATCGGGGAGGCTGCGCTGGGCGAGCGGACGCAGCGGCTCGCCCTCGAAGTCCAGCAGCACCCAGCCCCGCTCGGGCACCAGCAGCACCTGACCCAGGTGCAGATCGCCGTGGATGCGCTGCATGGCCGGCCACGGATGCCCGAGGGCCGCGTCCAGCAGCGACTCCAGGTGCTCCCGATGGGCGGCGACCCGGGGGACGGCGAGAGAGACCTCCGCGAGCCGGTCGCGCATCTGGCCCACCATCTCCTCCACCACGGAGTCGTCGGCGCCGACCGTGCCGAGCGCCGCGGCGAGGTCCCGATGGATCGCGGCGACGGCCGTGCCCAGCGCGTCGGCGGCCTCGCCGAAGTCCTCGCCGGCGGCGGCCAGGCGCAGCACCAGGCGCCAGGCGTCCTCGACCCCCGGCAGGTACTCCTGCGCGAACAGCGAGTGGGTGCGCAGGCCGTCGACGCCGATGGTCGCGGAGCCCACCACGGCGGGGACCTTCGTGCTGCCGAGCCCGGTCAGGGCGCTCTGCAGCACCACGTCCGGGTTCGCGCCGTCCTGCAGCACGCGGAACAGCTTCACGATCAGCGGCGAGGCCCCCTCGGTCTCGATGATCAGCGAGGTGTTGGACTGCTCGCCGGACAGGAGCCGGCTGCGCATCGCCCGTCCGAGGGGGAGCGGGGCGTCGGGGACCGTCCGGTGGGAGGCGAGGTTCAGGCCGGGGCCCATCGCGCCCTCCCCGGAGACGAGGGTGGCGACGATCGCGGCACGGCCGTCGGCGTCCCGGGTGGCGTCGTCAGCGCGCAGCGGACCGCCGGGGATCGCCACCACCCCCACCTCGGAGCCGTCGTCGCGGGCCGACGGCGCGGCGCCGGGCCGGCGCAGCACGAGCGGCACCTGGTACAGGGCCTCGGCGTCGTCCTCGAGGTGCGCCGCGACCACCGCGAGCACCACCACGTGGTCCGGGGCGACGCGCAGCGGGGCCCAGCCGCGGATCTCCGCCCGCGGGTCCGCGGCTCCCTTGTGCGCGTACCAGCGCTGAGCGGGCATCCAGGCGGCGAGCAGGTCGGTCAGCTGCTCGAGGATCTCGCCCAGGGGCGGCAGCGTCGAGACGTCGAGCATGGGGTCGTCCGGCGCTGTGTCGTCGGGCGCTGTGTCTACGGGCGCTGTGTCTACGGGCGCCGCCCCGGGGAGCGCGGCGTCGGCCTCGACGGGGCCGGCGGGTGCGGCGGCGGGGCCCGGCGTCCCGTCGGAGTCACCTGCGCCGGCGGAGGGAGCACGGGTCTCGTCCATGCGCCCACTCTACGGTCGGGCGGGTGGCGCCGGACCGTCTCCCGGAGGCTCCCCGCCGCACGTTGCTACCCTGGCCGGGTGCTCGAGCCGCCACCGCATCGCCCCTCGCGCGCGCCCCGCGGACTCCTGTCCCTCGCGCGGGTGCGCCCGCGCGGCGAGCGCCCGGCCGGGGCCGGTGCGAGGTCGCCGCGATCACGGACCCTGCTCGCCCGCGCGGCCGCGCTGTGCGCCGCCGCCGCGCTGGCCCTGGGCTCCGTGCTCCCCGCCGCGGCGATCGGGGAGGACGGCCCCTTCGAGTTCCCGGCGCAGACGCAGACGCTGCGGATGATCCCCGGCTCCATCACCCGCATCCCGCTGGAGTCGCTCATCGAGGACGACGTCGAGGACGAGGTCGTCCTCGACTCGGCGCGGCTCGCCGTGCCGGAGGGCCTGGACGAGACCGCGCGCTCGCAGATGCAGATGGGCGAGGACGCCCGCAGCCTCGAGGTGGTCGGCGAGGGCATCTGGTCCCTGCTCGGCGGGGATCTCGTGTACACCCCTGCCGACGGCGTCGACGGGCCCAGCACCCCGATCGCGCTGACCATCCGCGGGGATCACGACACCCGCTCGCACCCGGTCGAGTTGACGCCCGAGCTCCTCGAGCTCGAGGAGATCGGTGTGCACGGCTCGGCCGCCGGGGTCTCGAGCATCCCGCTGCCCGGGTCCGTGCCGGAGGGAGGCTCCGCACGGCTCGAGCTGGCCGGGCTCCCCGCCGGATCCACCGTGCTGTCCGACGGGAGCCGGGCCACCGTCCCCGACCAGGGTGTCTGGCAGCTCTCGGCCGACGGCGGCACCCTCACCCACACCCCGGCGAGCCCCGGGCTCGGCCGTCAGCTGGATCCGGTGCGCTATGTGGTGGAGGACGAGGACGGCGCGGTCGAGCGGGCCGGTCGCGTCTCGCTCACCGTCCCGATCATCTCGGACCTCGACTGGTCCGCGCCCTACGGCGAGGACATCGTCTTCGTGGTGGGGGAGGGGCAGCAGTACGTCGATCCCTCGACGCTGCGCCTCGAGCCCCTGGGCGACCGCGAGTCCTACCGGGCCTCCACCGACGGGACCCGCGTGGTCGTCGAGGGACAGGGGGTCTGGGAGCTGAACCGGGCCGAGGCCACCGTGCGCTTCTCCCCCGAGAGCGCGGAGGTGCGCGAGACCGCGCCGATGGGCATCTCCGGCGGGGACGGCGAGGGGAGCACCGCGGCGATGGCGCTGCTCAGCACCGCCTACCCGATCCTGCGCTCCCGGACCGAGGCGGGGCCGCCGGAGGCCGAGCTCAGCTTCGACATGAGCGTCGGGATCCGTGACGTCAGCTCGGACTCGCTGCGCTTCGATCCGTCGGCCGCCCCCGAGGGCTCCGAGGTCTCGGACGACGGCACCGAGCTGAGCGTCCCCGGCGAGGGCGTCTGGCGGATCGACCTCGGGTCCGGGGCCGTGGTGATGACACCTCAGGAGGGATTCACCGGGACGGCCGCGCCCGTGGTGGTCACCGCCCGCGGCGTCTACGCCGACAATCCCGTCGAGGCGACGCTGCAGGCGATCATCACGCCGCTCGTGGCCACGCCCCGTGACGACGAGGCGCGGGTGGTCCCGCAGTCCTCGGCCACCGTGGACGTGCTCGGCAACGACACCGCGGGCAGCGGATCGCAGCCGCTGGTCCCCGAGTCGGTCCGGATCAGCTCGCTGTCGGCGACGAATCTCGGCGAGCTGGAGGACGGCTGGGGCAAGCGGCTGCAGATCCCGGACGAAGGGGTCTTCACCGTCGGCGGCAACGGCGCGATCACGTTCGCGCCCGATGCGGACTTCACGGGCCGTACCACGCCGATCACCTACCAGGTGGTCGACAGCGAGGGGATCCCGGTGACGGCGAGCCTCGTGGTGGACGTCGACCCGGACCTGGCGTCGGACTCGGAGTCCGCGCCGGGGACCAGCGGGATCAACAGCCTCCTGGTGGGTCTGCTGCCGTCCTCCTCCGGCACCGCGGTCGTCTTCGGCACCATCATCCTGCTGCTGCTCTTCGGCGGCGTCATCTCGCTGTGGATCGGCGTGCGCATGGAGGCCGACCGCAGGACGTGGGAGGACTGATCGACGTGCTGCGAGGGACGAGCGGTAGGAGATCAGTCGGTGGGGTGGAGGACTGATCGACGTGCTGCGAGGGACGAGCGGTAGGAGATCAGTCGGTGGGGTGGAGGACTGATCGACGTGCTGCGAGGGACGAGCGGCGCTCAGCAGCCTTCGGGGGTCTCCACCGGCTCCTCGAGCGCGGAGCTCGCGGCGGACGCGTCCTCCAGGCCCCCGAACCCGTCGCCGATGAGGAGGTCCACCGCCGTGCCCTCGACGTCCTCGTCGAGCGTCAGCTGGGAATCCTCGACCTGCACCCGCAGCGACTGCGCGGCGAGGTACCCCTCGGGGCCGTGGACGATGGTCGCCGGACCGGTGGCCCGCCGGGTGTTGCCGGTCTCGGCGATCTCGTAGCCGCGCTCGCCGAGCTGCTCCGCGACGTCCCCGGCGAGACCGCTGCGGGTGGTCCCGTTGAGCACCGTCACGGTGACGTCCTCGGGCGGGAGGGGCACGGCGTCCGGCTCGGGGCAGGCGAGCTCGGCGGTCGCCGGCCCGAAGGACTTCGGATCGATCACCCCGGGCTCCGTCGAGGGTGTGCGCAGCTGTCCGACGGCGTACACGCCGATCGCGATCAGGGTGACGGCGAGCAGCGAGAAGATCGCCAGCTGCATCGCCCGGAGTCGTCGGGTGCGGCGGAGGCGCTGGTCACGCCGCCGGACATCGTCCGCGGAGCGACCGTACGGGTGCGCGTCGCGATGGGATGAGGGCATCTCAGTCCAAGGGGCGGTAGCGGATGCCGAAGGCGTCCAGTCGCGGCAGGTGGGCCCGCAGGCGCTCCTCGAACTCCTCCCAGCTCTGGCGCGGGGAGCCCCAGGCGCGCTCGGCGAGGGCGCACATGCGAGGGAACGCCATGTACTGGACCTGCGCCGCATCGGGCATGTACTCGGTCCACAGCTGGCCCTGGACGCCGATCAGGAGCGTCGTCCGGTCCTCGTCGAGCTTCTGCGGGGAGAACTCGGCCGTGTACACGTCCTTGACGGTGGTCATCCCGCCGATGGCGAGCGGCTCGTCCTTCGGCCCGGCCTGGTAATGGTCGAAGTAGGTGTGCTCGTTGTTGGCGATGATGGTGCGGAAGCCCCGGCCCGTGGACTCCTTGAGGCCGTTGCCGTGGCGCCAGTTCATGATCACGGTGTCGTCGGGCAGGTGGCTCTCGAGCACCTCGTCCCAGGCGATGATCCGCTTGCCCTTCTCGGCGAGGACGTCGGCGGCGAACTGGGTGAACCGGCCCTGGATCTCCGAGACCCGGGTCAGCCCCCACTCGTTCATGCGGGAGCGCGCGGCGGAGGAGCGCTCCCACTCCACGCGCGGGCACTCGTCCCCGCCGATGTGCACGTAGGGGGCGGGGAAGATGTCGGCGACCTGGCTGAGCACGTCCCGCAGGAAGTCGAAGACCTGGTCCGAGACGCCCAGCACGTGGTCGGAGATCCCCCAGACCTCGCGCACGCCGATCGTCTGCTCGGGGAAGTTGCCGAGCTCGGGGTAGGCGGCGATCGCGGCCTGCATGTGCCCGGGCAGGTCGATCTCCGGCACGATCATGATGCCGCGGCGGCGCGCGTACTCCACGAGGTCCTTGAGCTCCCCCTGGGTGTAGGAGCCGCTGTGCGGGATCCCGTCGAAGGTCCAGCTCTCCTCGTCGTCCCCCATGTGGCCCACGAGCGTCTGCTCGCGCCGTCCGCCGATCTCGGTCAGTCGCGGGTACCCCTTGATCTCGACGCGCCATCCCTGGTCGTCGGTGAGGTGGAGGTGCAGGACGTTCAGGCGGTGCAGCGCCATCGCGTCGATGAGCGTCTCGATCTCCCCCACGGGGAGGAAGTGGCGGGAGACGTCGAGGTGCATGCCGCGCCACGGATGCTCGGGGCGGTCGGAGATCGTCACGCACGGGATCGAGCCGCCCGCGCCGGTGACGATCTGCGCGAAGGTGTTGCGGCCGTCGGCCAGCGCGGCCTCGCTGCCGGCGCTGAGGGCCGCTCCCGCGGGAGAGATCGAGAGGGTGTACTCGGGCGCGGGCAGGGAGTCGTTCAGCCCGACGGAGAGCCCGTCCCAGGGATCGTTCGTCTCCCAGGTGCCCTCCGACCAGACGACGGACTGCGGCAGCGGGACGAGGGCGATGGGATCGGGCATTGCTTCTCCTGGGACGGCGACGTCGATCGGGCTTCGCACCAGTTTGCCACGGAGACGCGCGTCACCGTGCCATCGCGCACCCATGCCCCGTCGTGCACCCGTCGCGGCGCGTCGGCCGTGGCCGAGGCGTCAGCGCCGCCCCGACCCCCGGACGCACGGGAGCCCGGTCGGCGTGCCGACCGGGCTCCCTCACGTCGCCCTGCTCCTTCCCGTTGACGCTCTCGCGTCGAGCAGGCCGTCGTGGCCTTGCGTCCGTCCGCTGCGGACCGATCCGAGGATCAGCGGTAGGTGACGAACACGTGCGGGGCGTTCCAGATGGTCCGCTCGACGACTCGCTGCTGCGAGCTGGAGGCGTCGATGATCCTTCCGTTGCCCGTGTAGATCCCCATGTGGCCGTAGTCGTTGCCGGTGAAGGCGACGAGGTCGCCCGGCTTCGCCTCGGACTGGGAGATGATGCGGCCGCCGAAGGTGTAGCCCTTCGCGGTCTTGCGCGGCACGTTCACGCCCGCCTGGTTGTAGGCGTAGTACACCAGGCCGGAGCAGTCCATGCCGGTCGAGGGCGAGGAGCCGCCCCAGGTGTAGCGGGTGCCGATGGTGGACCGGGCGGCGTTGACGATCGCCTGGCCGTTGACGGTGCTGCCGGAGTCCGAGCCCCCGCCACCACCGCTGCCGCCGCCGGGCGAGATGGGCACACCGCTGTCCAGTGCGCTCCACGTCCGCGGCCCCACGACGCTGTCCACGCCGATGCCGGCGGCGGACTGCAGCGCCCGCACCGCGGAGGCGGTGGCGGGCCCGAAGGAGCCGTCGACGGCGAGCGAGGCGCCGCGCTGGTTGAGCGTGGTCTGCAGGGTCGACACGGCGCTGCCGCGGTCGCCCTGGCGGAGCTTCGGGCGGGAGCCCGGGTCGGTGGTCGACCCGCCGCCCGAGAGGGAGCTCCAGGTCTGCGGACCGACCACGCCGTCCACGGCGATGCGGGCCGAGGACTGCTGGCTCTTCACGGCCCGCAGGGTCGCGGGGCCGAAGGAGCCGTCCACGGCGAGCGAGGCGCCGTGGGCGTTCAGCCGCTGCTGGAGGTAGGACACCGCCGCGCCGCGAGCGCCCTGGCGCAGCTTCACGGAGGTGTACTGGGTGTTGGCGGGAGCGGCCGGAGCGGTGCTCGGCACCGTGCTCGGAGCGAGCCCGCGGACGGCGCCGACGCTCGCGGTGGCGGGTGCCTGGGCGGTGGCCGCGGCGCCCCCGGTGAGGGCGGCGGTGGCGGAGACGGCGCCGATCATGGCGGCACCTCCGACTCCCTTGCCCACGGGAGCGGCGAGCCCTCGGTAGTCGATGACGGCGCGGCCGGGTGCCCGGTGCGCGCCTCGTGGAGCTGTACGGAACATCGTGTGCTGATCACTTTCTCCGTCGCCACACAGCGGCTCCGAGCGGCGACGTGGACGACGCGCGCGTGGACTGCGCCCGTCACCCAGGGAAGAGGAGGAAGCGACCGAGCCGGTGACGGGAAGGCGGCAGCCCGGTGAGTGCTGTCAGCGAACGACGGCACCGCTGGTCACTGTATGTGGAGCTCTTGTGTTCCCCACAGGGGAGTTTGCCTGCCGACATGGACGTCTTTGCCAAGATTTTACCGTAAATGGCATTATCGGCCCGTGTCATCCGTGAAATGCGAATGCCATTGTGATAGTTACATCGATGTCATTCATGAAGCAAAATGCGCCCGGCGGCCGCTCGTCGACCCGTGGATGCAGGTCAGGGGGAGGGCGAGACGTCCGATATGTCTGCGCCGAGAACAGGGTGGGTTGATCCGGGCCGGCGCCGACACCGGAGCGGGGTTTCTGTCCGGATATGTCCGACGCGCTCCGGTGGAATGCGCGCCCTCGGGTCCCGAGGAATGCGGACCTCGGGTCCGGATGCCCGCTGACGCGGCGGGCCGCGACACCGCGCGGGACCGGGCCGGCCGCGACAGCAGAGGGGTCGCGACAGCAGAAGGGCCGTGAGATCGTCCTGCGATCTCACGGCCCTGCTCGATGGTCGGGGTGACAGGATTTGAACCTGCGACCTTGCCGTCCCGAACGGCACGCGCTACCAAGCTGCGCCACACCCCGGAGGGGACTCGCCGGAGCGGGTCACCGAGGAGAAACTCTAACAGGCGTCGGAGGTGCTCACGGCCGTGCGACCGGCTTCCGGGCGCGCAACGTGAGCAAGGTCGCCTCGGGCGGCGTGAACAGGCGGTAGTCCGAATAGGGACTGGCGCCCATCCCGGCGCTGACGTTCATCGGCACGCCTCGCCAGGTGGAGTGTCCTCGCGCCTGCGCGCGGGGCAGGTCGCAGTTCGTCACCAGGGCGCCGATCCCGGGCAGGCGGAGCTGTCCCCCATGGGTGTGCCCGGCCAGCACGAGGTCCGCGCCATCGGCGACGAAGGCGTCGAGCACCCGCTGATAGGGCGCGTGCGCGACGCCCAGCCGCAGCACGTTGCCGTGCTCCGGGAGCGCCGGGGCGGGGTCGGGGAGCGCGGGGATCTCGTCGCGCTCCAGATGCGGATCGTCGACCCCCACCAGGCGCACCTCGAGACCGCCCAGCTCGATGTGCGCACGGGAGTTGGTGAGGTCCTTCCAGCCGTGCGCGGACAGTCGACGCGCGAGCTCGTCGACGGGCAGGGTCGGCTCCTTCGGCTCGATCATCTCGGCGGGCCGGGGGTCCGGCAGCAGGTACCGGGCCGGATTCTTCGGCTGTGGCTCGAACATGTCGTTGGAGCCCATGACGAAGGCTCCCGGACGCCGCAGCAGCGGATCCAGCACCTCGGCGAGGACGGGGATCGAGGCGGCGGAGGCGATGTTGTCCCCCGTGTCGATCACCAGATGCGGGCGCAGCGACGCCAGGTGGCGGAGGAAGTGCAGCTTGCGATCCTGCTCGGGCATCAGGTGGATGTCGCTGATGTGCAGCACCCGGATCGTGCGGGTGCCGGGCGGCAGGACCTCCAGCGCGAGCTCGCGCAGCGTGTACCGGTGGATCTCGACGTGGCGCGCCCAGACGTGAGCCGCCGCGGCGGCGCCCAGGCCCAGGGCGCCCGCGGCGCCGACCGCCGCGAGGGCGGGCCGCACCTCAGCCCTCACCGGTGGACTGGCGGATCACCACGGTCTCGCCCTCGGGCAGGCGCGTGCCGGGTGTCGGGTCGGAGCCGATCACGTACCACTGGTCCACCTCGGAGCTCGTCTCACGCTGCACCTCGGCTTCGTAGCCGGCGGCCTCGATCGTCGACTGCGCCTGGGAGAGCACCATGCCGGACACGTCGGGCACGACGCCCTGCTCGACCTCCTCCTCGGAGTCCGACGACGGGCGCTTCGGCTCCGCCGGGAACGACTCGCTCGGGAGGTCCTCGTGCACGCGCGTCATGTACTCCTGCCACGTGGGCAGGGAGACGGTGTTGCCCCAGACGCTGCCGCGGCGGAGCATCAGGTCGTCGACCTCGAAGCCGCCGGGGCGCACGTTGGCCTGCGGGTGGCCGAACCACACCGCGGTGGACATCTGCCGGGTGAAGCCGACGTACCAGGTGTGGAACTGCTGGCCCGAGGTGCCCGTCTTGCCGCCCGCGGGGTGCCCGTCGATGATCTTCCCCTTGCCGGTGGCCCGGGGGTCCTCGAGATCCTGCTGGAGCGTCCACGCCATGGCGTCGGCGACGTCCTTCTCCACGGCCTGATGGCACTCGGCCCCGGAGATCTCCATCTCGTCGCCGTTGCGGTCGACGACCTCGGTGATCGCCTGCGGCTTGCAGAAGGTGCCGCCCGCGGCGTAGGTCGCGTAGCCGGCGGCCATGTCGAGGGCGGAGATGTTCAGCTCGCCCAGGACCAGCACCGCGGGCGCGAGCTCGGTCCCGTACATGTCCTCGATCGACATCTCCCAGGTGGCCGGGTCGTAGGGGTTGTAGGTCGCGGGGACCACGCCGATCTTGCGCGCGGTGTCGGCGATCTCGCACAGGTCGAGCTGGCGCGCCATGTCGGTGTAGCTGGTGTTGATCGAGAACTTCGTCGAGTTCAGCACCGTCTCCATCGGGGCGATGCTCACCGAGACCGCGTTGTCGGGGTTCCAGCCCGGCCTCTCGTTCCAGCCGCCGCCGTTGAGGCACTTGGCCGGCGCATGGGTGATCGCCCCGCGCGAGGTGCTCACGCGGTCGTAGATGGTCTTCCCGCTCTCGAGCCACTGCTGCAGCACGAAGGGCTTGAAGGTCGAGCCGACGGGGAAGCCGCTGCCGCCGCCGAGGGCCTGCGGGACGTTGTAGTTGATGGCCGTCTCGCCCGGCTCCACCTCGGCGTGGGGGTTGAACGAGCGGTTCTCCGCCATCGTGAGGATGTTGCCCGTCCCGGGCTCGACGGTCACGATCGAGTGCCCGAACCCGCTCTCGGAGTCGCCGGGCACGCGGCGCTGCAGGATGTCCACCGCCTCCTCCTGGGTGGAGGGGTCCAGGGTGGTGCGGATGGTGAGACCGCCGCCGTAGAGCAGCTTGCGCCGCTCCTCGTACGAGGGGGCGAAGTCGGGGTCGTTCAGCAGCGACCGCGTCACGTAGTCGCAGAAGAACCCGCTGGTGCCGGCGTCGGCGCAGCCCGCGCGCACGTTCTTGATCTCCAGCATGTCCTCGACCGGCTGGGAGGTGTACTCCTCGTACTCCTCGTCGGTGATGAAGCCTTCGCGGCGCATGTCCCCGAGCACCTCGTTGCGGCGCTTCTCGCCCGCCTCGGGGTGGGCGACCGGGTCGTACTGGTTCGGTCCGTTGGTGACCCCGGCCAGCAGCGCCGCCTCACCGGGGTCGAGGTCCTTCGCGCTCTTGGAGAAGTAGTGCTGGGCCCCTGTCTCCACGCCGTACTGGGAGGGGCCGAACTGCGCCACGTTGAGATAGGCGTTGAGTATCTCGTCCTTGGACCACTGCTTCTCCAGCGAGATCGCCAGCTTCGCCTCGCGCAGCTTGCGACCGTAGGTCTGTGCGGTCGCCTCCATCTGGTCCTCCTGGTCCCCGCGCTGCACGGCGTCCATCAGGAGGGCGTTCTTGACGTACTGCTGGGTGAGGGTGGATCCGCCCTGGGTGGCACCGCCGGCGGCGTTCGAGGCGACGGCGCGGACCAGGCCCTTGGCGTCCACACCGCCGTGCTCGTAGAAGCGCCGGTCCTCGACCGCGATCACCGCGCGCTGGATGTGCGGCGAGATCTCCTCGAGCGGCACCATGATGCGGTTCTCGGTGTAGAAGGTCGCCAGCAGCGATCCGTCCGCCGCCTCGATGCGGCTGGCCTCGTTCAGCGGCTCGACCTCGAGCTCGGTGGGGTAGGACTCGAACAGGTCGACGCCGTCCTTGGCGACGGTCGAGCCCGCCGACACCGCCGGCAGGAAGAACGCCGCCAGCAGCACTCCGGCGAGCGCGGAGACGGCGAGCAGCCCCAGCAGCAGGTAGACGGTCTGCAGCAGGGCGACGGAGAGGGAGCGGCCGGAAGCGGGCGCGGGCGTGGTGCGGGCCATGCTCCTAGAGTACGGCGAGGCCTGCGCGGGCCGCCATGTGGCGTGCCGCGCGTGCGGAATCTTCACGAAGCCGATGCGGCCCCGTGACCTGAGGCCTCCCGCCGGCGCGGCGCGAGGAGGCGTCGGCCGACGGCGCCTACCACGGATGGCCCGGCTCCGCTGCCCTTTCAGCGCGGGGCAGATGTCCCGTTTTGCACTGTGGCGACCGTCTCCATACAGTAGGGCCAGGTCCGGTCAACGTCGATCCGGGACCTGGAAGGGGACGAGCATGACCATCGGGATCAATCCCATCACCGAGGATTCGAGCTGGGCCACGCGCGGAGCATGCGTGAGCATGGACCCGGACGGGTTCTTCGTGCAGGGGGCCGAGCAGCACACGGTGAAGATCGCCTGCGGTGCGTGCCCCGTGCGGACCGAGTGCCTGGCCGACGCGCTGGACAACCGCGTGGACTTCGGGGTGTGGGGCGGCATGACCGAGCGCGAGCGTCGACGCCTGCTGCGCCGGCATCCCGATGTCACCAGCTGGTGGGCCGTGCTGCGACGGGCCGAGCAGGAGGCCGTGGGCAGCTGAGGCCGCGCCCCGGCGCGAGGTCCCGCGCTCCCCGGTAGGCTCGCTCCCATGAGCACTCATACCCGCTGGGAGTACCTGACCGTCCCACTGCTGATCCACGCGACCAAGCAGATCCTCGACAACTACGGCGAGGAGGGCTGGGAGCTGGTCCAGGTCGTGCCGGGCCCGAACCCGGAGAACCTGGTCGCCTACCTCAAGCGCCCCCTCGGCGAGGGCTGAGCCGATGGCGACCGCTCAGGGTCGGAGCACCCGCGTCCGCGCCCGGCTCGAGGAGCTCGGGCTGTCCCTCCCCACCGTCGCCGCCCCGGTGGCCGCCTACGTGCCGGCCGTCGCGAGCGGGAACCACGTGCACACCTCCGGGCAGCTGCCCTTCGTGGAGGGCGACCTGCCGCGGACCGGCAAGGTCGGCGCCGAGGTCACCGCGGAGCAGGCTGCTCGGCTGGCCGCCACCTGCTGCCTCAACGCCCTCGCCGCGATCGAGGCGCTCGTCGGCGACCTCGACCGGGTGGTGCGCGTCGTCAAGCTCACCGGCTACGTCGCCTCCGACCCCGCCTTCACCGCGCAGCCTGCCGTGATCAACGGGGCCAGCGAGCTGCTCGGAGACGTCTTCGGCGAGGCCGGCTCGCATGCCCGGGCCGCCGTCGGCGTCGCCGTGCTCCCGCTGGACGCCCCGGTGGAGCTCGACCTGCTGGTGGAGCTCGACGGCCCCGCCGCCGGTCCGGCCGATGCCGACGCCTCCTCCGGCGCCGCGCCCGGCGCCTGACGCACCGCCATGGACGAGCACCCTCCGCAGCGGGACCCCGAGGCTCCGGCGGTCGAGCTGATCACGGTCCGGGCCGGGAATCCCGGACCGATGACCCTCGACGGCACCAACACCTATGTGCTGCGCGACGAGGACCGGATGTGGGTCGTGGACCCGGGGCCCAAGGACCCCGAGCACCTGGCCGAGCTGCTGCTGCTCTGCGAGGCCGGGACCCGGCCGCAGGGTGTGCTGGTCACCCACCGCCACCTCGACCACACGGCCGGTGCCGCCACCCTGGCCCGCCAGCTCGCGGCACGCAGCGGGCGCGAGGTGCCGCTGTGGGCCGCGGACCCCTCCGCGGTGCCCGGCTCCCGGCCGCTGCCCGCGACCCTCGAAGGGGACCGAGGGACCGTCGGGCACGTGATCCACCTGCCCGGCCACACCTCCGACTCGGTGGCCGTGCTGGTCGAGGGCGGCCGGCTGCTCTCCGGCGACACGCTGCTGGGCGGCTCCTCGACCGTGATCGTGCCGGAGGACGGCGGGTCGCTGCGCGACTACCTCCAGTCGCTGGCGATCCTGCGCGCCATGGCCCTCGACGGCCGCATCGGCGCCATCCATCCCGGTCACGGACCGGCCTTCGACTCGCCGCTCACCGCGCTCGAGGCGATCGAGCAGGCCGTCGCACATCGTCATGAGCGCATCGAGCAGGTGCGGCGCGCGCGGACCGCCGGAGTGCTGACGATGGACCGGCTCCTGCGGGTCGTCTACGGGAGCGAGCTGCCCGAGGCCCTGCAGGACGCGGCCCGGTGGAACCTCCGCGCCACGCTCGACCACCTCGCCGAGGGGAACTGAGGCTCGCTGCGGGCACGGAGAGGGCCCGTCCGATCCGCGGATCGGACGGGCCATCTCGAGCTGGTGGGTCAGCGGGCGCGGCGGCGCAGGCGCTCGACGTCCACGATCAGCACGGCGCGGGCCTCGAGCCGGATCCAGCCGCGGGAGGCGAAGTCCGCCAGGGCTTTGTTCACGGTCTCGCGGGAGGCGCCGACCAGCTGGGCGAGCTCCTCCTGGGTGAGTCCGTGGGCGACCATCACGCCGTCGTCCGTCTGCCGGCCGAAGCGCTGGGCCAGGTCCAGGACGTTCTTCGCGACGCGACCCGGGACGTCGGCGAAGACCAGGTCCGCGAGGGACTCGTTGGTCTTGCGCAGGCGCCGCGCGAGGGAGGCGAGCAGGTGACGGCCCACCTCCGGGCGCTGGGCCAGGACCCGGTACAGGTCCTGCTGCGAGAGCGAGTAGAGGGTCGACTCGGCGACCACGGTGGCGGTCGCGTTGCGCGGGGCCGGGTCGAAGAGGGACAGCTCGCCGAGGGTCTCGCCGGGGCCGAGGACGGCGAGGAGGTTCTCGCGGCCGTCGCCCGAGGCGTGGCCGACCTTCACCTTCCCCGAGCCGATGATGAAGAGCCGGTCGCCGGGATCGCCCTCGCGGAAGATGATGGCGCTGCGGTGGTAGTCCTCCTGCTTCATCGACGCCAGCACGGCCTGCTTGCCGTCCTCGTCGAGCGCAGCGAACAGCGGCGATGACCGTACGATGTTCTCGTCCACGGAACCTCCTGATGGTGGGGCCCCGACTCCCGGGACCGTGCTGTGCTTCCCTGTGATGGACGCCACGAACTTCGGTGGCGGCTGTCACATGATGGACAAACACTATCGTGCCAGCCCTGTGCCGGTCCGTCACTCGCCGGAGGAGGAGCAGTCGAGATGCCGAGCCCGCCCCGTCGGCCGCCCCGCGCGAGCGGCTGCGAGACGCCCGCCGATGCCGGCCTCATCGCCTCCCGGCTCGCGGAGCTGTACACCGTGGCGCGCACCGAGCTCGACCACCGTGACGCGGTCGAACTGCTGGTCGCGACGATGCTCTCGGCGCAGACGACGGATGTGCGGGTCAACCAGGTGACCCCCGAGCTGTTCTCCCGCTGGCCCGGCCCCGCCGCTCTCGCGGGCGCGGAGGAGGAGGCCGTGACCGCCGTGGTCCGTCCGCTCGGGATGGGTGCCACCCGGGCGCGTCGGATCATCGGGCTCGCCCGCGGGCTCATGGAGCGGCACGGAGGAGAGGTCCCCGACGACCAGGCCGCGCTCGAGGCCCTGCCCGGCGTCGGCCGGAAGACCGCCCACGTGGTGAGGGGCGCCTGGTTCGGCCACTCCCTGCTGGCCGTGGACACGCACGTCGGCCGTCTCGCGCGGCGCCTCGGCTGGACCGAGCGGACCGATCCCCGCCAGGTCGAGGAGGACGTCCTGGCCCGGGTCGAGGCGGACGCCGCGCCGGGCGGCGCGGCGGACGGCACGGCGGACGGCGCCGATGTCGAGGACCTCACGCTCCTGGGCCTGCGCCTGATCCTCCACGGCCGGCGCGTCTGCACCGCCCGTGCCCCTCGCTGCGCGGAGTGCGCCCTCGCGGACCTCTGCCCGCAGGTCGGTGTCGCATGAGCGCGCATCCCTCCCGGCGCCACCGGCTCCCGTCCGACGCCTCCTTCCTGGAGCCGCTGGCCGAGCGGGCGCGGCGCGGCGACGTGCTGGTCACCCGCGATCCGGACCCTCGCGATCCCGACCCGGGCGACCGCCCGGTGCGTCGCAGCGCGGTGCTGATCCACGTCGCCGGGACCGGGTTCGAGAACGCCTCGCTGGTGCTCGAGGAGCGGGGCCACGCCCTGCGCTCCCAGCCCGGGCAGTTCTCGCTGCCCGGCGGCGGGCGCGATCCCGGGGACCGCGACGACGTGCACACCGCGCTGCGGGAGGCACAGGAGGAGACCGGACTGGACCCGGCCGACGTGCGGGTGCTGGGGGCCTTCGCCCCGATCCCCATGCCGTGGCGCATCCAGCGGGTCACCCCGGTGCTGAGCTGGTCGCCATCGGTGCCTCCGCTCGGCGTGCAGGACCCGATCGAGGTGGAGCGGCTGGTGTGGGCGCCGCTGGTGGGTCCGGGCTCGCTGACCGATCCCGCGCACCGGCTCCGGGGCACGCTCTTCGGCCAGGGCGTCGGCCCCGTGTTCGACCTGCCCGGGGACGCCTTCGTCTGGGGCTTCACCGCGATGATCGTCGAGAAGGTGCTGACCGGGCTGGGCCTGGACCCGGTGCCGCCGACGGCCCCGGTGCAGGAGATCCCGCACGAGCGGCGGCGCTGAGGCTCCGGGGCCCCGCATCCGTCGGCGGTGGCCGTGGTCACCCCGGAGGAATCCGCTCGCCACGCACCAGTGGTGGCGCGATAGACTCGAGTGTTGCCGGACGGTCTCCGGCAGCCCCACGGGGCGACTGCGGAGCGACCGGCACGGAGGCTCCGCCCGCGCCCCGGGAACCAGTACCCGCAGACCGATGAGCAGCAGACAAGGAATGGGATCCAGGTGCCACGCGGCAAGGTGAAGTTCTACGACACCGAGAAGGGCTTCGGCTTCATCCTCGATGACGAGGACGGGCAGAGCGTCTACGTCCACGCCTCGAACCTCCCCGAGGGAGTGACCGCCCTGCGCCCCGGCGCGCGGGTGGAGTTCGACATGGTCGACGGCCGTCGCGGCCCCCAGGTGCTCTCCCTGCAGCTGATGGAGCCCGCCCCGTCGGTCAGCCGCGCCCGTCGGCCCAAGCCCGACGAGATGGCGGGCATGGTCGAGGACCTGATCCGGCTGCTCGACGACGCCTCGAACGGGCTGCGCCAGGGGCGCTACCCCGATCGCGGGCACTCGCAGAAGATCGCCACCGTGCTCCGTGCCGTCGCCGACAACTTCGAGGCCTGATCCCATGACGTCACCGACCGCCGCCCCCCGCCGGGCCCGCACCTCCCGCCCGAAGCTGGACGCGATCGCCGCCGAGGCCGTCGAGCTCGCTCGCGAGGCGCTGCTCGAGGTCACCGATCCCGACCAGGTCGGTGAGCACGTGCGCGTCGAGGCCGCCGGCGAGCGGCTGGTGACCCATGTCTTCGAGTGCACCATGCCCGGCTACCGGGGCTGGTCCTGGGTGGTCGTGCTCACGCGCGCCTCGCGTGCCAAGGTCGCCACGGTCGCCGAGACCGCGCTGCTGCCGGGCGATGACGCGATCCTCGCCCCCGAGTGGGAGCCGTGGTCGGAGCGGCTCAAGCCCTCGGACGTCGGCGCCGACGACCTGCTGCCCTATCGTGAGCAGGACGAGCGCCTCGAGCAGGGCTACGAGGCCACCGGGGACGAGGACGCCGATCAGGTCGCCCTGTGGGAGCTCGGCCTGGGCCGCGCCCGCGTGCTCTCCCCGGAGGGCCGGTCCGAGGCGGCCGAGCGCTGGCTCGAGGGCGACTTCGGCCCTCGTCAGACCTCCGGCCGCGGTCGCCGCGGCACCGTCGCGGCGAACTGCACCAGCTGCGCCTTCCTCATGAAGCTCTCCGGCTCGCTGCGCCACGAGTTCGGCGTGTGCACCAACGAGTGGTCCCCGGCCGACGGGCGCGTGGTGCACCTGAACTACGGCTGCGGCGCGCACTCCGAGACCGGCCAGGAGGAGAGCGACCGCGAGATCCCGCGCAGCACCGGCGTGATCGTCGACGAGCTCGACGTCGAGGTCGTGCCCGAGAGGACGCCGGCGGACGGGTCGCCCGCCGAGGATGCCGCGGAGGAGACGCCGGGGGCCGAGCCCCAGGCGGGCAAGCCCGTGGACGAGAGCCCTGAGGCCGAGAAGCCGGCCGAGAAGTCCGGGGCGGAGAAGCCGGCCGATGAGCCCGGGGCGGAGAAGCCGGCCGATGAGCCCGAGGCGGAGAAGCCGGCCGAAGAGCCCGAGGCGGAGAAGCGGGCCGATGAGCCCGAGGCCGAGAAGTCAGCGGCGGAGACCCCGGTGGACGAGGTCCCCGAGGCGGACTCTCCCGAGGACTGACGGCGAGGACGGCGTCGTCCATCTCCTCGCCTCTGTTCCCGGTAGGTCTGGTGCGCCGGTGTTCCCATGATGGATCAGGGGCGCACCTGACTTCTCGGTAGCCATGGTGACGCGGGCTCTGCGGGGCCCGCAGGTCCAGCGGGCCCGTGGGCGTCAGCGCAGGGAGACGGCGATCCGGGCGAGGAGCGCCTCGATCGCGAGCAGGGGCGGGACGTTGCCGCTGATGCGGTCCCGGGCCTCCTGCACCGCCTCGAGCAGCCCCAGCGTGATCCGCCCGGAGCCTCGCGCAGCGGCCTGCTCGATCTCCGCGGAGACCTCGACGTTGACCAGCTCCGACGCGGTCCCCAGCTGACGGCCCAGCACGTCGCGCAGCACCGAGTGGGCGTCGAGCAGGTAGCGGTCCAGCACATCGCGCACCAGGCGGGTCTGGCGACGCTTGGCGTCCTCCTCGAGCTGACGCACCTGGGAGCGCAGCGACGGCGGCACCTTGCCGTCCTCGATCCCGGCCGAGTGCAGGAAGCGCTCCTTCTCCTCGACGGCCACCTGGTCCGCGTGCTCCTTCGCCTCGGAGGTCGCACGCTCCACGAGCCCCTGCGCGGCGAGGACGGCCTCCCCGCTCCCGCGCAGACCCAGCAGGGTGCGCGCCGACTCCTCACGGGCGGCCAGCGCCCCCTCCTGCGTCGCGTAGCGCAGGGCCAGGCCGATGTGCCCCTGGGCGGCGCGAGCGGCACGCAGGGCCAGCTTCTCGTCCACCCCGTCCCGGCGGCGCAGCAGCTCGGCGACCACGTCCGAGGGCGGCACCGACAGCGTCACCGAACGGCAGCGCGAGCGGATGGTCGGCGCGAGATCCTCCGCGGAGGGGGCGCACAGCATCCACACCGTCGACGGCGGCGGCTCCTCGATCGACTTCAGCAGCACGTTGAACGTGCCCGCGCTCATCCTGTCGGCGTCCTCCACGATCAACACCCGGCGCCGCCCGGTGGCAGGGGCGCGCTGCGCGGTCATCACCAGCGCGCGCACCTCGTCCTTCGCGATCGAGAGCTTGTCGGTCGCGACCACGGTGACGTCCGGATGGGTGTTGGCGAGGGTGGTGCGGCAGGCCCGGCACTGCCCGCAGCCGATGCCCTGCTCGCACTGCAGGGTGGCGGCGAAGGCGCGCGCCGCGGTGGAGCGCCCCGAGCCGGGCGGGCCAGTGATCAGCCAGGCCTGCGCGAGGGACCCCTCCGGGGAGGCCGCGCGTCGGAACTGGGCGACGGCGGGCTCCTGTCCCACCACGTCGGCCCACACCCCGGAGAGGGGACCGGCGGGCGCACCGGGCGCGCCGGAGGATGCCGCGGGGTCGAGCGAGCTCACTGCTCGTCCCGGTGCCGGGCGGGCGGTGCGGGCTCGAACGTCGGGTCGAACAGGTCGAGCACCTCCGCGACGGCCTCGAGCACCCGGGCATGGACCTCCTCGATCGCGAGTGTTCCGTCGATCACCGCGAAGCGGTCCGGATCGGCGTCGGCGAGGTCCAGGAACTCCTGTCGCACGGCCTCGTGGAAGGCGTGGCCGGCGTCCTCCAGCCGGTCCCGGCCCGCAGTGCGGCGCTCGTCGAGGGTCTGCGTCGGCACGTCCAGCAGGATCGTGCGGTGGGGGAGCAGCCCATCGGACGCCCACAGGGAGAGGGCCGCGATCTCGTCGGGATCGAGCTCGCGCCCGGCGCCCTGGTAGGCCACCGAGGAGTCGAGGTACCGGTCCCCGAGCACCAGGCCGCCGCGGGCCAGGTGAGGCTTCACCAGCGTCGCGATGTGGTGGGCGCGGTCCGCCGCGTACATCAGCGCCTCCGCCCGCGCATCGACGTGCTCGCCGTGCAGGAGCAGCTCGCGGATCCTCTCGCCGAGAGCGGTCCCGCCCGGCTCGCGCGTGGTGAGGATGAGGTCCTCCGCGACCGAGCGCTCGCTGACCAGATGGTCGCGCAGCATCGTCATCTGCGTGGACTTGCCCGCGCCGTCACCGCCCTCGAAGGAGATGAACACCCCGCGCCGCGGCGGGTGCGGGGACGGGATGCGCAGGCCCCGGACCGTTTCCAGCATGTTCATGCGGACTCCTCCCCGGGGTAGACGACGCCCAGATGCGAGCGCACCGCGTCCATCGTGCTCATCACGCTGAGCGTGTCGGCCCAGCTCATCAGCGGGGACTCGAGCTCCCCGGCGCTGATCCGCCGGGCGGCCTCGGCGATCTCGTACGCCATGCCGTCCCCGGGGGCGCCGGGATGGTCGACGCTCGCCGAGCGGCCGTCGTGCAGCGTGACGGTGAGGGTCCCGGGGGCGAAGAACGCCCCGGACAGGCGTGCGCTGCCGGCCGTGCCGCTCACCACGGCCTCGGTGGGGGTGCGGGCGAGCAGGGTCGAGGACAGCCGGGCGCGGCCGCCGTCGGCCCCCTCCGCGAGCAGACCGACGTACGCGTCGACCGCGGTGCTCGTGAGGGAGCCGCGCACGGCGAGGTCGGTGAGGTCGCCGAGCACCATCTGGGCGAAGGAGACCGGGTACACCCCGAGGTCGAGCAGGGCTCCGCCGCCCAGCTCCGGGGCGTACATGCGATGGCTCGGATCCGCCGGAAAGGTCTGCCCGTGGTCCGCCGCCACCTCGATCACGTCGCCGAGGATCCCGGAGGCGAGCACCTGGCGCAGCACGTCGTACTGGGGGAGGAAGCGCGCCCACATCGCCTCCATCGCGAACACGCCGTGATCACGGGCGAGGTCCAGCAGGTCTCTCGCCTGGACGGTGTTGAGGGTGAACGCCTTCTCCACCAGCACCGGGAGGCCGGCCTCGAGCACGGGCCGGGTCAGCGCGTGGTGCTGGGCGTGGGGGGAGGCGATGTAGACCGCGTCGAGTCCGCCGGCGGCGAGCATGTCCGCCACGGAGTCGAAGGCCTGCTCGATGCCGTGCGTCGCGGCGAAGGCCTCGGCGCGCTCGGCGGAGCGCGAGACCACCGAGACCACCCGCGAGGCGGTGGCGCGGTGCGCCGTGGCCGTGAACTGATCGGCGATGTGCCCGGGGGAGATCACGCCCCAACGCAGACCGGGGGCGGTGGCCGGCTCGGGGACTGTGGTGGCGGGCAGCGTCAGGGACGGCGTCGCCTCGGTGCTGCGGGGCTCGTCGGTCTCGGTCATGGGTCCAATCTACTCAGCGGGCCCGACACCGCGCGGGATGTCGGGGACGCTGGGGACGGACATACGCGGTCAGCGGAAACTGTCGCCGCAGCCCGGTCCGCCCCCGCCGGGCAGGCAGACATGCCACGCCCCATGAAGGGCTGCAAGGGAAGGTGAACTGGGTACTCACCGTAGACGAATTCCCGTGAATAATCGCCGTATTTCGAGGTGGCGTCTCGAAGATCAACTGTGGGCAATAAACGGTTCACCCCTCAAGTGAACACAGGGGCCTTCAGGTCTCTGTCACCGAGTTTTACCTTGACTACAGCATGAAAGTCATATCGCCATGACGCTCAGGCGGGCAAGCTATTTTGAGGCGACGGTACGTGCTACAGGTTCATGCCGATCGCTTCCCCGCAGTCTACCTCTTTATTCATGCCATCAGTTGCGTTCCACCAGGAGTGATAATGTCGGTTGCCGAGGTCATAGTGTTGCAGAAACTGTTGCTGATCATAGTGAGGATTGACCGTTGAATAGTGGAAGTAGGTGAAATCTTTGTTATCGCAGAATCTAGAATCGTCAGCAATGGCTGCGGGCTGAACCCCCAGGAGTGCTGCTATGGCTGCGCCCGCAATAAAAAGCGGAATCCTGATTGGTCTAGTCGTCGTGCGCATGATTGCCTCTCTCTCGACGGTCCTTAGCCGAACCAGGGCTCTTCCGGGCAGTCGACAGTCTTGGGGCCATGGTGGGCTGATTCAATCCATGAGTGCTTGTGGTCACCCCCCATATTGGTGTCGTTCGTATGGATTACGAATTCCCATTCATCGTAGTGCGGGTTCGTGGTCGTGTAGTGGAACGTGCGAAAGTCCTCAACGCCGCAGAATCGAGAATCTACAGCCGTAGCAGTAGATATGCCTCCGAGCGTGGCCACCAAGACTGAGATAATAGCAATTGTGCGAGTGGTGAACCGTTTCGACATGATCTTCTCCTGCTCATCGTCTTTCTGTCTACTGCATGAGGTTGAGCTCGGAAATGCGCTCTATGCGCATCGCTTCTGCCAGGTCTCGTTGTGTGTGTCGTTCCAGAATATCTGGTAGTAATGCCAGTCGCCGGGGACCTGTCGTTCGTACTCGCGCACGAAGACGAATGTGTCATAATGTCCATTGTGCGCTTGGACGTGTGTTTCTCCGACGCTCCGCTTTACACAGTTTCCATAGCTTTCGGCACTCGCCGGCGCAATGCTAAATCCAGCAAAAGCGAGGGTGCCAATGGCGACGGCTGTCGTGATTGTCGCAACTTTATTCCTTGTCATGCCGAGCCTCCTGACTCGCGTAACTTCTGGAGGCGGAAACCATACTCCTAAGGTGTGATGAAGGCAATAGTCACTGCATGGCCCGGCGTGTCGATGCGTCCTCGGCGGCATGATGGAACGTGGCCAACCGAGTTCTATTGAAACGTGGCCAACTGAGTTCTATGGAGATGTGCGCATCGCCTCTGGCCTGCGTGGACGTGAACTGGCGACAAGTACTGATGGGTCGAGCTGTCGCCGAGCTTGTGTTTCGGTCGGAAGAAGGTTGCGAGACTTTTTGTGCGAGGTGGCGGAAGGGTGCGAGGCTCTTTTGTGGACCAAAAATGGGGGTATGGGGCCCAGCGGTACGAAATTTGCTATCGCGCGCCGGCCGGATTGGCTGGAATATGTCATTCGCGAAGAGTTGGCTCGATTGGCGTGGCGATGGTCTTGGCGAGCCCGTTCCTTCCTGTGGACGAGTGCGTCGGCAGGAAGCGGCAAGCCGAGGGCGGAAATTCTGCTCAGAGCGCAGAAGAAATGATGCAATTCATCCAGTATTGATGAATTGAAGCCGGATTTTCTGGGGGTTCGTCAAGCTCAATCCAAGTTCTACGAGTGTTTGCAAAAGTGCGCACGACCGCCGGTTGCCTCGATTGTGCGCATCCGAGGCTCATCTACATGCTTGTCGCATACGACAGGCGTCGGAGAGGGTCACGGGAGCGGACTGCCGTTGGGTGCAGCTGACCAGCGGCTGGAGCTCGATCTGTGGGTAGCGAGCGGCAGGGGTCGACAATGCCTCCACTCGGCCTGGAGCAGAGTCGTCGCGCCCGAGTCGACTGGCGCTCCGTCGTCGACAGGCACGCCGGGACGAGCTTCGGCCCGTCAGTGTGAGGCGGAGCAGACGATGCTGAGGCATTCGGGTGACTGCTCCGCCGGGCGTGCTCGCGTGACGGCAAGCCGGCTTGCATTCCGAACAGGTCACGATTTGGGTGTCGGTCGCTCGGGCAGCGGGGTCCTCCTTACGATCCGGAGATCAGAACGTGCAGGACCAGCACGTGTTCAAGCGGCATCGAGGCCGCGTCCGGACAATCCCCCTGGAGCAGACGATGACCAGTTCGCCCCGCACTTCCTCTTCCACCGGCCCCCGTGCCCTCGCCTCCCGGCGCTCCGTCCTCGGAGCGGGGGCGCTCGGCGCCTCCGCGCTCACCCTCGCGGCCTGCGGCGGCTCCGGGGACGGGGGAGAGGGCGGCGGTGACGGCGGCAGCGGGGACGGCCCCTCCCTCGATCTCGAGCAGCGGGGCCCGATCACGCTGGCGCGTGGCAAGGACACCACCGGCCAGCTCAACGAGTTCCTCGAGCGCTGGAACAGCGAGCACCCCGACGAGGAGGTGACGCTGATCGAGCTGCCCGAGTCCGCGGACGAGCAACGGGCGCAGATGATCAACAACGCCCAAGCGCAGTCCGACGCGTACACGATCCTCAGCCTGGACGTGGTGTGGACCGCGGAGTTCGCGGCCAACCAGTGGGTCATCGAGCTCCCGGAGGACCACTTCCCGTTGGACGGGATCCTCCCGGGAGCGCTGGAGACCGGCAAGTACTTCGACAAGCTCTACGCCGTCCCCTACGCCACCAACGCCCAGCTGCTCTTCTACCGCAAGGACCTCCTCGAGGAGGCGGGCCACAGCGAGCCGCCCGTCACCTTCGAGGAGATGTGGCAGATGATCGAGGACGTCCAGGCGAAGGACGACTCGATCCTCGGCTACGGCGCCCAGTTCTCGAAGTACGAGGGCCTGACCTGCCAGGCCTCCGCTACCATCCGCTCCAACGGCGGTGACCTCTTCGACGCCGAGGGTGCTCCGCAGGCGGACTCGGCCGAGGCCGTCGAGGCCATCGAGACGATCCGCGCCGGCTTCGAGGCGGGCCACATCCCGGAGGAGGCGCTCACCTACAAGGAGGAGGAGACCCGACAGGCCTTCCAGGACGGTCGCCTGCTGTTCCAGACCAACTGGCCCTACGTCTGGGAGCTCGCCCAGGCGGAGGACGGCTCCTCGGAGGTCAACGGGAAGATCGGGGTGACGCTGGTGCCCGGGGTCAAGGAGGCCGGAGCCTCCACGCTGGGCGGCGCGAACTACGCGATCAGCGCCTTCGCCCAGAACGCCGGCACGGCGCTGGACTTCATCGCGTTCATGACCGAGTTCGAGCAGCAGCGCGACTGGATGCTCAACACCACCACGCCCACCGCGATGGCCGAGGTGTACGAGGACCCCGACATCGTCGAGGCCTTCGACTTCATTGACCAGCTGCGTACCTCGATCGAGAACGGGGTGGTGCGTCCGCAGGTCGTGAAGTACGGCGACGTCACCCAGGCGATCCAGGACGCGGTCTACGGGGCGATCTCCGGGGAGACCGAGGTCCAGGACGCGATGGAGGGCCTCCAGGAGCGGCTCACCGAGCTGGGGGACTGACCTCCGATGGCGATCGGACGTGCCCGGGCGACCGGACGTGCGCGGGTCACCGGTGGGCAGGGGGCCATGGCGAACCTGCTCCTCCTGCCCACCGTGATCCTGCTGGCCCTGGTGGTGGGCTTCCCGCTGGTGCTGTCGGCCTGGCAGTCCCTGCACAGCTCCGGCGGAGAGATCGACCCCACCACCGGGATCATCCAGCAGGGCGATCAGTTCGTGGGCCTGGAGAACTACGCCGACGCGTTCACCGGCGCGGGAGCGGGGGCCGGGTTCTGGAACGCCTTCTGGAACACCACGATGTTCACGGTGGTGGGCGTGAGCGTCGAGACCGTCCTCGGTGTGGCGATGGCGCTGATCATGGCCAAGGCGCTGCGCGCCACCGGCATGGTCAGGGCCACGATCCTGGTGCCCTGGGCGATCCCCACGGTGGTCTCGGCCCTCATGTGGCAGCTGATCTTCGATGCCAACGGCATCGCGAACCGTCTGATCGGCACCCAGGTGCTGTGGACCACGGAGGGCATCCAGGCGCAGGCCGCGGTGCTCATCGCGGACATCTGGAAGACGGCGCCGTTCATCGGCCTGCTGACCCTCGCGGGACTGCAGACCATCGACAACCAGGTCTACGAGGCGGCGAAGGTCGACGGCGCGGGACGGTGGCACACCTTCTGGCGGATCACCCTGCCGCTGGTCCGCCCGGTGCTCGTGGTCGCGGTGCTGTTCCGCCTGCTGGACGCGATGCGCATGTTCGACCTCCCGTTCGTGCTGCTGGGCCGCCTCGCCAGCGGGCAGACCCTGTCGATGCTCGCCGCGGACGCCGCCTCCCGGACCGATTACGGCATGGCCTCGGCGTACTCGATGGTGCTCTTCGCCTACATCTGCCTGGTGGCGTTCCTGGTGATCAAGCTGCTGGGCGCGGACGTGATCGGTGAGCAGGGACGCGAGGGCCGACGGCGGCGGCGCCGCAGCGCCCCGGGACTGCGGACGACGACGGAAGGGAGCATGCCATGAGCAGCTCGGTGAACTCGACGGTCGACGGAGCGGGCACCGGCCCGACGGCCGACGGCGGGGTGAGGACGCGCAGCGGTGAGGTGATCGTCCCGCGTCGCCCCCGGGGCGACCTCGTCGGACGGATCGTCATCGGTGCGGGGATGGCGTTCATCCTCGCCTACTGCCTGGCGCCGTTCTACTGGATGGTGGTCTCCTCCCTGCGGCGGCCCAGCGAGGGGCGCTCGACCCAGCTGATCCCGTACCCGCTCAGCGTCGAGAACTACATCGCCGTGTTCGCGCCGGGCAACCACTTCGCCCGGTCGCTGCTGAACTCGCTGATCGTGGCCGGCGGGACCACGGCGCTCGTGGTGGCGCTCGGCGTGCTCGGCGCCTACGCCCTGGCGCGACTCGAGTTCCGCGGCAAGGTGATGGTGATGTTCCTGATCGTCGCCACCTCGATGTTCCCGGTGATCACCCTGGTGGTGCCGCTGCTGAAGCTGTTCACGGCGGGCTACGAGTGGTGGCCCTGGAACTGGATCAACACCTACCAGGCGATGATCCTGCCCTCGATCTCCTTCGCCCTGCCGCTGGCGGTGTGGAACCTCAACGCCTTCTTCCGCCAGCTGCCGGTGGAGCTCGAGCAGGCCGCCATGGTGGACGGGACCACCCGGATGGGAGCGTTCTTCCGCGTCATCCTGCCGCTGGCCACCCCGGGGATCTTCACCACCGCGATCATCACCTTCATCGCGGCGTGGAACGAGTTCCTCATCGCCCTGACGATGGTCAACAACCCTCTGATGCAGACCGCCAACGTGGCGATCTCGAAGTTCACCGGGATCTCCGGGTACGACACCCCCTACGGCACCAAGATGGCGGCGGGGGTCATCGTGACCATCCCGCTGGTGATCATGGTGCTCGCCTTCCAGCGTCGCATCATCGGCGGTCTGGCGGCCGGCTCGGTGAAGTGAGCGAGGGAGACGGACGACCGCACCCTCCGACCCTTGCGGGCACGGTGGCTGCGGTCGTCGCGGGCGGCGGCGCCGCCTCGGCTCACTTCTTCGCGGTGGTGCTCTTCTTCTTCGCGGTGGTGCGCTTGGCCGGGGCCTTCTTCTTCGCGGGGCCCTTGGCGCGCTTCTCGGCGAGCTTCTCGATCGCGATCTTCTCGCTGATCTCCTCGACCTTCTCCGTGGAGCGCAGCGAGACGTTGGTGGTGCCGTCGGTGATGTACGGACCGAAGCGGCCGTCCTTGATCACGATCGGCTTCTCGCTGGTGGGATCGGTGCCGAGCTCCTTCAGCGGGGGCTTGGCGGCCGCCCGGCCACGGGTCTTGGGCTGGGCGTAGATCTTCTCGGCCTCCTCGAGGGTGATCGAGAAGATCTGGTCCTCGGTCTCGAGGGAGCGGGAGTCGGTGCCCTTCTTCAGGTACGGGCCGTAGCGGCCGTTCTGGGCGGTGATCTCGGTGCCGTCCTCGACGGTGCCGACCACGCGCGGCAGGCTCAGCAGCTTCAGCGCGTCCTCGAGGGTGACGGTCGAGAGGTCCATCGACTTCAGCAGCGAGCCGGTGCGGGGCTTCGGCTGCTTGGACTTGGGGACCTTCTTGCCGCCGGTCTCCTCCGGGTCGGGCAGGATCTCGGTGACATAGGGGCCATAGCGGCCGTCCTTGGCGACGATCTCGTGCCCGGTCTCCGGATCGGTGCCGAGCACCCGCCCGTCGTCCTTGGCCCGCTCGAGCATCTCCTGGGCCTTCTCGACGGTCAGCTCGTCGGGGGCGACGTCGTCGGAGACGTTCGCGCGGCGCGGATCGGCGCCCTCGACCAGCTCGCCGTTCTCGTCCCGCGGCAGCTGCTCGACGTAGGCGCCGTAGCGGCCCACCCGCAGCGTGATGCCCTCGCCGATCTCGATCGAGTTGATCGCCCGGGCATCGATCTCGCCGAGGTCGTCGACCATGGGCTTGAGCCCGATGGGCCCCTCGCTGCCGTCGGAGAGGTAGAAGTTGCGCAGGTAGTCCGCGCGCGCCAGGTCGCCCTGGGCCATGCGGTCCAGCTGCTGCTCCATCTGCGCGGTGAAGTCGTAGTCGATGAACGGACCGAAGTGCTCCTCGAGCAGGCGCACCACCGCGAAGGCGGTCCAACTGGGCACCAGCGCGGTGCCGCGCCGCAGCACGTAGCCGCGGTCCTGGATGGTGGCGACGGTCGAGGCGTAGGTCGAGGGGCGGCCGATCCCGCGGTCCTCGAGGGCGCGCACCAGCGAGGCCTCGGTGTAGCGCGGGGGAGGGGTGGTGGTGTGGCCGTCAGGGCTGAGCTCGCGCGTGCGCAGCGCCTGTCCCTCCTCCATCTGCGGCAGTCGCTTGTCGCCGCCCTTCTCGGAGTCCTCCGAGTAGCGGGCGGCGTCGCGGCCCTCCTCGTAGGCGGCGAGGAAGCCGCGGAAGGTGATCACGGTGCCGGCGGCGCGGAAGGTCGCGGTGCGATCGTTCTGCGTCAGCTCCAGCTCGACGGTGGAGGTGGTGCCCTTGGCGTCGGCCATCTGCGAGGCGATGGTGCGCTTCCAGATCAGCTCGTAGAGGCGGAACTCGTCCCCGGAGAGCTGCCCGGCCACCTCGGCGGGGGTGCGGAAGTGGTCGCCCGCGGGGCGGATCGCCTCGTGCGCCTCCTGCGCGGCCTGCGACTTGTTCTGGTAGTAGCGGGGCTTGTCCGGCACGTACTGGGAGCCGTACAGCTCGCTCGCCTGGGCGCGGGAGGCGCGGATCGCCTCACCGGAGAGCGTCACCGAGTCGGTGCGCATGTAGGTGATGTAGCCGTTCTCGTACAGCGACTGCGCCACCCGCATCGCCTGGCGCGCGCCGAGGCGCAGCTTGCGACTGGCCTCCTGCTGCAGCGACGAGGTGGTGAACGGGGCGGCGGGCCGACGGGTGTACGGCTTGGACTCGAGGGAGCTGACGGTGGCGGGCGCCTCCGTGAGCGCCGTCACCAGGGCCGAGGTGGTCTCCTCGGTGAGGACGGTCGCGTTCTTCGAGCGCGGCTTCAGGGTGCCGTCGTCGGCGAAGTCGGAGCCGGTGGCGACGCGCGCCCCGTCGACCGTCGCGATCTTGGCGGTGAACTGCTCGCCGTCGGCGTCCGCGGAGGTGCCGAAGGTGCCGGTGATGTCCCAGTAGTCGGAGGCGACGAAGGCCATCCGCTCACGCTCGCGCTCGACCACCAGCCGGGTGGCGACCGACTGCACACGACCGGCCGACAGCGACGGCTTGATCTTGCGCCACAGCACGGGCGAGAGCTCGAAGCCCACCAGGCGGTCCAGGATGCGGCGGGTCTCCTGGGCGTCGACGAGGCTCTCGTCGATGTCGCGGGTGTTCTCGAGCGCCGCCCGGATCGCGTCCTTGGTGATCTCGTGGAAGACCATTCGCTTGACCGGGAGGGACTTCTTGGGCTTGAGGGTCTCCAGCAGGTGCCAGGCGATCGCCTCGCCCTCGCGGTCCTCATCGGTGGCGAGGTAGAGGGTGTCGGCGTCCTTGAGGGCCTTCTTCAGCTCCGCGACGGTCTTCTTCTTGTCGGGGCTGACGATGTAATAGGGGTCGAAGCCGTTCTCGACGTCGACGCCGAAGCGGCCGTAGGGCCCCTTCTTCATCTCCGCGGGAAGGTCCCTGGGCACCGGGATGTCGCGGATGTGGCCCACCGATGCCTTGACGTCGTATTCCTCGCCGAGGTACCGGCCGATGGTCCGCGCCTTCGCCGGGGACTCGACGATCACCAGATGCCGTCCGCCAGTCACGTTGCTGTGTCCTTCCTCGCCGCGTCGCGTCGCGGCCCGTCCGCCGTGGCCGAGTGCCGTGGTCCGGGATGAACCGGACGCATCGTCTGCGCTCGGCGAGTGCTCACGGTACACGCTCCGCGATGGGCGTCCGGTGTGAGATCGGCGTGCGCAGCACGAGCACCAGCGCCATCCAGGCGGCGGTTCCGCCGCCGATCAGCGCCGCGGTGGCGGAGAAGGCGGCGAGCTGCTGGGTCAGGTCATCCAGCTCCAGCGGGAGCTGCAGGGACAGCAGACCGACCACGCCGTACCCGAGCCCGGCGAGACCGCCGAGGCCGAGCAGCGTCGCGATCACGTGCTCCGCGATGCGGTGCGGGGGACGGCGCGCGCTGCCCGCCGCCCCGGAGGGCCCCGTCCCCGTTCCCGGGCCCTCCGCGCCGCGGCGACGACGGCCGCGCCCGGGGCGGGCGGCCGCGCGTCGGCGGCGGGACCGGATGCGCAGGCCGTCCAGGGCGAGGACCAGGAAGGTCCAGGCCGCGGCGACGGCGATCGCGCCCAGCACGTCGCTGGGGCGGTGCCAGCCGACCACGAGGGTGCCGATGCCGGCGGCGATGGTCCACAGGGCGCCGACGGGGGCGAGCACCACGCGGGCCCGTCCGCCGGCGAGCACCAGGGCGATCATCGCGGTCGCGGCGAGGGTGGTGTGTCCGGAGGGGAAGGAGTTCGGCGTGATCTCGATCCCCGGCCCCAGCGCCTCGCGCGTGATCACCAGATGCTTGACCGCCTGGGTGGTGAGGTTCGCGCCGAGCACCAGCACCCCGAGCGGGAACAGCAGCCCCGGGCGGCGGCGCAGCAGCACCAGCACCACGGTGAGCGCGAGCAGCACCGCGATGACCGGCATGCTCACGCTCTCCACCGCGAGCTGCGCGTACAGCGACAGCCGGCCCTCGTGCTCGGTGGCTCCCGAGGCGATCAGCTGGTCCAGCCGCTGACCGCTCGCGGTGCCGACGGCGGTGCGGGCGAGCCACACGATCGCAGCGGTGCACAGCGCGGCGGCGAGCAGCGAGAGCAGCGGGCGGGCTGCGCCCTCGGCGGTGCCCGACCGGGTCACCGCGCTGTCCGGGCTCACAGGGTCACCATCCCGCCGAGGACCATCTCCCGCACGGCGGGCAGCACCCGGGAGCGGGCCTCCTCCTCGTCCGCGTCGGTGAGGGCGCAGACGGCGCCGAGCACCTGGCCGAGGGTGAGCGTCCCGTCCAGCGCACCGACGGTCGCGGCCAGCTGCTGGTCCGCCCGGACCGTGCGCGCCAGGCCCGCGCCCTGCACCAGCTCGATGAGCATCGGGTCCCACTGACCGGGCGTGAGGTGTCGGCGCTCGACCACGTCGGCGGCGCGCACCGGTCGGGCGGCGGCCAGGGCGTCGTCGTCGAGACCCTCGAGCACGTCCACGGCCCGCAGGGTCTGCGCGAGATGCCCGGCGAGGGTCCCGCTGCCGGTGCCGGGCGCGTGCTCGGTGCGCAGCACTCCCGCGCGACGGGTGCCCTCCTCGGGGCGGCGCAGCAGCAGGTAGCCGAACCCGATGGCGCTCACGTCGCGGCCGGCGAAATCGTCGAGCCAGGCTCCGATGAGCTCCGGCCAGCGCTGGTCGCGGGACGTGATCCCGCCGTCGCGGGCCCAGGTCTCCGCGTACTGCGCGGGATCCTCCTGCTCGCGCTGGATCACCCAGGCGTCGACCCCGTCGGCGCTCGCGCCCTCCAGCCAGGTGCGCGGATGGGCGTCCCAGTCCGTGTCACCGGTGATCTCCCAGTTGCCCAGCATGACCGCGGTGGCGCCGGGCGCCAGGTGCGCCGGCAGCGCGCGCAGCAGCTCGGCCAGCAGGGTGTCCCCGGCACGCCCGCCGTCACGGTACGTCCAGCGGGACCCCTCGTCGGCGGCACGGCGCGGGGTGATGACGAAGGGCGGGTTGGAGACCACCAGGTCGAAGGTCTCCCCGGCCACCGGATCGAGCAGCGAGCCCTGCCGCAGCTCGAGGTCGATGTCGTTCAGGGCCGCGTTGAAGGCGGCGAAGGCCAGGGCCCGCTGCGAGAGGTCGGTGGCGACCACGTGCTCGGCGTGGCGGGAGGCGTGCAGCGCCTGGATCCCGCCGCCGCAGCCGAGGTCCAGCACCCGGCGCACCCGCTCGCGCGGGGTGATCCGGGCCAGGGTCAGGGACGCGCCGCCCACCCCGAGCACGTGCTCGGGGCCGAGCGGGCGGCCGGTCGCGAGCTCGGAGAGGTCCGAGGCGATCCACCAGTCGATCTCGCCGAGGTCGTCGCGCGCCGAGTAGGGGGTCAGGTCCAGCCGGGCGCGCACGGGGGCGTCGGGGGCGTGGGCGGTGCCCGCCGCATCGACTGGATCCGCCGCGTCGGCCCCAGCCACAGCGCCCACCAGCCCCATCCGCCGGGCGCCGTCGAGCCCGAGCTCGGGCAGTGCGGCGTCGACCTGCGCGCCCGGCACCTCCTCGCCGAGAGCGAACAGGCGCAGCAGCACGGCCGCCGGCTCGGCGCGGGCGGCGAGCACGCGCCGGGCGGGCACCGCGTCCTCCCGGCGCAGGGCGGCGGTCGCGACCGGTCCCAGCAGGTCCTCGGTGGCGGCGGCGGTGTAGGAGGCGGCCGTGAGGTCCGCGCGCAGGGCGGCGATCTCCTCCGGCAGGACCCGCGGGGGCGCGGTCGGCGAGTCGGTGGGCATGGCTACGATTGTGCCCCAGCCACCTGGTGCGGAACCGAGGACCGGGTGAGAGAGATGCGCAGGCCCTGTGGGCGGGGCGGGGAGGGAGGAGCGGATGCGGGCAGGCAGAGCACCCGAGCTCCTCGCCGACCTCTCCGCGCCGCTGATCCGCCGCACCTGCCTCACCCACGTGGAGCGTCGGCCCGCCCGCGCCGGGCGCCGCGGCAGCTTCCCCGACTGGGCCGATCCGCGTCTGGTCGCGCACCTCGCCGCACGCGGCATCACCGCTCCCTGGATCCACCAGGAGCAGGCCGCGGACCTCGCCCACGAGGGCCAGGACGTGGTGCTCGCCACCGCCACCGCCTCCGGCAAGTCGCTCGCGTACCTGCTGCCCGTGCTCACCGCGATCGGGGCCCGCGAGCACGATGCCGAGGCGCGCCGGGCGACGGCCCTCTACCTCTCTCCCACCAAGGCGCTCGCCGCGGACCAGCTGACGAACATCACCGCGATGGCCGACGGCGCCGGGATCCGCGACGCCCGCGTCGCGCTGTACGACGGGGACACCCCCGCCGAGCAGCGACGCTGGGTGCGCCGCCACGGCACCGTGGTGCTCACCAACCCGGACATGCTGCACTTCGGGATCCTGCCCGGCCACGAGCAGTGGGCCCACTTCTTCCGCGCCCTGCGCTACGTGGTGATCGACGAGTGCCACAGCTACCGGGGCGTGTTCGGCAGCCATGTCTCGATGGTGCTGCGGCGACTGCGCCGCGTCGCCGCCCACTACGGCGCGCGGCCCACGTTCGTCCTCGCCTCGGCGACCACCGCGAACCCCGAGCTGTCCGCCTCGCGCCTGATCGGCCGGGACGTCGTGGCGGTCACCGAGGACGGCTCGCCGCGGGCCGGTCTCACGATCGGGCTGTGGGAACCCGGGACCCGCACCGAGGTCGACGGGCGCGGGGACCCCGCCCGGTGGGGGAGTGCGGCCGCGCACGACGGGCGGGATGACGCGGAGCGCCGTGACCCGCCGGCCGACGGGGCAGGGCCCGAGGACGAGGCAGGGCCCGAGGACGAGGACGGCCCGCGCCGCCCCGAGGACCCGCTGCGCCGCTCCGCGACCAGCGAGGCGGGGACGCTGCTCGCGGACCTCGTCGAGCGGGACGTGCAGACCCTCGTCTTCGCCCGCTCCCGACGCGGCGCCGAGCTGGTCTCCTCCGGCGCCCGGCGCCTGCTGACCCAGAAGGCCGAGCACACCGCGTCCCCGGGCCTCGCCGACCGCGCGAGCCGCATCGCCGCCTACCGCGGCGGCTACCTCGCCAGCGAGCGGCGGGAGCTCGAGGACGCCCTGCGCTCCGGCGAGCTGAGAGCGCTGGCCTCCACCAATGCTCTCGAGCTCGGCATCGACATCGCCGGCCTGGATGCCGTGGTGGTCGCCGGCTGGCCCGGCACCCGCGCCTCGCTGTGGCAGCAGTTCGGGCGTGCCGGTCGCCGCCAGGACGCCGACGGCGGTGCGCTCGCCCTGTTCGTGGCCCGCGAGGACCCGTTGGACACCTATGTGGTCCACCATCCCGAGACGGTGTTCGGCGCCGAGGTCGAGGCGGCGGTGTTCGATCCCGGCAACCCCTACGTGATGACCCCGCACCTGTGCGCCGCCGCCTCCGAGCTCGCGATCCGCGACGGCGAGGAGGAGATCTTCGGACCCACCGCCCGGGACCTGCTGACCACCCTCGCCGCCCGCGGGGTGCTGCGCTCGCGCCCCACCGGCTGGTACTGGACCATGACGGAGTCCGCGCACGATCTCACCGACCTGCGCGGCAGCGGCGGGGAGCCGGTGCGCATCGTCGAGGAGGCCACCGGGTCCCTGCTGGGCACGGTCGACGCCGCGAGCGCCCACACCCAGGTGCACGACGGCGCCGTCTACCTCCACCAGGGCCGCAGCTTCGTCGTCAACCACCTCGACGTCGACCAGGCCGTCGCCTTCGTGCGCCGCGAGGACCCGCTGCACACCACGCATCCGCAGTCCGCCTCGACCCTCCGCATCCGTCAGACCGACCGCGAGACCGCATGGGCCGGCGGGGTGCGTCTCTGCTTCGGCACCGTGGACGTGACCGACCAGGTCACCGGCTACCAGGTGCGCGACGTGTACACCCAGGCGGTGCTCGCCCAGCATCCGCTCGACCTGCCGCCGCGCACCCTGACCACGAAGGCCGTGTGGTGGGTGATCCCGCGGGAGCGGACCGACGCCGCGGAGATCCCGGGGGAGGAGCTGCCCGGTGCGCTGCACGCCGCCGAGCACGCGGCGATCTCGATGCTGCCGCTGCTGGCCACGTGCGACCGCTGGGACATCGGCGGGCTCTCCGCGGCCCAGCACGAGGACACCGGGGAGCCGACGATCTTCGTGTACGACGGCGCGCCCGGCGGGGCGGGGTTCGCCGAGCGCGGCGCCGAGGACGCCGCGGCCTGGGTGCGGGCGACCTCCGACATGATCGAGGAGTGCCCCTGTGCGGCGGGATGCCCGGCCTGCGTGGTCTCGCCCAAGTGCGGCAACGGCAACGAGCCGCTGTCCAAGCGGGAGGCGGTGCGGCTGCTCGAGCTGCTGCACGAGTGAGCCTCCGCCTGTCTCGCGGGGTGAGCCTCCGCCTGGCTCGCGGGGTGAGCCTCCGCCAGATGTCCGCGGGGCGGGGGCTCGAGGCGCGCGGACACGGCGGCGCGACATCGCGGACGTTCCGCGTCGTGACATCACGGCAGCTCCGCCGGGCCCGGCCCGGCGCGCGAGCGCGCCGCCGCGGCGGGCAGCGGGGAGGCGTCGACCTCGACGGTGACCAGCACGTCCCACTCCCGCTGCTCGCACAGGATCAGGCGGGCCCCATTGCGCACGGCGACCTCGTCCGCCACCTCGCAGGGCCGGCCGTGGGCCACGGCCACGGCATCGGCCCCGGCGAGGGAGGCGAGATCGGCGGCCGTCGCCGCTCGGGACTGCGCGATCACGCCCGTTCCCAGCAGGGACAGGCCCGCGACCACGGAGGTCGCGGCACCGGTCCAGGCCAGGACGGAGGCGGCTCCGGTGCTCATGGCGTACCGCCCGCATCGTCGCCGGCCCCACCGAGGAGGTGCGGCTCGCGCCGCGCCTCGGCATCGGCCGAGAGCGTCCAGACGGCCCCGCCGAGCGCCCCGGCCGGGGCGCGCAGGGTGCGCCGGGTCTCCACCCGCACCCACTCTCCATCGGCCGCGATCGAGATCTCGGTGCCGTCTCCGCCGATCCTCTGCGCGGTCACGGCCGCGGCGGCGTTGTCCTCGCCGCGAGCCAGCTCCCGGGCGGCCCCGCGCGCCGCGCTCTCCAGCCGCAGCTGGGTGGACAGGCCCGCCCCGGTGAGCAGCACGACCACCACCATCACGACCACCACGGGCAGCACGATCGCGGTCTCCGCCGTGGCGGACCCCCGGTCGTCCCGCCAGCGGGACGACCGGGGGGACCGCGTCATCACGACCCCATCGACAGGGCCGAGGTGATGATCCCCATCAGCAGCGCGCGCACCTCCCCGGACGCCAGCAGGGCGACCAGGACGGCGGCGAAGCCGCAGGCGGCGAGGACCGTGATCGCGTACTCGGCGGTCGAGGCGCCGGTCTCGTCCCGCAGCACGCGGTCGAGGGTGCGGCGCAGCCGCTCCTTGGTGAGGGACATCGTGTTCTCCTTCTCGTCAGGGACGGCGCGTGCCGTCCGCTCTCGCGGCCGCAGCCGCAGGGTCCGCGTCGACGGGCGCCGACGCGGGGAGGGCAGCCGCTGCTGCCGCGCACCGGACCGGGAAGCGGCCGGTGCACCGGGAGGTCCCCGGTGGTCGTGGAGTGGTCCTGCAGATCTCTCCGAGGACGTCGGTGCGGTGCTCATCCCGCACCGCCGCCGAGGGTGACCGCACCTCCGAGCAGGGACATCACGGTGGGGATGATCCCGAGGGCGAGGAAGGCGGGGAGCAGGGCGAGACCGGTGGGCAGCACCAGGCGCACGGCGAGCTGCGCCGCGAGCACCTCGGCGTCCCGGGCACGGGCGCGGCGCGCGTCCCGCGCCGCTGAGCGCAGCACCCGGGCGAGGTCCGCCCCCGTGGTCTCGGCGAGCACGGCCGAGCTCCCCAGCGACGCCAGCTCCACGGGCAGGTGCTCGCTCGCCAGAGGTGCGGGCAGTCCCGCCTCCAGCGCCGCGGCGAGCCGTCGCAGCGCCGTCGCCTCGGCCCCCGGGGCGAGGGACTCGCCGACCGCGCCGACGGCACGGGCGAGCGGCAGCCCGGACTCGAGGGCACCGGAGACCAGCTCGAGCATCACCGAGGGGTCGACCCGTCGGCGGCGCGGGGGATCCGCGCGGGTGAGCAGGCGGTGCATCCACCACCACCCGAGCGCGGTGAGGGCGAGGCCCGCGATGCCGAGCAGCCGGCCGGCCGCGGAGCTCACCAGCAGGCGCAGCGGGTCCCCGCCCAGCAGGACCCCGAGCCCGAGCCCTGCGAGGGGGAGGACCAGCAGGATCCGTGCGGTGGAGCGGGGACCGGCGAAGGCGCTGCGGCGGGCCTGGGCCGCATCGTGCAGGTCGCGCAGGGCCTCGGCCAGGTGATGGAGCATCCCCGCCGTCGGCGCGCCGGTGCGCTCGCACACCGCCAGCGCGACCCCCAGGGACGAGACCATCTCGCTGTCCCGCAGCCGCGCCACGGCGGCCCGGCGAGGATCCGCGCCCGCCGCGGCGGACCGGGCCAGATCGCGGAGATCCCCCTCGGGGAGCACGCGGGACATCGCCGCCCAGGCCTGGCGGATCCCCGCTCCGGTGCTGAGCACCGTGGACAGCTGCTCCACCAGGCCCGCCATCTCGAGCGGACCGGCCGGAGCGCGCGCCGGGCGCCGCCCGCTCCGACGGGCCGGCACCGTCGCCTCGGGCGGGGAGAGCACCCACAGCAGCAGGAGCAGGAGGCACAGCGCGACGGGGATCATGACGCCCTCCGTCGCCGTGCGACCGCGGGCCGCGGCGCCGGGACGGACACCGCCCCCGCACCGAGGCGCACCGAGAGGTCCGCGGCCGCGGAGCCCTCGTCGAGACCGCCTCCGTGCATCCGCAGCGCGGTGCGAGCCGTCAGCAGCCCGTCCCGGCCCCGTCGCAGCACCGCGATCTCCTCGACCTCCCGCACCCCGTCGCGTCGGCCGAGATGGATCACGACCTCGAGCGCGCTCGCGACCTGGGAGGCCAGGGCCGAACGGTCGAGCCCGCCGAGCGCCCCGAGGGCCTCGAGACGGGCGGGGACGTCCCCGGCGGTGTTCGCGTGGACGGTGCCGCATCCGCCCTCGTGCCCGGTGTTCAGGGCCTGCAGCAGCTCGCGGATCTCCCCGCCGCGGCACTCGCCGAGGACGATCCGGTCCGGCCGCATCCGCAGGCTCTGCCGTACCAGCGCGGCGAGGTCCACCGCCCCCGCTCCTTCGCTGTTCGCGTGCCGGGACTGCAGGTGGACCACGTGCGGGTGATCCACGGCGAGCTCGAGGACGTCCTCGACCACCACGATCCGCTCCGTGGCGGGCACCTCCTGCAGCATCGCCGCGAGCAGGGTCGACTTCCCGGTGCCGGTGCCGCCGGTGACCAGGAACGGCACCCGGGCCGCGACGATCGCGGCGAGCACCTCCCGGGAGGCGGGCCCGAACGCGCCGAGGCGCTCGAGGTCGTCGAGGTCCAGGCGGGCCCTCGCGGGGAGCCGCAGGGAGAGGATCGCCCCTCCGGGGGACAGCGGCGGCAGCACCGCGTGGAAGCGGATCCCCGACGGGAGATGGGCGTCCGCCCACGGCATCGCATCATCGAGGCGGCGCCCGCCGGACGTCGCGAGCCGCACCGCGAGATCCCGCGCCTCGGCCGGTCCCAGCTGGAGCGCGGTGCGGTGGAGCCCTGAGGCATCCTCCACCCACACCGTGCCGTCGTCGTTGACCAGGAGGTCCGTCACCCCCGGCGCGACGAGGTCCTGCAGCGGGCCGAGGCCGTGCACGTGGTCGCGGACGCGACCGGTGATCTCGAGGGTCGCCGCGGCGCCCAGCACCCGGCCCTGTCGGCGCAGCGCACGGGCGATGCGGGGCACGTCGACCGCGCCCGGGGTCCGCACCAGGTCCTCCCGCACCAGCTCCAGCAGCGCGGACATCTCCTGCTCGCTCGTCGGGCCCGTGATCGCCGGGGGAGCGGACGGCGTGTTCACGAGCCGCTCCCGGTGACCAGACCGCGCAGCAGATCGCGCGCGGCCCGGTCGGCCCCGCCGCGCCGTACGTCCAGCAGCGGCACGGCGCCGCGGGAGGAGTCCCGGAAGCCGGCGGCGAGCGGAAGGGCGAGATCCTCGCCCACCTCGCGTGCGGTGAGGGGTCCGCGCCTGCGCACCACCGCCTCGGCGAGGCCGGGAGGCGGGGACCAGTCCCGCAGCCGCCGCGCCGCGGCCCGCACCGCATGGTCGGTCGCGGGCACGACCACCAGCAGACGGTCCAGGTGATCCAGCGCCGAGGGGACCATGCCGGCAGCGAGGTCCACGACCACGGTGCCCCCGAGCGGGGCGAGCGCCACCAGCGCCGCGCTCAGCGCGCCGGCGCTCGGCCCCTCGCCCATGCCCGCGATCAGCAGGCGCACCTCGTCCACCTGCGGCAGACCGGCCCGCAGGGCCTCTCCGTCGTCGGGTCCCAGCCGAGCGACCTCCGACCAGCCGAGGCCGCCCGGGCCCGCGGAGACCCCCTCCGGTGCCGCCTCGATCAGCAGGTCGAGCCCGCCCCCGAGAGGGTCGGCGTCCACGAGCGTCACCGGACCGCGCGCGCGGGCGGCGGCGGCCAGACGGGCCGCGAAGCTCGAGGCGCCGGCGCCGCCGCATCCGCCGACCACGCCGAGGACCAGCGAGGAGGTGCGGGGGCGGGCGAGCTCGGCCAGATGGGCGAGCAGCTCCTCGGAGCCCGCCGGCAGCGGGATCACCGCCCGCGCCCCTGCTGCGAGGGCCCGGCGCCAGAGGGAGGAGGGGATCTCGGGGCTGTCGGTCACCACGAGCAGCGGCGGATCCGGAGCGCCGTGCGCACCGGGCGCCGGATCGAGGGCGCCCGCCTCGGCCACGAGGCAGACCGCCGGCCCCGCCCCCGGGCCCTCGGCCAGCTCGAGGCCGACCGCCGTCGCATGGTCCCGCACCAGCTCCCGCAGTGCTCCGTCAGCCCCGGCCCAGCGCGCCCGGGGACGCTCCCCGGCGGGCTGCGGGGAGGCCGGAACGTCCGCCGCCGGGAAGCGGGAGCGCCGACGGCGCGGCGTGGTGTCGCCGAGCTCCTCGGAGTCGGTCGGGACCGCCGTGCCGAGGAGATCGGACAGCGGGTCCCGTGTCGCCGAGCGGGGGGTGGATGTGCTGGTCATGCCGCCATCGTGGGCAGATTCCGCGGCCGCCGACAGCCCACCCCCGTCGGCGGTGGACAAGCCCCCGCTGTGGAGGAACGGTCAGCGCTCCACAGGTCCTTGCGCGCCTCTCATGATGCGCGTAGTGTGATCTGCACAACGACGAATACCGGCATCGGAACCCACGTACGACTGGTCCCCGCAACGGACCGGCTGTGAGGCGTCGAAAGCGCCACCGCAGCTACACCACGTGTACGCCTGATCCCGATGCAGATGGCTCGTCCGGAGCGGCGCCGCGAGAGATCGCGACGCCGCTCCATCATGTCCGGAGTGCGCCGGCCCGGCCCGGCGGCCCGGTGCTGTCCGGCCCCGTGCGGCCCGGCCCGGTGCCGTCCGGCTCAGAGATCCAGGTCCACCACGACCGGTGCGTGGTCCGAGGCGCCCTTGCCCTTGCGCTCCTCGCGGTCGATGAACGAGCCGGTCACGGCGGACTGCACGGCGGGGGAGCCGAGCACGAAGTCGATCCTCATCCCCTCCTTCTTCGGGAAGCGCAGCGCCTGGTAGTCCCAGTAGGTGTAGACGCCCGGGCCGGGATGGTCGCCGCGCACCACATCGGCGAAGCCCTCGTCGACGACGGCGCGGAAGGCCGCGCGCTCCGGTTCGGTGACATGGGTCTTCCCCTCGAAGAACTCCATGTCCCACACGTCCTCGTCCTGCGGGGCGACGTTGAAGTCGCCCACCAGCACGGCCCGGGCCGACGGATCGTCGGCCAGCTCCCGCGCGCCCTCGGCGCGCAGCGTCTCGAGCCAGCGCAGCTTGTACCCGTAGTGCGGATGGTCCAGCTCGCGGCCGTTGGGCACGTACAGCGACCAGATCCGCAGGCGGTCGCCCACCACGCCGCCCAGGGCCCGCGCCTCGACCACGCCGGTCCCGTCCTCCGGCCAGGTGGGTGCGGCGGGCAGCTCGGTGCGCACGTCGGTGAGGCCGACGCGCGAGATCAGCGCGACCCCGTTCCACTGGTTCAGCCCGTGCGCGGCGACCTCGTAGCCGGCCGCCTCGAGCGCGCCGAGATCCAGCTGCTGGGGCTTGGCCTTGATCTCCTGCAGGGCGAGCACGTCCACGTCGTGCCGCTCGAGGAAGGCGAGCACCCGATCCATCCGGGCTCGCAGCGAATTGATGTTCCAGGTCGCGATGCGCATGGACACGATCCTACGGCGGACCGTCGGTGCGCACCCACTCGCCCGGACCGTCGTAAACTCTCGCCATGGCGCGCGCACTCGTCACCGGTTCCACCTCGGGCCTCGGCCTGGAGTTCGCCTGGCAGCTGGCCGGGACAGGGCACCACCTCGTCCTGGTCTCCCGCGACGAGGATCGACTGCGGGCCGTCGCGGAGCAGATCCGCGACGTCCACCAGGTCGAGGTCGAGGTGCTCCCCGCCGATCTCTCGGAGCCTGCGCAGGTCGAGCGGGTCGCGATCCGGCTCACCGACCCCGTCGAACGGATCGAGCTGCTGGTCAACAACGCCGGGTACGGGCTGCGCGGCGGCTTCCTCGAGGTCGGGGTCGAGGATCACGTCAAGCAGATGGACACCCTGATGCGCGCCGTCCTGGTGCTCTCCCACGCCGCCGCCCGTACCATGGTCCAGCGCCGCCGCGGTGCGATCCTCAACGTCAGCTCCCTCGCGGGCTACACCACCGCCGGCCCCTACGCGGCGTCCAAGAGCTGGGTCACCGTCTTCACCGAGTCCCTCGCGATGGAGCTCAAGGGCACCGGCGTCACGGCCACCGCCCTGCTGCCCGGCTTCGTGCAGACCGAGTTCCACGAGCGGGCCTCGATGTCCATGGACGGGCTGCCGCGGATCACCTGGCTCAAGGCGCCGTACGTCGTGGAGCAGGCGCTCAAGGACACCGCCAAGGGCGCCGTGCTGTCGATCCCGTCGGTGAAGTACCGCACCGCCGGGGAGTTCTCCCGCATCGCACCGAGGTCGCTGGTGCGGGCGATGACCTCGCCGAACTGGTACCGCCGCCTGCAGGCCCGCTCCGTGCAGCGCTCCCGACGCCGGGCCTCGCGACGGAACCTCCACGCCCCCTGGCAGCGGGACGGCGAGGACTGAGCCGGCCCTGGTCGATTACCCTGGCGCCATGTCCGGCACCAGCACTGATCCCGTCCCGTCCCCCCCGATCGACGAGGCGCGCGAGCGCCTGCGCGTCCTGATCCGCGACCTCGCCGTGGTGCGCGGTCACGTGGTCCTCTCCTCGGGCGCCGAGGCCGACCACTACGTCGACCTGCGCCGCATCACCCTCCATCACGAGGCGTCCCCGCTGGTGGGACGGATCATGATCGACCTGCTGCGCCGGGAAGGGCTCCTCCCCGGCGTCGAGGCGGTGGGCGGCCTGACCCTCGGCGCGGACCCGGTGGCCACCTCGATCCTGCACGCCTCGGCGGCCGACGGGGAGATCGACGGGCTCGACGCCTTCGTGGTGCGCAAGGCCAACAAGGCCCACGGCCTGCAGCGCCGCATCGAGGGGCCGGACGTCGCCGGTCGTCGCGTGGTCGCGGTCGAGGACACCTCCACCACCGGCGGCAGCGTGCTGACGGCCTGCGAGGCCCTCGCCGAGGAGGGGGCGGACATCGCCGCCGTCGCCGTGATCGTGCACCGCTCGGACGCCTCCCGCGAGGCCGTCGAGGCCGCCGGGTACCGCTACCTCGCCGCCTACGACATCTCCGAGCTGGAGATCTGAGCCGGGTCACACCTCGTCGGCCGCGAAGGTGTCGCAGGCGGCCACGGTGCCCTGCTCGTAGCCGGTGGTGAACCAGTGCCGGCGCTGCTCGGAGGAGCCGTGGGTCCAGCTCTCCGGCTGCACCTGCCCCCCGGCGACCTCGCCCTGGATGTGGTCGTCGCCCACGGCGCTCGCCGCGGAGAGCGCCGAGGCGATGTCGTCCTCGCTCAGCGGGGAGAGCATCGCGTTGCCGTGGTCGTCGACCGTGTTCGCGGCGTGGTGCGCCCACACCCCGGCGTAGCAGTCGGCCTGCAGCTCGAGCCGCACCGCGTCGGACTGCGGGCCGGTCTCCGAGCGGTCCGCGCTCTGCATCGTCCCGGCGAGCTGCTGGATGTGATGGCCGTACTCATGGGCGACCACGTACATCTTCGCCAGCTGCCCGTCGTCGGCGCCGTACTGGCCGGAGAGGGAGTCGAAGAAGTCCACGTCGACGTAGATCGTGGCGTCCGCCGGGCAGTAGAAGGGGCCGACGTCGGCCGTGGCCGCGCCGCATCCCGTCTGCACCGAATCGCTGAACACGCGCCCCTGGGGCTCGACGAAGTCCACGCCCTCCTCGGGGGCGAGCTGCGCCCACAGCGAGTCCCCGGACTCGATCGTGGCCTGCACCAGGCAGTCGTCCTGCTCGTTCGCGTCGGCGCCCGACAGGCAGTGATCCAGCGAGCCGCCCTCGGCCACCGGGCCCCGCTGCGTCGAGGAGCCGCCGAGCAGGTCCAGCGGATTGCCGCCCAGCAGCGCGTAGACCAGCACGACCACCAGCAGCAGACAGCCGCCCGCGCCGCCGAGCTTCAGACCGCCCCCGCCCCGACCGCCGCCGCGCGGCCGGAAGCCGCCCCCGCCTCCCGCCGCGGAGACGTTCTCGGAGCGGATCTCCGCCTTCGGATTGAACGTCATGCGCACAGAATAGACCGGACCAGCACTGTGAGCAGGTGGAACGGTGATGGTGAAGGTGTGGGGGAGGTGACCGTCAGGTCACCGTGGAGAGCGTCCCCAGCCCCTAGCATTGGCCGCGGACGGGACCGCGCATCGCGCCGGTGCCGACGGGCCGTCCGCTCCCGACCCGCACCCTGCGAGGAGACCCTGCATGAACATCGTCGACTGGGCGGTCGGGACCATGGACGCCCTCGGCGCCCTCGGTGTCCTCGTGCTGATCTTCCTCGAGAACATCTTCCCTCCGATCCCCTCCGAGGTGATCCTGCCGCTGGCCGGGGTCACCGCCGCGGGTCCGCACCAGTCGTACTGGGTGATGCTGCTGGCCTCGGTCGCCGGGTCGCTCGCGGGGGCCTGGATGCTCTACGGACTCGGTCGGCTGCTGGGCCCCGAGCGCCTGCGCACCCTCTTCCTCCGGCTTCCGCTGGTGCATGTCGAGGACTACGACAAGACGGTCGCCTTCATGGACGAGCACGGCCGCAAGGCGATCTTCTTCGGGCGCATGGTGCCGGGAATCCGCTCCCTGATCTCGATCCCGGCCGGCCTGTATGCGATGCCGATCGGCACGTTCACCCTGCTCACCGCGGCCGGCAGCGCGATCTGGAACAGCGTCTTCCTGACCATCGGCTACGTCATGGGCAGCAACTGGACGGTCATCGAGCCCTACACCGACCTCTTCTCCACCGTGGTCTACGTGCTCATCGGGCTGGTCGTGCTGTGGTTCGCGGTGCAGCTGATCCGGCGCGAGAGGACGCGCCGTGCGCAGGGTCTGCCCGACCCGGACGAGAAGTACCGCCGCGACCTCGAGCCGGGGCGCGAGGAGGAGCAGGGCCAGGCACGCGACCCGGGGACCGAGAACCGGTGACGGCCGACGACCAGCTCCCGCCCGCGCAGGCGGCCGAGGGACCAGAGCCCGAGGGGCGAGAGCAGGAGGGACGCGCGGCCGACGGGCGCGCCGTCGGCGTCGGTCCCCACCCCCGGCCCTGGCCCGAGGACGAGCGCCTGGATCCCGAGCTGCTCGCCCACGGCGACCGGCGCAACGTCGAGGACCGCTTCCGCTACTGGCGGCGCGCGGCGATCGTCGCCGAGCTCGACAGCCGCCGCCACGACCTCCACGTCGCGATCGAGAACCTCGAGCACGACGCGAACATCGGCTCCGTGGTGCGCACCGCCAACGCCTTCGCCGTCGGCGCCTTCCACATCGTGGGCCGACGTCGCTGGAACCGTCGCGGCGCGATGGTCACCGACCGCTACCAGCACGAGATCCACCATCCCGATGCCGCGCACCTGATCGACTGGGCGCGGGAGCACGGCAGGCCGCTGGTGGTGATCGACCTGGTCGAGGGGGCGCTGCCGATCGAGCGCACCGCTCTGCCGCGCGATGCGCTGCTGGTCGTGGGCCAGGAGGGACCGGGCGTGAGCGCGGAGATCCTCGCGGCCGCGGACCTCGTCGTGGGCATCACGCAGTTCGGCTCGACCCGCTCGATCAACGTCGCCGCGGCGGCCGCGATCGCGATGCACAGCTGGATCCTCCAGCACGCCGAGATCCCCGGGGGACCGCTGCGCTGAGCGCGGTCGGGCCTGCGCGGGCGGAGCGCTCGAGCTCTCCCGGCACGGCTCCGGGCGATGCTCCGCTCGGCGCTCCCGGCGACGTCCTCAGGGGTGTTCCCGGGGCCGTCCTCGAGGCGGTTCCCACGGGGTGAGGGCCCCGGTCGGCATGGAGGTGCCCTATGGGACAATGGGCGGGATAGGACGACCGTGCGCTGCGCGCCCCGCGCCGACGGTCGTCATCACGTCGCTTCAGCGAAGGAGAATGCCTCATGGCAGTCGCAACCCCGGATCAGTACGCAGAGATGATCGACCGGGCCAAGGCCGGCAAGTTCGCCTACCCCGCCGTCAACGTCTCCAGCTCGCAGACGGCCACCGCTGCCCTGCAGGGCTTCGCCGAGGCGGGCTCCGACGGCATCATCCAGGTGTCCTTCGGCGGTGCCGAGTACCTCTCCGGCTCCACCATCAAGGACCGTGTCGCCGGCTCGATCGCGCTGGCCGAGTACGTGCACGCCGTCGCGAAGAACTACCCGATCACCGTCGCGCTGCACACCGACCACTGCGCCAAGGAGGTCCTGCCCACCTGGGTCGAGCCCCTCATCGAGTGGGACCTCGAGAACCGCGTGAGCAAGGGCCTGGATCCGCTGTTCCAGTCCCACATGTGGGACGGCTCCGCCGTGCCGGTCGACGAGAACCTCGAGATCGCCGAGAAGCTGCTCGAGAAGTCCGTCGCCGCGAAGAAGATCCTCGAGATCGAGGTCGGCGTCGTCGGCGGCGAGGAGGACGGCGTGGAGGCGGACGTCTCCAACGACAAGCTGTTCTCCACCCCGGAGGACGGCCTGAAGACCGCCAAGAAGCTGGGCCTGGGCGAGCGGGGCCGCTACCTCACCGCCCTCACCTTCGGCAACGTGCACGGCGTGTACAAGCCGGGCAACGTCAAGCTGCGCCCCTCGGTGCTGCTGGACATCCAGAAGGCCGTCGGCGCCGAGTACGGCAAGGACATGCCGTTCGACCTGGTGATGCACGGCGGATCCGGCTCCACCCTGGAGGAGATCGGCGAGGCCGTGGACAACGGCGTCATCAAGATGAACATCGACACCGACACCCAGTACGCCTTCACCCGCCCCGCGGTCTCGCACATGTTCGAGAACTACGACGGTGTGCTGAAGATCGACGGCGAGGTCGGCAACAAGAAGGCCTACGACCCCCGCGCCTGGGGCAAGAAGGCCGAGGCCGGCATGGCGGCCCGCCTCGTCGAGGCCGCGCAGAACCTCCGTTCCGCGGGCACGCACATGAGCTGATCGACAGCGCCTGACCGGCGTACGGCGGGGCCCGGAGCAGATCTGCTCCGGGCCCCGTCGCGTGGATCAGCGGAGGGTCACCTGCGGTTGCGCTGGGCGCGGCCCATGACCTGCTTGAGGGCGGGCAGGACGTCGGCCAGGAAGATGCCCGCGATGATCACGCCGGCGATCATGAACAGCATCGAGCTGCCGCGCCCCACGGGATACGGGATCGACAGGAACCCCAGCAGCACGGAGACGCCGGTCAGCGCGCCCCAGAACACCTTGGTGCGCTTTCCGGCGGCCACGTAGGCGTCGGCGCGGAAGCGCAGGGCGTTCACGAGCGCCCAGATCTCGACCGCCAGCAGGGCGAGGGCGATCAGGAGGAAGATCCACGTCTGGATGAGGGCGATCATCCGGTCAGGATACGGGGAACGGCTGGACGGATCCCGGACCCTCGCTGTGCGGGGCGGGGGCGTGGCGAGGTGTCGGCGGTGCGGGCGCCGCTCAGCGCCGGCGGTCGGGGTCCGAGCGGTCGGTGATCAGCAGCTCGAGCGCCTCGGTGGTGGCCGGCGGCTCGAGCGCGCGCATCTCCATCGTCATCGGGCGGGGGCCGATCGCATCGCCGTCGGCGGCGACCACCAGGCTGGGCAGGAACTGCTTCGCCTCGGCGGCGGTGAGCCCCGTGGCCTGCAGCAGATCGATCGCCAGGGAGCGCAGCTGGATCGTCAGGGTCACGCCCTCGAAGTGCCCGGCCCGGCCCGGGCGCATCCCCTCGTCGTTGCGCATCAGCATCTCCGGGGACAGGTAGGAGCCGTACAGCCGCAGCTTCCGCCGGGCACGGGTGAAGTCGACCTCCTCGTGGGAGACGGCCGTGCTCAGCTCCTGGACCGCGTCCCGCGCGGCCAGCAGGGCGTCGGCGAGCGTCGAGTGCGCGTCCCCGCGCACCGCGTCGAGGAACTCCGCCTGACGCCGGGCGATCACCCGCACGTTGCGCATGGCCCGGTCGGAGCCGACCAGCAGGTGCTGCAGGCGGTCCACGTCCTCGGCGTGGCGCAGCCCGGTGGGGGAGAAGGTCGCCATCTCGTTGGCGACGTCGTTGGCGAGCTTCCATTCGTCGGTGTACTTCTGCGAGACCTCGCGGACGTTGCGCAGCGCCGCCTGCGCGACGCCCCGGTCCCCGCTGCGGGCCGAGAGCGCGAGATTGACCAGGGTGCTCTCGAGCTCCCGGTAGAACGAGGCCGCCGCACGGCTCTGCAGGCGGCGCGGGTCCCCGGAGAGCAGCAGGTGGACGATCACGGCGATGGTGACGCCGGTGATGGCGTCCAGCACCCGCCCTCCGGGGGTCATGGCGGGGGTGACCGGCATGATCATCACCAGCAGCGACTGGATGGTCAGCTGGAACCCGAAGAGGTTGCTGGAGTCGATGAGCCGGGCGGCCATCCCGGCGATGAACACCACCACCAGGATCTGCCAGGTGCCCGAGCCGATCGTGGCGCGGGCGAGCTCGCCGAACAGCACCCCGAGCATCACCCCGCAGGACATCTCGACGATCTTGCGCATCTTCTTCTCGATGCCGAAGCCGATGATGATGAACGCCACGATCGCGGAGAAGAAGGGGAACTCGTGGTTCCACACGATGCCGCTGACCAGGTATGCGAGGCTCGCGGCGATCGCGGCCCGCCCCACCGTGAGCAGGTCCCCGCGGCCTCGGGACATGCCTTCCTGGACCCGGTCGTGCACGGCGTCGCGCACCTTGTCGATCACCGGGATCGCGGCCGTCGAGGTCAGCGGGGTGTGCTCGGTGTGCTTGTCGGGGCGTGCGGCGCGCGCCTTCCTCGCGCTCATGCCGCCACCGGGTCCTGCAGGCGCATCTCCAGCAGCTCGTCGAGGCCGAAGGTGTCGCCGTCCCGGGCGCCGCGCCCCACCACCAGCGGGGCATGACGGGGCGCGGGGGTGGCGCCGCGCAGGCGGGAGAGGAGCCCGCCGTCGACCCGCAGCACGTAGTAGCGGCCCTCGGCGTCGACCGCGAGCGAGCGGTCCTGCTTGAGGTACCAGCCCTCGAGACCGGTGCGGATGGTGCCCCCGCCGCGGAAGGGGCGGGCGCGCAGCGGCACGGGCGGGATCCCGGCCTCGCGGAACCGGGTGACGGCCTCGCGGATCATCGCGGTGGCCTGCTCGTGCTCCGCCTCGCGAGCGGCATGCAGCGCCTGCTCCTTGGCCTCGAACACCTCACGTCGGTGCCGGGTCCAGTCCTGCTGGTCGCCCTCAGCTCTCATGGTGACCATTGTTCCAGGTCGGCGTCCGGGGCACAGCCCGGACGCAGTAGGAGTGCGGTGCGGGATCGGTGAGGGCGCCGTGGAGACGGCCCGTCGGGCCCGGGACGGCCGCCCGCCGTCGCCCGTCCGTCGTCACCCGTCTGCCGTCACACCGCCGCTGGCACACCGTCCGGCTCGGAGCCGGGCGCCCGGGCGGCGCCGCTCAGAGCTTGGGGGTCGCCGGGCGTGCGCCGTGGTCCCGGGGCAGCACGATCGGCTCCTGGGCGGCGTCGATCCATACCGCGGTGCTCTCCCCGCCCGCCTCCCCGACGGGCACCTGCACGGACAGCGCCGCATCCAGCGGCACCGCACGGCGCACGACGGCCAGCGCGATGGGGCCCAGGTCGACGTGCAGAGCGGCGGAGGTGACGGCGCCGACGACCTTCCCCTCGCTGCCGCCCAGGCGCACCTCGCCGCCCGCGGCGACGGGGATGTCCTGCGAGCCGTCGAGGTGGAGCATGACCAGGCGCCGCGGGGGCTGGCCGAGGTTCAGCACCTTGGCGACCGTCTCCTGCCCGCGGTAGCAGCCCTTGGTGGTGTGCACGGAGGTGCGCAGCAGGTCGAGCTCGTGCGGGATGCTGCGCTCGTCGACCTCGCGCACGGAGCGGGCGCGGTGGTCGGCGATCCGCAGCGCCTCCCAGGAGCTCATCCCCGCCAGGTGCTCCGGCCGCCACGGCAGCGCCTCGAGGGAGGCCGTGTCGCAGACGGTGAGCACGGCGCCCACCGGGTCCTCGGGGTCGGGGCCGTAGGCGACGCCGCCCTCGGCGACCTGCGGCCACGGCTCGGACCAGACGGCCACGGGCGCGGGAAGGCCCAGCTGCGGGAGCACCTCGGCGGCGGGGGAGAGCGCGCCGAGGACCCGCAGGTCGTCGCGATCGATCAGCTCGACCCGGGCGGCGAAGCGCATCATCTCCAGGTAGCGGCGCATCCCGGCGCGCGCGCCGGCGTCGAGGATCAGCAGCAGCGCCTCCTCGTCCAGCACCACGGCGGAGGCCATGTGCTCGACGCGGCCCTGCGGGGAGAGCACGGCGAGCGAGGCGGAGGAGCCGACGGGGGTGGCGGCCAGCACCTGGGTGGTGACGGTGGTCATCCAGCTGCGGGCGTCCGCTCCGCGCACCTCGAGCAGCTCGAACTGTCCGAGATCCACCACGGCGGTGCCGTCCAGCAGGTGGCGCTGCTCGCGCAGCGGGGCGCCGTAGTGGACGGGGACCGCCGCATCGGGGCCCTCCCCGAGCACTGCGCCGTCGCGCAGCAGGGGGCGAAGGGCACGATCGGTCTCAGGCACGGTGCAGCTCCAGGGAGAGGTACGGGGACAGGGCGGTCTCGCCGGGGGCGCCGTCGGCGACCGGGGTGCGGCGCTCCCACAGCCACATCAGCCGTCCGCTCACGTAGCCGATCATGCGGGTCGCGCCCACCCGCCCGTCGTCGCCGGCGAGGGCGAGCTGGACGCGGGGCCCGCGCACCTCGCCGGACCAGGTCTCCTCCGCCTCCCCGCGCCGCTCCAGGCGGGCGTCGAGATGGTGGGACAGGTAGCTCGCGGGCGTCCCCGGCGCCGCGGCGGCGGCCGCCGCACGGTCCTGTCCCGGCAGCGGCTCGCCGACGCTCCAGACGCCGTCCTCGCGATGCAGCAGGCTGCGCTCGCCGCTGCCGGTGGGGGACTGCGGCGGGGCGTCCTCGCGGGCGAAGACGCTGGTGGGCGGCAGCGGTGCGGGGGCGTCGACGCGGTGGATCGTCGAGCGCCAGTCCAGGGCGCCGTCCTCGCGGGCGGTGCAGACCAGCTGCTGCTCGATGCGGGCGTCCGCGGCGCCCGGCTCGGTCGCGGTGAGAGCTCCGCTGCCCTCCCAGCTGCCGATCAGCCAGGCCAGGGGGTACAGGGACTCCGGGAGGGAGGTGTCGAGCGTGATGGGCATCGGTGCCGCAGGTCGCTCAGCGGTCGAAGAGCCGGGTCAGCACCAGGACGGCGAAGGCGAGGGTGCCGAGGCCCACCAGGATGACGAGGGCGATGAAGAACAGGGACAAGGGGGTCATGGGGGAAGTCTATCGTTCCGCGGGACCCGGCAGGGGCGGCGTGCACGGCCTCACCGCACGCGCCGACCGGCGTGCCGGCGCCCCCTTTCGGCGCGCCTCTCCGGCGCCTCCCGCCGGCGCTCGTCGCCGACGGGCTCCGCAGGCATCGCCGCCGACTGCGCTCAGGGCAGCAGCACCACCACGAGATGGGCGACCACGCCGACGGTGGCCACCGGCACCGCGGCCACGGCGAGCGAGGGGACGGGCTCCTTGGCGACCAGGGAGGAGCCGGTCAGCAGGTGCGCGCAGCTCGCGCCGATCGCGGTGACCAGTCCCACGGCCGCGGCCACCGGCCACCACAGCCCCGCGAGGGCGGCGGCGAGCGCGGCGGTCACCGCGAGGCCCGCGAGCGCCGAGACCGCGAAGCGGGGCAACGAGGGCAGGGGGGTCGAGTTCAGCAGCAGGGTGGCGGCGAGGCCGGCGGCGACCGCGGTCACCACGCCCGTGGAGCCGGCGGCGACCGCGCCCGTCTGGGCGAGCACCCAGCAGGCGGCGATGCCGGTGACGAAGACGCCCGCGACGGTCCCGGTGAGCGACTCGGTCAGCTCTCGCCGTTCGGCCCGGATCATCTGGTGCACGAAGGCGGCGAAGACGCCCGTCGCGCACACCATCACCACGCCGGAGAGAGCGGTGAAGCGCTCGGGACCGAGCACGGTGAGCAGGGCGCCGATGAGGCCGGTGCCGACGACCACCACGCGGGTTCCGACGGGCGAGGGCAGCTCGAGGAGGTCCGGCCAGGCGATGCCGAGCAGCAGCACCATCAGCGCGACGGCCATCGCCATCAGCACGGGGGAGAGGGGGCCTGTGAGCGAGACCACGGCCAGCAGCAGCGCGAGGGCGGCGCCGAGGGGAGCGCGCTCGGGGACGGTCACGGGGCCTCCCTCGCTGTCGAATCCGGTCTCGGGCCGCATCGACGGAGCATGTCCGTCGGGCGCTACAGTGGCAGTCTACGAGTGCCCGCTGGTGACGGCGCACCCGGATCCTCCGTGCGGTCGCGCATCGCACGTCCGCCGCACCTCTCGCAGAGCCCCCGGAAGGACCCCATGATCACGACGGCTGCTCTGTCGCCGATCCGGCGCGAGGCGATCCTCGACCTGCTCGCGACCGCCACCGCGCACGACGGCGTGTCCCCCCTGGACGAGGCGGCCACCCTCGCGCTCGAGAGCCGGGACGCCCGGCATCTGCTGCTCGAGGCGCCGGCGGGCGCCGGCCCGACGGAGGGTGCGCTGATCGGCTATGCCAGCGTGCTGTCCGACGGGACCGTGCAGGGCATGGTCCGGCCCGGTCACCGGCGCAACGGCCACGGCACCGCCCTGCTGCGCGCCGCCCTCGAGGAGCGGCCGGACGCCGGGATCTGGGCCCACGGAGCCCTCGAGGGCTCCCTCGCCTTCCTCGCCGGGGCCGGTCTCGTGGAGACCCGTCGGCTGCTGACCCTGCGCCGCGACCTGGGCGGCACGGACCCGGTGCCGACCGCGTCGCCGACGCCGCCGGAGGGGCTCCGGCTGGCCGCCTTCGATCCCGCCCGCGATGCGGAGCGCTGGGTGGAGGTCAACGCCGCGGCCTTCGCCGATCACCCCGAGCAGGGGGCGCTGACCCGCGCGGACCTGGACCAGCGCCTCGCCCAGCCCTGGTTCGACGCCGAGGACATGATGGTCGCCCTGCGGGAGGAGGAGCTGGTCGGCTTCGTCTGGGTCAAGCGGGAGCGCCCCGGGGACGTGGACGCGGACGCGGAGATCTACGTCGTCGCCACCGATCCGTCCGTGCAGGGCCTGGGCGTGGGCGGCACGCTCATGGCCGCGTCCCTCGTGCGGCTGCAGGAGGCCGGCGTCCCCGGCGTCGAGCTCTACGTCGAGGCCGACAACACCGCGGCGCTGCGCCTGTACGAGACCCTCGGCTTCGCCGTCTCGGGCCGGGACGTGCAGATGCGCGCTACCGGAGAGGGCTGATCGGTGCACGTCGCTCCCGGGAAGCCGCCGCCCGTGCTCGCCGCCGGTGCGCTCGCGTGGCGCGAGAGGGGCGACGGCATCCAGGTGCTGCTGGTGCATCGGCCGCGCTACGACGACTGGTCGATCCCGAAGGGGAAGCTGGACAAGGGCGAGACCTTCCCCGCCGCGGCGGTGCGGGAGGTCGCCGAGGAGACGGGCTGCCGGGTGCGCCTGCACCGGCCGCTCCCCGCCTCGGTGTACCTGCTGCCCGACGGGCGCACCAAGATCGTGCAGTACTGGACCGCGACCGTGCGGGCGAAGGTCGGACCCGGGCCGAAGAACCCCAAGGAGATCGACGAGACCCGCTGGGTCGGCCTCGACGAGGCCGAGCGGCTGGTCACCCGCCAGAGCGATCAGGTGCCGCTGGTGGCCCTGCGCCGCTACCTGGACGCGGAGGAGCTGGCGACGGTGCCGATCATCATCCAGCGCCACGGCGCCGCCCTGTCGCGGTCGAAGTGGCGCAAGGGGGAGAAGTCCCGCCCCCTGAACAAGAAGGGGCGGAAGCAGGCCCAGGCGCTGCCGCCGCTGCTGGACGCCTTCGACCCGGCCAGCGTGGTGAGCAGTCCCTGGGAGCGATGCCGCGCCACGGTCGAACCGCTGGCACGGATCGAGGGGCTGAAGGTGCGCACCAAGGACGCGCTCACCGAGGCCGGGCACGCCGAGCATCCCTCGCGCACCGCCGCAGTGATCGACCGGGTGCTCGCGCAGGCGCGGCCCACGGTGGTGTGCACGCACCGTCCGGTGCTGCCCACCGTCATCGAGTCGGTGCGCGCTGTGGCGCAGCACGGTGCGGCGCTCGAGCTGCCGCGACAGGATCCGTTCCTCGCCGCGGGAGAGGCGCTGCTCCTGCACACCACCGCGGCAGGGCGGGTGGTCGCCATCGAGCGACATCTGCCCAACATCGGCTGAGCGCGGCCCGGGACGCATCGCGGCACGGGACAATGCAGCACAGGACGACGCGGCACAGGACAATGAAGCGCGGGACAATGAAGCGCAGGACGATGCAGCACACGACCCTGCAGCACAGGACAGCGCAGCGCACGACGTCGCAGCACGCGTCATCGCGCGGGGGCAGGGGAAGGGGACGACGAGGATGAGCACAGGACACGGGGGCCTGCCGGACTACTACGGCGGCGACCGCGACGGCGCCGACGGGTACGCGGCCGACAGGTATGCGGCCGACGGATACGGGCCAGGGGACGACGCGCTGGGCGGCCGCGACCCGTTCGCGCCCCGCGAGCACGGCCCCGAGGACCCGTACGGCGCGGATCCCTATGCCGTGGGCCCCGGGGGAAGCGACCCGTACGCGACCGATCCGCTGGACGCCGACGGCTTCGGCCCCACCTTCAGCTCCTCCGTCGAGGCGTCCCCGCCGCCTCCCCACGACCCGTACGGCACCGGGCAGCAGGGTGCCGGCCAGTACTCGTCCGGTCAGTACTCGCCCGCTCAGCTCGCCCCCGGTCCGTACGGTGTCGCACCGCCCGGCTACGGCCCCTACATGCCGCCGCCGAGCTCGAGCTCCGCGGTCGCGGGATTCGTGCTGGGTCTGCTGGGCCTCATCATGTGCGGGGGCGTCACCTCTCCTTTCGGGATCTTCTTCTCCGCCGTGGGCATGAAGGAGACCGGTCCCGCGGCGACCACGCCGAAGAGCGGCCGAGGCCTGGCGATCGCCGGCCTGGTCACCTCGCTCATCGGTCTGATCCCGCTGGCGCTCGTGGTGCTGTACATCGTGCTCGGCATCATCGTGGCCGTCTCCGCCCCCACCTACTGAGTCCCCACCAGCTGAGTCCCCACCAGTTGAGTGCCCGCCTGCCGGGCCCGCTCCTGCTGAGCTCGTCGGCCCGCTGAGCTCTCCCGCCGTGCCGGCTCGCTGAGCACGTCGGCCCCCTGAGCCCGCCCGCCGTGCCGGCTCGCTGAGCACGTCGGCCCCCTGAGCCCGCCCGCTGTTCCGGCCCGCGGGCCCGTCGGCCGCGCGCGCCGTCCTGCCGGTGGCGCACGCCACGGCGTGACCCAGTCGTGACCACCGTCGGGAAACCGCCATACCCCTGTCCACCTGCGTGTTCATGCGAGAGCGCGGGGAGTTCACCTGCCGTTCACTGCCGAGCGGGCGGGGCGTCATCTGCCCTCCTTAGCGTCCCCGCTGTCAGACCTTCCTGATGGACATGCTCCCCGGGCCCCCGGCCCCGAAAGGACTCGCAGTGAACGTTCGAAAGAACAAGCTCGTCTCGCTCGCCGCGCTCGGACTCATCGGCGGCCTCGCCCTGACCGCCTGCGGCGGCGGTGCGGACGGCGCCGCTTCCGGCTCCGGCTCCGACGACGGCGGCGCCGCGGCGGCATCCGGCGGGTACGAGAGCCTCACCGGCAACCTCGCCGGCGCCGGCGCCTCCTCCATGCAGAACGCCCAGACCGCGTGGACCGAGTCCTTCATGGGCCTCGTGGGCGCCGAGGGCGGCGAGCTCACCGTCACCTACGACCCCACCGGCTCCGGCACCGGCCGCGAGCAGTTCCTCTCCGGCCAGGTGAAGTTCGCCGGCACCGACTCGGCGCTGGACGAGGAGGAGCTCGCCGCCTCCACCGAGGTGTGCAACGACGAGCAGGCCTTCGACCTGCCCGTCTACATCTCCCCGATCGCGGTCGTGTTCAACATCGAGGGCGTCGAGTCGCTGAACCTCACCCCCGAGGTCATCGGCGGGATCTTCGCCGGCGACATCACGAACTGGAACGACGAGGCGATCGCCGAGCACAACCCGGACGCGGACCTCCCCGATCTCGCGATCGTGCCCGTCCACCGCTCCGACGACTCCGGCACCACCGAGAACTTCACCGAGTACCTCTCCGAGACCGCCTCCGACGCCTGGTCCCACGGCCCGGTCGAGACCTGGCCCCTCGACGGCGGCCAGTCCGGCGACGGCACCTCCGGCATGATCTCCACCGTCGAGGGCGGCAACGGCACCATCGGCTACGCCGACGCCTCCCAGGCCGGCAACCTCGGCACCGCCGCGATCCAGGTGGGCGAGGACTTCGTCGAGTACAGCGCCGACGCCGCGGCCAAGGCCGTGGACGTCTCCCCCCGCGAGGAGGGTCGCGAGGACAACGACATCGTCGTGGAGCTGGACCGCACCACCACCGAGTCCGACGTCTACCCGATCGTGCTCATCTCCTACCTCGCGCTGTGCGGCTCCTACGCCGATTCCGCCGAGGGCGAGGCGGTCAAGGCCTACGCCTCCTACATCATCTCGGAGGAGGGGCAGCAGGCCGGGCTCGAGAACGCCGGCTCCGCGCCGATCTCGGACGAGCTGCGCACCGAGGCCCAGGCGGCCGTCGACGGCATCACCGTCGGCTGATCCTGCCACCCGCACCACGGCGTGCCGCCGGACCTCTCACGGCCCGGCGGCCTCGCCGCGGACGAGCACCCCGCCCCCATCCAGTCCCGTGAGCTCTCAGGAAGGCCCCTATGAGCAGCACTGACGTCGAGTCGGACGCGTCGACGGCACCTCCCCGCACGATGGCGACCAGCGGCCGCCGCTTCGGCGACTCGATCTTCTCCGCCCTGAGCATCGGCTCGGGCCTGCTCATCTTCCTCACTCTCGCCGCAGTGGCCATCTTCCTCACCACGGAGTCGATGCCGGCCGTGATGGCCAGCAGCGAGTTCTCGGGCAGCGGAGGCTTCTCGCTCCTGGAGACCACCCTCCCGCTGGTCTTCGGCACCGTGCTCGCCGCGGCGATCGCCCTGGTGATCGCCATCCCGATCGCGATCGGGATCGCCCTGTTCATCTCCCACTTCGCGCCGCGCCGGATGGCCGCCGGGCTCGGCTACATGATCGACCTGCTGGCCGCGGTCCCCTCGGTCGTCTACGGCCTCTGGGGCGGCATCTGGCTGGTCCCCAAGCTCGAGCCGCTGTACGTCATCCTCAACAGCTACCTCGGCTGGATCCCGCTGTTCGGCGGCGATCCCACCGCGCCCATGCGCAACCTCGCCTCCGCCTCCGTGGTGCTGGCCGTGATGGTGCTGCCGATCATCACCGCGGTCTCGCGGGAGGTGTTCCTGCAGACCCCGCGCCTGCAGGAGGAGGCGGCACTCGCCCTCGGCGCAACCCGCTGGGAGACCATCCGCACCGTCGTGCTGCCGTTCGGGCGGGGAGGCGTCGTCGCCGCCTCGATGCTCGGGCTCGGCCGGGCGCTGGGCGAGACCATGGCCGTGCTCATGATCCTCGCCCCCGGCGCCACCTTCTCCCTCCACATCCTGGAGGTGGGGCGCCACCAGTCGATCGCCGCGAACATCGCCTCCAAGCAGGCGGAGGCCTCCGGCGTCGAGATGTCCCTGCTCATCTTCACCGGCCTGGTGCTGTTCGTGCTGACCTTCATCATCAACGCCATCGCCCGGTGGATCGTCGCCCGCAGCGGCCCCCAGAGCTGAGAGGTCCCCATGAGCTCCCCGACGTCCCTGCAGACGACCCCCTCGTTCCGCTCGACCGACGAGCGACGACTGCCCTGGTTCCACCTCGTGCTCACCGGCCTGGCCGGGCTGCTGGTGGCCGTGGC